>ONRL01000317.1 GCA_900320225.1 uncultured Lentisphaerota bacterium
GCCCGCCCCACACCGTCGTGAAGCGGCTCGGCGCGCCGAGGCCCTTCATGTCGTAGACGTACGGCTGCGTGGCCGTGGTGACGTTCGTCAAGACGAGCGGCGTGAGAAGACCCGAGTTGTCCGCTCGGAACTGGACGCGGCCGCGGCAGTCGATCGTCAGCGGCGCCAGGGCTGCACGCCCGGTCAGCGGCGCCGTGAGGGAGAGCTGCGTGTTCGTGGAGGCGACGCGCCACGTCTGCGGGAGCGTCCCGATCTCCACCGGCACGTCGAGGACGTGCGTGACGCTCACATGGAGAGCCGCGGTGTTCGTGGCGAGGAACCCGCCCGCGCCCACGACGACCTTCGCGTTCGCGTCCGCGCCCGTGAGCGTGAACGCCGCGTTCGTGCAGAACGTGATGCCGTACACGTACGCCGTGCCGCTCACCGTGGCGGACGCCGTGCCCGCCGAGAAGAACAGCTTCGCCGTGCCCTCCGTGAGGTCGGGCGCCGCGCCGCCTTCCCAGTTGCCGCCCGTCGTGAGCAGGCCGTCGCCCGCCGCGCCCGTCCACACGTACGTGTCGCCCGCCGTCACGGGCGCGCTGTTGAGAACGCGCAGCGTGCCGTTGCCGGTGATGTGCTCGCCAACCGGCGTGCCGTCGTTCTTCGTGTAGGTGCCCGGCTCCACGTACTCGTCGTCGACGGTGGCGGTGTCCACTTCCAGGACCGCACCGGAGCCGATGTCGATCTTGCCGGTGTCCTCGAACGCCACGGACACGCCGCTCGGGTTGATGGAGGCGAAGGCGACGTTGCCGCCGGACGTGTTCGCCGGAAACTCGAACGTGCCCGTGCCCTTCGCGACGAGCTTCGAGAGTCCCTTGTGCACGGCGTTCGTCTCGAAGCGGAAGTAGCCGCTGTTCACCGTGATGGAGCCCGTCGAGGTCCCGGAGCGTCCGTTGTAGGTGAACCGCTTGCCGGACGCCGACGCGTACGAGAGCGACGCCTTGCCGTTGAGGTTCCCGTACCACGTGACGTTATCGCTCTGGTTCAGGATCGAAAGCGTGGCCGGGTCTGCGGAAGTGACGTAGGTGGCCGCCTCGTTCGCGAGGTCGGTGGTGGCGATTATTCGTCCGCAACGCTGGTTCCACCCCTGGAGGTCGACCTTGCCGAAGTGACGGTAACTCACGCCGAAATAGATGTAGAGCGACTCGGCGAGCGCGTTCTCCTTGCCGAAGAATATCGTATGGCCGATCGCCTGGACGCCGTTGATCTTCTCCACGTCGCTTTCAATGTAGAGGTTCCCGCCATCCGCCTGGAGGTTCCCGCCATTCGTTACGGACGTGACGCCGCCGCGCAGCTTCATGCCGCCCTGGCAGTACATCGTGGGGGCGTTGTTCGTGATCGGGCCGGTCACGATGGCGTTTCCGTAGAGGCGGCCGCCGCGCCAGAAGATCGGTCCGGCGAACGTCACGCCGGCCGCGGGCATCACGCCGTTGTTCGGGCCCACGTTCGCGTCGATGAAGTTGCGGTACGTGGCGTTCTCCGGATTGAACTTGCACTGGTACGCATCCGTGCCGGTGGAATTCAGCTGCGGCACGACGAGGTTGATGCGCGCCACGTCGCCGACGGCGGCCGGGGAGGAGACGTTCACGGCGTGGTTCGTGAAGCAGAACTGGCCGGTGAAGCCGGTGGCGTTGCCGTTCAGCGTCATCTTCACGTCGGTGCGCGAGGGGCTCACGACGGCGAAGTTGCCGCCACCCGTGAGCGTGCCGGTGAACGTGCGCGGCGTGGTGAGGCCGGAGAACGTGAGCGTGGCGCCGGCGGCGATGTCGATGTCGGCCGCGACGTAGTCGGCCACGTTGGCCTCCGTCACCGTGGTGTTCGCGGTGATGGAGATGGCGCCGGCGGCTGCGCCGACCACGCTTGTCACGAACGCACAGATTGCTTTTAGGTTCAATTCCTTCTTGGTCATGGTCCTGTTCCTCATTGAAAGGATATCCGTATTTTACCCTTTGCCCCCCCATCCGTCAATCGCGAATTGCACAAAGTCCAATGGGCCAGGGCGTTATTGCGGCGTGTCGGGGCAGTCCAGGTCGCCGAGGCAATACTGGAGGCCGGCGAGCATGTGCAGGAGGCGCGGCTTGTCGATGAAGGCGCGCTTGTCGTGGCCGAATGACGTGTAGAACACGCGGCCCGCGCCGTACCGGCGCGTCCAGGACACCGCGAAGTCGCGGTCGGCGCGCAGCTTGTCGGCGCCGCGTGACTTCGCCCAGCGGTCCGCCGCCGCCGCGGTGGCGCCGTCGGAGAGGTCGAGGGAGATCAGCACGCGGTCCTTCTCGCGCGAATACGCCGGCGAGGAGTGCATGTAGATCTCGTCGCTGGACGCGAAGGTCGCCTTCCCCTCGAACATCGCCGTGAGCGGATGCGCCGGATCCTCGTTCCTGAAGCGCCACGTCCCGCCCGCCATCCACCTCGATCGACGGGAAGCGCCTGACGCTGATCATGGTGGCGTTGTTAATCACCACGGCGTCGTAGCGGGCGAGCGCGGCGGCGTCGCCGAGGACGGACACGTCCTCCGTGAAGTCGAGCGCGAACGCGCCCGTCTTGCCGGCGGCGATCTCGAACGCGCGGCGTCCGTACGCCAGCGCGTCGTTGTGGGAGTATCCGAACGCGCGGGCGACCATGAGTACCTTGCGCGGCTTGCGGGGGACTGCGGAGAGACGCGCGCCCACGATGTTCTCCATCTTCGCCTCGTCCGACGGCGGCACGGACACGCACGCCACGGGCCACTGCGAAGGGGCGACGGGGAACGCCGTCATCATCGAGAAGCGCTTGCCGGCCGCCGCGTAGCTCCACACGACCTTCTTGCCGCGCGTCACCTCGAAGGCCGTCGTGCGGCTGCCGTCCTCCACGCCGTTCGCGTACGTTCCAACGACGAGGTTCCCGTTCTTCTGCTCCCAGATGCCGCACAGGTTGGCGAGCTTCAGCTCGGGGGCGTCCGTACACTTGAACTGCCACACCACCTGGTGGTCGGGCGAATACTCGGTGACGGCGTCGAGATGGGAGACGAGCGTGTTGCCGTTGGCGCGGCGGAGGCAGTCGAAGGTGAGCTTCGCGGGGATCTTCTGCTCCCAGACGAGCTTGCCCGTCCTGTCGTATTCGCGCACGAAGTTCGCGCTCGAGCAGCATACGAGATACGTGCCCTTGTCCGTCTTGCGGATCATGCGGTAGCGGTGGTGCCCGCCGCCGGGGACCGTGCCGTCGGGGGCCGTGGGGTCGCCCTTGAACCTCACCACGGGCTCCCAGGTGCCGGCCTTCAGCTCCGCGATGAAGCCCGTGCCGTTCTCGGCCACCACGA
>ONRL01000075.1 GCA_900320225.1 uncultured Lentisphaerota bacterium
ACTGTCGGGGTTTTGAGCCACCAGAGGTGGAGTTTTGAGCCAGCAAAGTCGGGGTTCTGGCCCAGTACGGTAGGGGTTTTGAGCCACACGGTGTTTTTGCTGTGGGTAGGACGAGGAAAGTTCGTGGGTAGGAGTCGCTTTCTTCCCCTGTACGAGCAAGCAAATTCCCCTGTACGAGCCTAGAGGGTTAAGTTGCGGCCGTCCCACGGGAGGGCCGCCCTCGAGAAGCGCCGGTGGGGAAATGGATCAGGCGGGTGGGTAGACTTCCGCGTGCCAGCCGAAGGCGCGGGCGGCGAGCACGTTTGCCTCGGTGTCGTCAAGGAAGAGCAGTCGGTCCGGCGGCAGGCCCATCCGGCGTTCGGTGAGACGGTAGATCGGCTCCTCGGGCTTGCAGAGGAGTTCAAGACCCGAGATCACCTCGGCGTCGAGGAGCGCGCGGAGCACCGCGCAGCGCGGGACGTACAGACGCTCGTAGAATTCCGGCGACATGTTGGACAGCACGCCGAGCTTCTTGCCCGACGCCTTCAGGCGGCGCATGAGCGCAAGCGTGTCCTCGCGTAACGTGCGGATCCAGCAACCGGAATCGAGTTCCCAAAGTTCGTCCACCTGCTTGTCGGCAAGCGCGGCGCCGGCGTCCGCGAACATGCGCCGGTACAGCTCCGCGAACGGGATGAACCCGCCGTCCCAGAGGCTGCGGTAGCGCTGCCAGCCGCGGTGGACCGCCGCACGGTCCACGCCGAACCTCGCGCAGTAGGCATAGATCGGCCAGCCGTCCGTGTTGGGCGACACGGTGGCGACGCCGCCGAAATCGAACACCACGCCGTCCACGGCGGCGCAGGCGCGCTCAATCTCCGGCAACGTCATGGCGCCGCCTCTCACACCTGGAGACCGAGGGCGGCGAGCGTGGCGCGCAGCTTCGCGCGCTTTTCGTCCGTCGTCTCGCAGAGAGGCAGACGGAATCCGGGTCCGATCCGGCCCGTCATCACGAGCGCCTCCTTCACCATGATCGGATTCGTGTCGATGAAGAGGTCGTGGAACAGGTCGTAGTAGCGCTCGTGCAGGGCGCGCGCCTTGGCGAAGTCGCCCGCGAGCGCGGTGCGGATGAAGTCGCTGATCTCGCGCGGCATCACGTCGGACGCGACGGAGATCACGCCGGAGGCGCCGACGGCGATCATCGGCAGGGCAAGGGAGTCGTCGCCGGAGAGCACCGTGAGCTCGGGGCAGAGGTGGCGGATCGCGCTCACGCGCTCCACGCTGCCGGCGGCCTCCTTGATGGCCACCACGTTCGGGTGCTTCGCGAGGCGCGCGACGACGTCGAGCGGGATTTCGCGGCCGCTGCGTCCGGGCACGTTGTAGAGCACCACCGGGAGGCCGAGGTCGGCCACGGTCATGAAGTGGCGGTAGAGGCCCTCGGCGTTCGGCTTGTTGTAGTAGGGCGTCACCTGGAGCGTCGCGTCCGCGCCGCCGCGCGCGATGACGTCCTGCGTGAGGGACACGGCCTCGGCCGTGGAGTTCGCGCCGGTGCCGGCGATGATCTTCACGCGGCCCGCCGCGTACTCGATCACCTTCGCCACCACCTCGTGGTGCTCCTCGTGCGAGAGCGTGGGCGACTCGCCCGTGGTGCCGACGGGACACAGCCCCTCGACGCCGCTTTCGCACTGCCAGTCCACGAACGCCTTGAGCGCGCCGTAGTCCACGTGGTCATCTTTCGTGAACGGCGTGACCATCGCCGTAATCGTTCCTTGAAGCTTCATAGTTTGATTTTTGCTCCTGTGAAATAAACGGGGGATTCGCCCGTGGGGACGCGCCAGGTCTTCGGGCCGGTCTTGACGGGGATGATCCGCTTGCCCCACACGTCGTGGAACTCCACCTTCCCGCCGTCGAACGTGAGGTCGCGCAGGCTGTTGCGCTCAAGCGTCCAGAACATGCCGGCGGGGCGTCCGTCGGGACGCGTCCACTGCGGGAAAAACGTCTTGTTGGCGTCGTCGTGCCAGGCATCCGGCAGCTGCTTCGACCCGACGGGGCGCTGGAGGATGAAGTTCTTGTAGGCGCCCCACGCCGGCTTCGGCGCGAAGTTGTCGTGGACGATGCCGAAGTGGTGTTCGCTGTAGAACGGGTCGCGTTCCGGCGCGCGGAACTCGTACCAGAAGAAGTTCTCGATGCGCTTGGCGAAGGAGATGGCGACGGCACGCGCGAGCAGGAGGCCTTGGCGCTCCTCGGAGTTCGACCCTACGGGGCCGCGGCCCATGAGGCCGGAGACGGCGATGCGCCCCTTGAAGTCGCTGTCGAAGGCGTAGACGCACGCGGCGACGGCTTCCTTGCCGTCCTTCGGCTTCTTGCCCGTCAGGAGAGGGATCATCCTGTCGCCGGGCTTCAGGAGCGCGGCGGTCTGGAAGCGACGCGCCACGAAGCCCGTCGGCTCCTGCTTGAGCCCGGCCGCAGCGGCCTCGGGCGTTGCGAACACGTTCATCTCCTCAGGGAGCGACTTGTCGCCCATCCACCAGGCGTCCTCCTGGATGCGGAGTCGCCTGCGGTCCTTCCACGAGGGATAGTCGTGCACATGGCGGAACACGCCGTCCTTCGTCAGCGCGGCGTTCCAGATCGGCATGCCGCCGAAGTCGACGAGCGTGCCGCCCTTCTTCACGAACTCCACGACGGCGTCGACGGTGTCGGCCGGATACGCCTCGCTGAACGGGTAGATGACGGCGTCCACCCCGCCGTTCGCGAGGCGGCGGCACGTCTCGCGGGGCGTGCAGGCGACGACGGTGGAGCCGGGCGGCAGGGCGGCGAGGAGCGCCTCGGCAATCGCGGCGGGCGGCTCGGCGTCGTCGGCCACACACGCGGCGTAGACGACGTTCCACGTCTTCTTCTCGGGACGCGCCACCTTGAGCGCCGAGGAGAGCAGCCCGGCACCGCCGATGTTCGGCGTGTGGGTGGGCCAGCCGAGCTCCGTGATCCAGATCGCCTTCTCCGCGTCGCCGTACTTCGCCATGATGTCGCGCAGCTTGTCGATCTGCGCGTCCATGCGCCCTTCCGGGGGCGCGGGGTGCGAGTAGGGGTGGATGCTGAGGATGTCGAAGTACTTCGCGCCGCCGAGCTTGTAGACCTCCTCGATGAAGCCGAACGGCACGCCGGCCGTGCCGCCGAAGGAGACGCGCACGCGCGGCTCGACGGACTTCACGGTCTCGTAGGCCGCCTTGAGGACGGCGAGGTAGTTCGTGGGGTTCGGATCCTTCCAGAAGCCGGAGATGTTCTGCTCGTTCCAGATCTCGACCACAGGCATCTTCATGCCGAAATGGGAGACCGTCGCGCGGATGTAGTCGCGGAAGTCGTCCAGGTGCGCGTAGGCCGGATACGCCCACTTGGGGATGCCGTAGAGGATCGGCAACACGGTGACGCCGCGCGCGGCCGCGTCGTCCACGGTCTTGTCGAACTTCGTGAAGTCCCACGCGCCGCCCTTCGCGCGCTGGCACTGGTGCCAGTCGAAGTCGCTGCGTACGTAGCCGAGGCCGGCGAGCGCCATCATGTCGTACGTCTCGATGCGCGCGCCGAACTCGTCGCGCGACACGTGCGCGCACACGCCGTAGGGATTCGCCTCCGCTCCCGCGCCAAGCGCGGCAAGCGTGGCCAGGATGGCAAGTGCGGATTTCATAACACTCCTTTCGACGAGGGGACGCCCTTCTCGCGCGGATCGGCCGACACGGCCTGGCGCAGCGCGCGCGCGAAGCTCTTGAAGAAGCCCTCGCACACGTGGTGCGCCTCGTCGCCGTAGATCTGGCGGAGGTGGATGTTGAGACGGCCCTCCACGCTCACGGCGCGGAAGAACTCCTCCAGGAGCTTCACCTCGAAGTCGCGCACCATGAGGTGCTTCATCGGACACGTCATCACGAGGAACGGACGCCCCCCGAGGTCGAGCGACGTCTCGCAGAGCGCCTCGTCCATCGGGATGGAGGCGAAGCCGTAGCGCGTGATGCCGCGCCGTTCGCCGAGCGCCTGGTTGAGCGCCTGTCCGAGCACGAGCCCCACGTCCTCCACCGTGTGGTGGTAGTCCACGTCGAGGTCGCCGGCGCACTTCACAGTGAGGTCCACCAGCGCGTGCTTCTTGAACAACTCGAGCATGTGGTCGAAGAACCCGATGCCCGTGTCGACCTCGCCCGCGCCCGACCCGTCGAGGTCGAGCGACAGCGAGATCTGCGTTTCCTTCGTGTTGCGTTCGATGAACGCCGCTCTCTTTGGTGTGTCCATGGCAGGTGTAAGTATACCATATTTTTGCGCCGATGCGCCTAAAATTAAGGCCGCGATAAGCGCAACACTCCTTTTTTTGGTAAAATGGGAGCAACCCCAAAGGAGTCAAGAATGAAGAGGATGCTTGCAACGATGACGACGGTCGCTCTGACTGCGTGTGCGTCTGCCGCCGAAACCGCGCTTGTGCGCGCGCGGTGGAGCGGATTCGTGACCACCGACAAGGTCGATCGCGTCATGTCGAACGCGCACGTCACCGCGAAGCCGCTCGGGGACGCGCAGGCGATTCCGCTCCACGACGCGGGCAAGACGATCGTCTACGACTGGGAGACCGGCGACGCCGACGACCTGCTCGCCGCCGTCGGCGTCGGCGCCGAATACGTACGCACCTCCCGTCCCCTCGAAGCCCGCGCCATCATCGGCGCGGACGCCGCCAAGGGGAAGACCGCGCCCGTCGCGGCCGACGCCTTCCGCATCCGCGACCCGTTCATCCTCGCAGACGACGCCACGAAGACCTACTACCTCTACGAGACAACCGACCCCTACAGAGGCCGACCCTACGCGCGCGGCGTGAGCGTGCGCACGTCGAAAGACCTTCTCCGGTGGTCGCGTCCGCAGCCCGTGATGTCCGTGCCGCCGAAGGACCGCTGCCGCACCGTCTGGGCGCCGGAGGTGTACAAGGTGGGGACCCGCTACCTGATGTTCGCCACGCTCTCGTTCTACCCCGACCGCGAAGGCGCGCGCGGGCCGAACGCGTCGCGCCTCGAATGCCGGCGCGGCACGTGGATCTACGAATCCGCCGCGCCGACGGGGCCGTTCCGTCCCGTCACGGGCAAGCCCGCCACGCCCGAGGACATGATGGCGCTCGACGGCACGCTTTTCATGGACGGCGGCAAGCCGTACATGGTGTTCTGCCACGAGTGGGTGCAGGTCAAGACGGGCGGGATGTGCGTGGCGGCGCTCAAGCCCGACTTCTCGGGTCTCGCCGAAACGCCGCGCCGCCTCTTCGACGCGACGGCCGCCGCGCCGAAGTCCCGCGTCACGGACGGCCCGTACCTCCACCGCATGAAGGGCGGACGCCTCCTCATGATCTGGAGCTCGTTCCGCAAGACAGGCGAGGGTTACTGCGTGATGCAGACCGAATCCGCGAGCGGCACGGTCTACGGCCCGTGGAAGGACCACAAGGTGATCTACGGGAAGAACGGCGGGCACGGCGCGCTGTTCCGCACGTTCGAGGGCGCGCTCAAGCTCGTCCTGCACGGACCCAACCGCCGCGGACTTGAGCACCTGCGCATCCTCGACGTAACAGAGACGGCCGACGGACTCTCCGTCACCGAACCGCCGCCCGGCAGGGCGGCCGCCCCGCGACCGCCGTCCTCCGCCTTCCCGCCCTACGACTGCCGATCCTTCATCCCGGGCATCGTCCGCCGCGCCACCGGCGCCTTCCGCACGGAACAGGACCCCGACGGACGTTGGTGGCTTGTCGACCCGCTCGGACGCGGCTTCCTGAGCTTCGGCGTACAGAGCGCGAACTGGGCTGGCTGTTACGACCCCGCCCACGACCGCTACGCCTACCGCGAGACGAACATCAAGATGTTCGGCACGCCGGAGAAATGGGCCGAGGACACGATCAAGAAGTACACCGCCTGGGGTTTCAACACGCTGAGCTTCGGTTGCGGCGACGTGCTGGACCGCCGCGGCGTGCCGCGCATCCGCGTGGCGCTCTTCGGCCAGCGGATGTGCCACCTCGGCATGCCGGAGGAATACTGGATCAACGACGAGACGCGCCCCGCCGGCGCCGCCTTCCCGAACGTGTTCCACCCGCGCTTCGCCGAGATCTGCGCCCTCGTCGCGAACTGGATGTGCGCCCCGTACAAGGACGACCCGTGGACGATCGGCTACTACCTCGACAACGAGCTCGCCTGGGGACGCGGACGCACCGCGCCCGGCGTGCCTAAGCCCTTCGCCCTCTTCGAGGTCTGCATGCGCAAAAAGCCCAGACACTCCGCGCGCGTCGCCGCCGAGAACTGGGTGCGCGCCCACGGCGCCGATCCAGCCGGGAAGGTGCCGGACGAGATCAAGCGCGGTTTTCTCTTGGAGATCGCACGCCGTTACTTCAAGACCACTTCCGAGGCCGTGCGCGCGGCCGACCCCAACCACCTCGTGATGGGCTGCCGCTTTGCCGGAATCGGCGGCGCGGGCGACGACGAGGTGTGGAACATCGCCGGCGAATACTGCGACGTCGTGTCCTTCAACTGCTACCCGATGACGGACATCGACCGCAACACCGTCGCTCCCAGCGCCACCGACAGTCGCAGTGTGCGTGAGGCATTCGACGCCCTCTACGCCCGCACGAAGAAGCCGATGATGATTCCCGAATGGGCGTTCCCCGCGCTTGACTCGGGCCTTCCCTGTCTCCACGGCGCGGGACAGCGCTTCCATACGCAGGCGGAACGTACGCGCGCGTCCGAACTCTGGATGCGCACGCTCCTGACGATGCCCTACATCGTGGGCTGGGCCGTGTTCCGCTGGGTGGACCAGCCGGCGGGCGGCGCGGATGGCAACGGCGAGGACAGCAACTACGGCCTCGTGAACGAGGCGGGCGTCCCCTACCCGTGCGTTGAGACGTTCGCCCGCATCCAGAAAAACGCGAAGGCGCTACGGTACGCCCTGCCTCCGCCCGTGCGCGACGCCCCGCCCGTCTCCACCCGCCTCGTGGATGAAATGCTCACCCGCACGGGAGGGCCGCGCTCCTGCGCGGCCGCCACGCCCACCTTCACCCGCACCGACGCCACCTGCCGCGTCGCGAACGGCGCACTCGTGGTCGAAACCCATCTCGGCGGCAACCGCCTCCTCTCACGCGTGGCGCTTGACGGGCGCGAGTTCGGCGCCTGGGGGTTCATGATCCACCACGACCGCAACGGCGCGCGCCACTGGGCCTCGCCCACGCGCGTGACGGCGGCGGGCTGGGAACCTTCTGCGGATGGCGGCGGACGCCTCGTCATGACGGCCGAGGCGCGCGGCAGCGGCATCGCCTACCGCGTGAAGGAGGCGTTCACGTTCACGCCGGGCCAACCCGTATTCCGCGCGGACGTGCTGGAGTTCGCCAACATCGGCAAGGAGCCGATCGACATGAAGCGCATCTACTTCAGTCCCTTCGCCTTGTTCGCGGGCGAGGTCGAATCGTCCGCCGCGAAACCCGTCCCCAACCTGTGGCGCGCGCCGAAGACCGCGGTGTGGCTCGCGAAAGACGGACGTTTCTGGGGCGTCGTGACGGACTCGGAACGGATCGGCGCGATGAACTTCCACGTGGAGCCGAATAGGAGCGTCCACCCGGACTTCGCCGTCGTCTCGCCGCTCACGGAACCGCTCCAGCCCGGCGCCGTCTTCGTGCCCGCGGCGGAGGATCGCCTCCGCGCCTGGTCGATCGTCGGCCTCGGCGGCGCGTCCGAATGGCACCGCGTCACCGGTCAAGTCGTACCCCGCTGACAACAACAGGAATGATTTTGACGATTTCTTGACGAGCTTCTGTCACCAAACTGACGCTGACACGAATTACTTTTGGCATACTATCCGCGTCCACGGGGAATTGGCCCCGCAAACGAACCCGAAAAGGAATGATCGATGAAGAAAACGCTTAAAACCTTGGTGACCGGGCTAATGGCCATAAGCTGCCTGATCACCCAAAACGCGAACGGTGTCACATGGACTTTCACACTGGAAACCAGCGGCGTCAACCTCGCCGAACCACATGAAGGCGTTCCTGCGGAGAATGCCAAATGGTCTGCCTTGCAGCTGGGCCGCGAGATAGCCGGAGAGGACGACTGGCGGGGTTTCAACCGCGCGATGTTCGCCATTCAAGAAGCCGCGATGGACTACGTCGCCACTCCGCTCGACCATGTCTATTGCTCGCTCGTCCCCAAACCGCTGATACGCAGCATCGACAACGCGATTAACAATTCCGAATACCCGATCCGGCTTGTCGCGACGCTTCTTCGCGGAGAGGGCGGCTGCGCCTGGGACGAAACCAAGCGCTTTGCCGCCAACACCGTCCTGGGACTCGGGGGGCTGTTCGACCCCGCGAGGGACTGGTTCGGGATCTTCTCGACGGACGCCTCCCTTTCCGGGACGTTCGCCACCTGGGGGATCCCGCGAGGTCCGTCCCTTGTCCTGCCGTTCGTGCCGCGCGTGCACGTGCGCGACTGCGCAGGATATATCCTTGACCAGGGGCTTGATCCCAAGACGTACGTCAACTTCTTCTTTCCGACGGGCATTGGAATCGGATGGACGGCCGCGCTGTGGCCGAACGACCTGGCAATGGCAATCGCCCCGTGGAACGCGAACGTCAAATCGTCGGCCGACCCTTACGAAGCCTATCGCCGGGCGATCGCGGCCAAAACCCTGCTCGATGAAAAGCTGGCCGTCTACCATTACATGAACGAACTGGCCGCCAACGAAGAGGGAGCGCGCCGTCCGCCCGTTTGCAGGCCGCCGTCGCGTCCGGCAGGGCTCAAGGGCCGCTGGCGTGACCTTGCCGGGTACGGACCGCGCGCCCCCGCAATCGATTCACTCAGGGTCCGGCTTTTCGCCCCGGCCCGCGACAACGACTCCTGGTGGATGCGTTCAAGCATTTTCAACGGCGACTTCGCAAAGGACGTCGCGACGCGCACGGTCGCCCTTGATCCCGGACGCCCGGACGCCCGGTACGGTTTCGTGCCCGCGCCCGCGCATGCCGTGCCACAGCAATGCCGCCGCCTCGTCTTCGTCATCCCCGGAATCGGCGGAGAGTTCGACTCGGCCTCTGCGCTGGCCATGGCCGAGCTGGTGCATGATGCCGGCGCGTCCGCCGTCACGATCGACAACCCGTTCAACTGGCGGTACGCGAAATCGGCAAACCACGGCATCCTGCCGGGGAATCTCCCCGAAGACGCCCGCCGACTGGCCGCGTTCATGCGCGCCGTGATCGACGACCTGTCGCGGGACGGCCTCGTGGACGACGCGGAGGTCTCCGTCGTCGGCTGGTCGATGGGCGGCCTTTTCGTCTCCCATCTCGCCGAACTGGAGAGCCGTGGCGAACTGGGCTTCACGGCCGACACGCTGCTGGCGGTCAACCCTCCCGTTGATTTCAATTACGTCATCTCGGCCGTCGAATCCTTCATCGATCCGGCAAAGTCCTGGTCACGCGAGCAGATGCTTGAGAAGTTCGTGGACGTGACACCGCGCCTTCTGGTTTGGGACAAACTCAAATTCGACTCGACCCCCGACGTTTCAGAGGAGGACGCTCGTTTTACGGTTGCCACCTTTCTCGTTGCCGCCATTCCCGAACTCGTCACGTGCGTGACGGGAGAGGAATCGGCCGATTCCCCGCGCGACTACCTCGCGCGCTTTCCCAAGGATTCCGCCCGGCATGTCGGGATGAAAACAATCGAGGGCGCCCTTCGCGCCAATGCCCACGTCTCGGTGATTCACACGTGGGACGACTTCCTCCTGAATGACGGCGACCGCGACTTCCTTGACAACGCGTTGGGCGATCGCATCACCTGGTTTTCCGCAGGAGCGCATTGCGGCATGTTCCACACGCCCGAGTTCAAGCGGGAGGTCCTTGCACGCCTGAAGCTCAGCGCGGAATGACACGACAGCTCAGAAGTTAGACCAGGTCGGCGAGGATCGAGTCGCACACTTCGGCGCCACGAGGCGTGAGGCGGTAGGCATCCTGCAACAGCCCCTGGCGCTTGAAGAACTCAAGCTTCTCGCGCCAAGCGTGCAGACGCGGCACGAGGATCGGCCAGAGGCGGGCAACGCGATCAAGGGACAGCCCCTCGCGCGTGCGGAGGGAGAAGAGCGCGCGCTCGACGGCATCCTCCTCGGGTGTGACCGTGGTTTCCACGCCGCTCGCGGTCCGCACGAGCCCGCGCCGCCCGTGGGCCCCTTCTCCAAGCCCGATGTAGTCCTCCCCGCGCCAGACGGCGAGGTTGTGCCGGCACTCGAAACCGGGACGGGCATAGTTCGAGATTTCGTAGCGCACAAGCCCCGCCTCGGCAAGCGCGGCGCGGGCGGCGTCGATCTGAGCAAGCGCCGCGTCATCGGATGGCAGCTCCAGTTCCCCGCGCCGCAGGGCGAGGTCGAGGCGCGTCTTCGGTTCGTGGATGAGGGTGTAGACGCTACAGTGGTCAAGGTCGAGGGCCGTGGCGCGCGCAAGGGTTGTGCGCCACGATTCGGGCGTCGTGCCAGGCCATCCCGCAATCAGGTCAATACCCGCGTTCGTGAACCCCGCCGCACGCACGGCGCGGAACGCCGCCTCGGCTTCGGCGGCCGTGTGCAGACGCCCCATCGCCTTCAAGACACCGTCATCAAGACTCTGCATCCCCATCGAAATGCGATTCACGCCACCCTTCTTCAGCATTTCCAGCACTTCTGGCCGTGCATCCAACGGATGGAGTTCAACCGTGAATTCGGGGACTGTCCCCTCGCGGTCGCAACAAGTTGCGACCCTCCCGTGGGAACGAAGTGAATCAAAGATAGGAGTCAGATCGCAGAGAGCGGGAGAGCCGCCACCGAAGTAAATGGTTGAGAATGTGGGGTCAGACCCTCTTTCATCGGGGTCTGTCCCAAAATTTTCGAGGTCTGTCCCCCAAGCAGCGAGTTGCTCGGCGAGGCGGGCGCAGTACGCGCGGCGGACCTCGGGCGTGGAGCCCGCGCGAGAGTGAAGCGCGCAGTACGCGCACTTAGCCCTGCAGAAAGGGAAGTGTACGTACAGATTCATAAATCCAGAGGCAACCGCGCCCCACGGCGGCGTAGGCGCGTGCGGAACGGACAAGGAGCCTTCCCCACACGGCGCCCCACGTCACCTCGCTCGTGCAGACGATCCAGGCGATCACGCCGGCGACGTTGAAGATCCCAATGAGCACGTAGGAGAACACGTAACCGTACTCCTGGAGGTCCGGCTGTTCCTGGAGAATCGCGCGAAGCGTGAAGCACACGTGGAGGCCCAGGGTGAAGCCCACGACAAACAGCCAGGCGCCCGTGAACGGCAGAGGCGAGACGAAACAGCGCACGATCAGCGCGACGAGCCCCACGACGGCCGTCCAGAACGGGAAGAAGTACGGCGAGAGCGTGATCCACACGTTGGACTTCGTAAGCGTGACCGACCCGCCCTTCAGGCCGACCTTCAAATTCGTGGGGATTGCGCCGAAGCAGAGTCCGCAGAGCGCATGCGTGAGCTCGTGGCCCAGCACGTAGAGACGCAAGGGAACCGTCCGGCAGATCCACAGGAGAAGAAACAGCACAAAACCACCCGCGAGACAAAGCGCCCCCGGCGGAAACAACGCATCGCCCGACAGGGGCATCAGGCGGAACGCATCCACGAAAACAAGCGCCAGAGCCCAGGCAAAGGGCAGGGCGGCAAGCGCACACAGGAAGCGCAAGAAACGAGCCATGAAGGATTGCCCGGACTAGTCGTCGAAAATGAACACGAGCTCGCCCGGATAGACGCGGCGGTTGCGGCGCGCCAGTTTCTCAACGAAACCCCGGTCAACGGAAAAGCGGCGCTGCTGTTCTTTCAATTCGGCGATCTCGGACTTCTTCTCTTCAATGAGCTGGAGATAACGCGCCTTCTCCTGAGAAAGTCCCTGCAACCGCTTGTAACGCGGATACGACGCGACGGCACCGGCCACAACGATGCCGATAAACAGCACGACGAACACAAGCCGTGATATTTTGTCAACTAGTTTGCTCATTGGTGCTCAACATTTTAATATTTTTCGGTCACGAAAGTCAAGCCGTTTTGGTATAATTTCCGCCGTGAAAAAAAATCTCCATTTACTGGCATCTTCCTGCCTGCTTTTCTCGGCAGGTTGCTTCAGCCTCGAAACGACGCCCCTTGGCGACGCATCCGGGCATTCAATCCAGTTGTACGGCAACAAGGAGCAGGCCTCCGAGCATGTCGTCGTCTCCAACTTCGGCTGGTATTTTTTCAACTACTGGCCAATCGTCTGCGGGAACGCGCATGTGGACAGGAGGTTCCCGTGGAGGTTCTTCCGCAACGACGTGGATGAGAACGTTCTCCAGCGCCGCCTCATGGACTACGCGTCCGCGCGCGACTGCAACGTCACGGACCTCCATATCTTCAACAACGCGGAGGTCCTCATGTCCATCGGCGTGGGGGGCGTGTCACTGCCCTTTCCCTACGTGATATCCTACCGCGAACTGCAGTACTCCTGCTCGCTCACGCGCAGGTCCCGTCCGCCAATCGACGCCCGCAAGGCGGGCATGGAGGACAGGAAGGCGCTCACAGAGGAAATGCGCACGTTGCTTAAGAAGATTCCCGACGGAGGTTCAAAATGACCAAACGCCTGACACCCCTTGTCGCCGCAGCCGCGCTGTTCGCGTGCGGGTGCACGACCGTACTGAAGTCCAAGGAGTTCGGCGACGTCAAGACGGACGGCGGCAGCACGCCCGTCGCCGCAGTCGAGATCGAGAACTCCGTATGGTTGCTCTTCAACTTCATTCCCCTCGCAAGCGGCAATCCGGCCAATCCCAACGGCAACTGGTGCAAACTCTTCCGCAACACGGTGAACCTCCAGAACAACATGTCCGTCCTCAAGTCGGAGATGGGCCTTGAGGGCGTCACCACAGTCGCGAACCTCACGAGCCACTACATGGAGGAGAACTACCTGTTCTTCCTGCTCGCGCGCCGCGCCTGCCACACGAGCGCCGTCCTGGTCAAGTCGGACGCGAACGACAAAGGCAAGTCAAAATGAGAATCGCAGAATCAGTCCGGGCGCTCACGCCCTACACCCCCGGCGAACAGCCGAAGGACCGCAGCGTCATCAAGCTCAACACAAACGAGAACCCGTATCTTCCCTCGCCGCTCGTTGAGAAGGTCCTCGCGTCATTCGACCTCGACCGGCTGCGCCGCTACCCCGACCCCGTGTTCACGGAGCTCCGCGAGAAGATCGCCGAACGCGACGGCACCGTGCCCGCACGCGTGTTCGTGGGCAACGGCTCGGACGAGGTGCTCACCCTCGCCGCCCGCGCGTTCGTGGACGACGACGAGGCGATCGGCTCGTTCGACCCCAGCTACTCGCTCTACAAGACGCTCGCCGCGATCCGCAACGTCCCCTTCGCGCCCTCGCCCCTCGCGCCCGACTTCACGTGGGCGCCGCCCGTCACGCGCGCCGGCGACGCGCCCGTCGCGCTCTTCCTCCTCACGAACCCCAACGCCCCCACGTCCGTGCGCTACCCGCGCGAGCAGGTGGCCGCGTTTGCGCGGGAGTTTCCCGGCGTTGTGATCGTGGACGAGGCGTACGCCGACTTCGCGGACGACACGTGCATGCCGCTCGCGGCCGCCGCGGACAACGCGAACGTGGTGGTGATGCGCACGCTCTCGAAGTCGTTCTCGCT
>ONRL01000077.1 GCA_900320225.1 uncultured Lentisphaerota bacterium
GGCAGGTCGTCGATTTTATCCACATAACCGACGGACGGGGCTTTGCGCACGTAAGTATAGTACTCGCGGATGTCCTTGCCGGAGAATCCCCCGCCCAGTGTCCCGTCGTCTACAATCCACGTTCTGGGGCACAACCCGTTGATTGCCGTCGCGCGCCCGTCAAAATGTACGGGCACGTATCCAGCCGGCTCGATGCGGCCGATCCAAGCCAAGCCCGCAATGACGAGAAGCGACAGGACCGCCGACACGGAGATCACGCTTACCCAGACCCTGCGGTTGCTCCACACCCAACGCCCGAACAGGAAGAACAGCGAAGCGAGCGGGACGATCCACAGCGTCTTGATCATCATGAGCGGATTGAACCAGGCGGCTGTGGCGAACGCCAGCCAGATCGCGAGCGGCAGGGGATTGCGCCTGACGACGAGCGCCGCGACACCGAGTCCGATCACCGAAAACGCGACGAACAGATAGACGAAACGGCCAATCCAAGGGAGCGCGACGAGAATCGTCAGATGGTCATTGATCAACGTGGGAGTCAGCGCATAGAACTGCAGCGGCTGATACCAATCCACATACGCGGTACCGGGGAAGAATCGATGCCAACCGCCCGGCGCGTCCACCATCATCCGGGGAGCGTGGCCCCACATTTGCAAGCGAATGGCGTTCGACCAGTTCATCGTCGTTCCATCGAAGCCGCGCGTGATCTGGTCCAGGCCGTACAACCAGCCCCACACGACGAGCGCGAGCGCAAAGACCCCCGCGCCAATCCAGAACGCGCGGCTCTTCAAGAACTTCCGCAAGCCAAGCGCAACAAAGCAAGCCGCGCCGAACATCAGACCCAACCAGGCGCCGCGCGACATGGTCCACACGAGGCACACGGCGCTCGCCAGCGAAAGCAGTCCGGCGACGACCTTCACGACACGCCGATTCGCGCGGAACGCCACCGCGCCCAGCAGGAGGAAAAGCTGCGCATACAACACGCCCGCATGGTTGGGATTCACGAAGGGGAAGGCAAGCCGCCCCGAATTGTCCCACTTGTGCAGGAATTGGTTGTAGGAATATTCCTTGGCGGCTTTCTCGGTGGCCTCACGCGGAATCAACAGCGGCGGATACGTCCCGCGAGGGGCGGTGCGGGGTTCGGAATAGGCGCACTGCCGGACAACGCCGCCGATCTCGGAACGCACGAGCCGCCCCTTCTCGAAACGGTAGGAGTCAACACGACCGTCCTGCCCAGGGCCCGTAATGTCGGTCATCCCGTTGCCGTATAGCCGACCAGACCATCCGTCGGCGCTGCGCAACACGTCCGGACTGGAAAGATCCCGTTCGAATTCACGGAATCCCCCTTCGGGCCAAACGACCTTGAACACGAGCCGATTGACTGGGGCGAAGTAAACGGAATCGACATGGCCGCTCTCCGCCATCGCATAGACGGCGAAGAACGAAACGGCAAGGGCTGTCAACTGTCGGCGCATCACTCCACTTGGGGAATTTCAGCCTCTGTCCAGTCGCGGTCTGCGGGGAGGGCCCGAATGTTGAATGGGAGTGAAAATGTCCAGTCGGAGGTGACCGGAAGCAAATAGAATCCAGCCGTCCAGACATCGTCGTCCAGCGGCGAGTAAGCGTCCCGGTTCATGAGCAGCACGCCATAGTGGTTCAATGTCGCAAATTCCTTCTGCTTGTTGTTTGACTGTTTCACTGCCCACGCCTTGAACGTACCGGTTAGGAGTCCAGTCTCCGGAACGAACGACGTCTTCACCTTCCACGGATTCACGCTCGCGGTGAGGTCGTAGAGGCCGGATTCGTCCTCCTGCGTAACGAGGGCGCGCTCGTCCGGCGTCAGCGAGTTGCGTCCGAGCAACACATTCACGCCATGCGGCATCGTGTCTGCGGAATAAGTATGGTTAGCAGGCAACATCTCCGCCGGGAGGCCTTCAATCTGCTGCGCCTCCACAGAGAAATCCTTGTCAAGATAGTACCTCTGGAGGTTGACAAGCGTGTTGTACCAGCCGCCCGTCGGCCGCAGCTCGATCCGGAAGCCCTGTCCGTCGAACGAGGAGGAGACGCCGTCCTTGTTCCACTCCAGCGCCACACGCGAATCGACGACGGTCGCCGCGTACCCGTTCCCGTCCTTCGCCCAATCGAGCTTCAGCGTCCCGCCGAACGACCAAGGCGACGAGTACATCCCAATGGGAACAAGGGCCGAGCAAGCCGTCGGATCGGCGAGGTCGCCACGAAGGGCAATCTGCGAAGAACCCGATAGCGCCGTTCCGTCCGCAAGGAAACCCGCGTATGCCACCATGCCGTTACCGTCAAGCTGCAACGTGAGATACCCGTTCCCGCACGGCACGCCATACGCAGGAGACACGCCGAACGGCACGAGCGAGACTGTATAGTAACCCTCGTACTGGGCCGCCGCCGCCAACCACTGCTCGTTCGCAGTGTTGTCGCGCACGAGTTCGCCCCTGTAGGAAACCTCCTGAACCTCGCCTCCGCTCAGGACGTTCAACACGAGACTCACCTCTCCGGCGCATACACCGAGCGCCGCACCGTCCTCGGGGTCGCCGGACGCGACCGTCAGTTCCATCCTGTTGGTGTACACCACGTCATTGATGGTCGACGTGCCGGAAAGCATCGCAAGGCAGGATCCTGGATAGCCCGCCCCTCCGCCATCGACGGCCGAGTCAAGCGAGTCCGCCGAGAACACATACGTCATGCCCGCAACCTTGACCTGCGCGTATATTGCGCCCGTCTCCGATATGGCCAGCGACTTAACACGTCCGATTCGCGGGAAACCTTCCTCCAGACCTGTGCCGTCTTCACGGATCATGCCCGAGAACGCCCCCGCCGCGACCCCGATGGGATCGACCGTGAAGTCTAGGCGGAGCGTCTTGGCCTGACCGGAAACCGTCGTCACCTGCACGAGCGCCGAGTAGTCGCCAGAGGCGGTCGGCGCCCCCTGGAACTTGCATTTAGCCCCCTTGAGATCAACCCCGGGCGGCAACGCCCCGTCCAGGACCTCCGCCGAGGCCCCCTCGCCCGAGTCCGCTGCAAGGTAGAACTTGACCGCAACTCCCTGCACGAGTTTGATCGGGCTGCCTGCGGCAATCGCATCGCCATAGGCATCATACCAGCCTTTCTCCACCACCGTAGAGGCGGTTTCGCCGGAAACGGCCGTGAACGACCAGATTCTGGGGCCCTCAATCCATTCGAGCGAACTGAAGTCCGGCGACGCCTCCTCGCTATAGGCGTAGTCCAGCATCCACCAGTAGGTCTTACCGACGGCCGGCATGCCCTCGGGAAGCTTGCACGAAAGGTCTTTCGTCCCCTCGCTCAGGATCTCGGTTATCTTGCTCGATTTCGCTTTCTGGTCACCGATGCGCACGCGGTACCAAACGCCGTCCGCGCCGCCTGCGGGCTCTGTCCATGTGAGGGCCGTAACGTCCGACGCGGCGAGAGTCGCGAGATTTTCCGGCGAAGACGCCTTCACGGTCGAGAGGTCGACGAACCTGAAGGGCCCAGCGCCGCCTTGATCCGCAAATGACGCATATGTATTCCCGTCCGTGTTCTTAAGCTTGATCTGAATCAACGCTCCGGCCGGATCCGGGCAGACGGCACGCGGAACTTGATCTTCGCGTCCATTCCCTCGGCGGGCGGCAGACAGCGAAACGCTCCATCCCCGTCCAAGTACCAGTCCCCGCGCTTGACGTCCAACGCCACCCCGGACTCGGCCTCGCGTGCAACGGCGTCCGCCACCGTACCTCCGGCCGCCACCGTGCTGGCCAAATTGAAGTACAGCTTGTTCTTCGGGACGGCGGGGATTTCGCAATCCGCATAGTCGCCTTGGGACTGCGGCACGAGCTTGACGTTGAACGACACCGACGAGACCGCACCGGCGTCAAGGGTCTGTATCTCAAGCGTCTTCTCCGCGTCGTCTCCGGCATCCCACACCATGTTCGTCTTCACGTGGATGTAGTCGCGCCCAGCAAGGGCCGTCCCCGGTTGCGTCTTCACCTGCACCGCGATCCGACCGTCGCTCCCGCCTTGGCGCCGGACCGCAAGCACGATCTTGTCGCCAGCCGTGAAGAGACCGCCCATGGCCTCTGCGATGATCGTACCCGGAGCCTTCGCGGCGTTCTCCTTCACCTTGACTGTCGCGACATCCGCCTCTAACAGGGCCGGATATTCGTCTTCCTTGAGCGAGTCGGCGCTCATCGGCCACAAGCGAATCCTGAAAGAGGGGCTTTCTTCCCATTTCTCCTCAAGATCGGGAATCAGCCTTACGCGAACGGTCTTGTCGGCCATGTCGCCCGCCGCCCATTCCAGAACGCCGTTCGTTGGATAGTATTCCCTGCCCGGTTGCGCCGTCTCGGCCTCAGTGGCGTAATTCACGCGCACAACTCCCTCGCTGGCCGTCCGCTTCACCACCACGTCCACGTAGTCAGCGGCCTCGCTGACCTTATTTGACACAACCGCAAACCCGACCTTGCCGACGTTGACGGCCTGATAGTACAGCCTGTAGGCCGTATCCTCCTTCTCCGCCGTACCATGGTGTACCCGGATATTGTACTTGCCCTTGCCACGCGTGTCGAACGAGACCTTGCGACACTCGATCACGTTTTCAACCAGATTTGTCGTATCATCATTGTGCTTGATGCTGAAGACGGCGTCCCCGACGCCGTCCTGCGTCGTGTCGGTCAGATAGAAGTTATAGAAATATCCTTCTGCCGCCCTTACGCGGAACCAGTCCGCCTCATCCCCGGTCCACAGCGTGCGCTTCGCCTTCGCATACCCGCTCGCCGGTTCGATTGTGACGAATCCGGACTCCACGTCGTCCGCCGGGTCGAACTCGTCGTTGTAAATGCCGACCTCCACCGCGACGTCTCCGGCGTCTCCCCCCCACGACTTGAGCTCCACATATCTCTTTTCGGGCGTCGAATAACCGGCGACCGGCGTGAAGCACATCTTCGGACTGGAATTAAGCGGTACGGCGACCGTCGCCCCGCTCGAATACAACCCCGTCGCGTCGTCCTTGAAGAACCAAGTTGAGTTAACGCCCTTTGTCTTGCCCTGCACAAGCGCCAACTCCGTACCGTCCTCCATGTACGCGATCGCGTGAACCTGATAGGGGGGGAAATCTAAGCCCACGCCGTCAGCGACGGAAATGCGCACATAGTACATGGCGTTGGCATCCGCCGTGAACGACAACGCCTTGACCGCTTCGTCCGTTCCGTCCGGCGAGATGGACCCGATCGTGTCGGACACCTTGACCAACGAACCATTCACAAGTTTGTACAGCTTGGCGCCCAACTTGAGGCTCGTCGTCTCGCTCGTGGCGAATGTGGCCTTCAGCGCGTATGTGACGCCCGCCCGGCCGGCAAAGGCGAAATAGTCGTACCAGTCGCAGACGTTCAGTTCGTGTATGCCGCTCGTGTATCCAACCGCAGCGGCGGACGAGGCCGGGGCGGCCGGCAGGGGGGTCACAAGTTCGGCCCCCGCATACGAGTCGTCAGCCGTGTCGTAATCGTCTGGCGGATCAACGTCGGTAGCGGGATAGGCAAACACGGTAATGGCCCCGTCGGTGGGCTGGTCGTCCCAGTATTGAAGGTCGGGTCGGCACACGCCCACGTAATACCACCCGTCATAAGTCGTGGAAATCACGGCACGGCAGTTCAAGGAACCGTTGCCCACCGTCGTGTTCTCGCGCAGAATATTCCCGTTTACGTCGTAGACCACCATCCTGAGTCCGTTGGAGGCGTCCTCGGGGACAACCGTCTCGAACGCCCACTTTTCGCCGGCAGGCAACTTGACACGGCAAAGCGACTCGTCGATCACGTCATCGTAATAGGTCGTGTCGGCAACGACACGCCCCGGTATGACGGTCGCGGCATAACCATCTTCCTCGCGAAGTTTCGTGTTTGGATGGCTGCCCGGCAACCGCGTCGGATACGACCTGTACTTGAGCTTGAACCCCTGTGTTGACCCGTTCCCCCCAGACACGTTTATAATGTAGTCCTGAGTGACAGTCGGGTAGACATACCAACTCGTGTTGCTCACGTCGTTTGTATACTCGAGAATGTTCTCGGATGTCCAATCCCCGGGCGGATCAATGGAAAGGCCGAGTTTGCCGTCGGAAGTGGCGCCCGATGTGCGGATCATGTACTTACGCCCGGCCTCCAGCGAGGCGATGTAGAAGTAGTCCCCGTCAATTAGCGAAGGCGCATCGGTGACTTGCGAATCCGAGAACGTCAGGCGCTTGGGGTTGCCCTCTTCGCCGACCTGCGTGAAGGACATGATCCCCTGCGTCGCGTAGAGCATCGCCTGCTGGCCGATTTCGCCGCTGATCATCACATAGTAGGTGAATGACGCCGGGTCGTCGTCAGACCATGCGTCGGCGTCCATATAG
Organism: uncultured Lentisphaerota bacterium; assembly: GCA_900320225.1. Lineage (GTDB taxonomy): Bacteria > Verrucomicrobiota > Kiritimatiellia > RFP12 > UBA1067 > RUG572. The sequence continues at coordinate 6,404 of ONRL01000077.1, forward strand.
GCGGCTTGAATGCCATTTGCGTATTCAACATAGTAAAACGAGGCAGACGGGAAGTCTTCAAGAGCCCAGTCCACGTCCACGGAAATCTGCATGTCGGCCGAGCTGCCGCCATTCATCCAGATTGTATAGGCCTGTCCCTTCCTCAACGTCACTTTGTAATAACGCACGCCGGATCCGTAGTACTCCTTGAATTCCGGATCGTACTCGTCCACGAGCGTAACGGACTGTGAGGCGTTCAGCGAAATCGCATTCTTCATGCAGCTTCCCGCGGCCACGGCGGCGCCAGCCTGCAACGCCGATGTCAGCGCGAACAGCCCCACAAGTGTTTTGATGCCGAAGTTATTCATTTCACATCCTCCTATCTCTCTGACCAATTCGTCATTCGCCGGGATTCACGCCTACCGTGAACGAACAACCGCGCCGGACGGACTTTGTGCTCACGGATCCCTTCTCGGTGGTGTAAGTGTAGGCGTCGTTGAACCAAGCCGTCCCGCTGATGAACGGCCTGAGGCTCAGATCGCTGCCCAAGTTACACACGCCGCAGCCGGTACCCCAGTGCATCATGACAACGCCGCGATACATGGCCGTAGCCGAGGAACCGTCATCGAAGTCCACCCGGAACGAACCTCCCACAATGCCCGTGGAAGGGTTATAGGACAGGGTCAGTCCATTTTGTTCCCGTGCGGCGGACGCATCTCTGATCTTGATCTTGTTCACGCCGTTGGCATGTCCGACTTTGACGCCCGTGTATGTGGCATCCCAAGCCTTCGCGGCACCGCAAGCAAACCCCTCCGGAATTCCGAGATCTTCCACCAGCGCGAAGAACTTGAGATTCGCCAAGTCTTCCGCAAACGTGTCGTTACAGGCCGAGGCGATGTCGTCCGTACTGACATAGCTGCTGCCGAAGGCGTCGAGCAAGGCCGTGCGCGTGAGCTCGTCCCTTTCGCCGACGTGCATCCACCTGAACGCGGTGGAAGAGAAAACGGATCGACATACCAGGTTTGACGCGCCGGCGAGAATCTTGAACACGCCCGAAAACACATCCGCCTCCGATACGAAGATGACAGGCAACAGCGCATAATCGTATGCGCCGCGATCGGGATTCCAGGATTTCGGATCCGGAACCAGCACCCCGAAACCGGAGAACGGCTTGCCGTTCGGCAACATGCCGGAATACGCCATCTTGCCGGCGCGAACCGCCGCCGCCGCGTTCATCTTCAGCGTCGCGTAACCCGTTCCTGCCGCGATCGCCGCAGCCTCATTCCCGTCTTTGTCCTGAACGCCGTTCTGCGGCATGCTCACCGTATAGTAACCCTGCCAGTCCGTCGCCGGCGTCTCGCTCGTCCACGCCACCGTCGGAACGACGAACGTGTCGGCGATCGCGGATTCAATGGACACGGCACCGGTCTTGGCGATCTTGACCGTCAAGGTGTCCGTCCCGCCGTTCACGTCGGTCAACGTCGCCACAAGCGTGGAGCCGTCCGCGTCCAGTCCGTCCCAGCCCGTCGAGAGGAACGACCGCGCCTCTCCGTCGACGAACCGGATCTTCGCGCTCAAGCGCCCCGTCTGCGGAATCGTGACCGTGAGAAGCCCGATGAAGTTTGTCGTCGCGGAATCCTCGATGATGATGTCGCGAATCGTCCGCGTCTCGGCGACGGCGGCGTTGATCGGTTCGTCGGCCTCGTCGTTTTCATCGCACACGGCCAACTCGGCGACGGAGACCGTCAGGGCGGCCGTCGTCCCCGGAATGCCGTCCTCGCCCACCTGGAACACGGCTGTCCATTCGCCCGCCTGCACGGGCGTGCCTTCCACGTTGACCGTTCTGAGTTCACTGTCGTAGCTCCACGAAAGTCCCGGCGCGAGCGATCCGGAATACTTGGTCACGCACACCTCTCCGTCGCCAAGCGTGCTGGGGTTGACAAACAGCTTCGTGGCAAACGAAAGATAGCGGACCGCGCTCGTCTGGACGTTCACGGACTCCGCCTCGAAGGCGGCCGCGCTTTTTGCCAGCTTGACCGTCAGGTACTTGCGGTTCGGATCAACCTTCGCCTCAGACGTGGACGTAAGCGTGAGCTGCAACCGGTTCGTGGGGTCTGAATACTCCGGCAGCGTGAGCAAGACGGTCTTCACTTCGTTGGATCGGCTGGCCCAGTGCAGGTCGAAGGTCGTCTCGCCGTTCTGGAACCTTCCGGCCGTTGTCTTGAGAGTGCCGCTCACCTCGCCGTCCGAACCGACTTCTCGCTTGACGGTGATCGCAACGCTTGAACCGCCCGCCGCCACGACCGTCATCGGCTTGGCGCACATGGGGTCCGTCTCGGCGATGGCCAGCGTCCCGGGGACGGCCTCGTCGTCGTCCCGGATCAGGAGCGTCAACGTGCCCGCGGCTTCGTCCACGCCCGCGTCGCTTTCCCCTTCCACGGCCGTCAACTTGAAGGCGAGCCGCTGTTCGCCGTCGGCGAAATTGTTGGCCTTGACCGTGACGGACACGGTCTTGACGTCATTTGAGCCGTCCAACCACTCGAACTGCATGCCCTCGTGGTCCCACTCGAATATGCTGCCGTCATCCAGCACGTCGCCGACATCAAGGGAAATCGTGGCCTTCGCCACGCCGGCGACACCGTCCAGGCGGCGGATCTTCAGCACATACTCGAAATCTTCTTCCGTTTCCTTCGCAACGCCCACTCCGAGATCGAATCCAATGCGCCCCGTGTTCCACAGCTGGTATTCGGTCTTGTAGACCGTCCGTCCCTCGCCATCGATTTCAGAGTCCTTGAGGTAGACCGTCACTGAAGCCGTCGCCACGGCGATGTACAGGCCGTCAACGGTTCCCTTCGTGAACACGCCGTCGATCTTGTCTTCGTCAACGTTGGTGATCCGGTAGGTCTTGCCTTGCTCGACGTTGAGCGTAATGGTAGGATTCCCGTCCGTCACGGTCTCGGACTGTTTCGCCTCGGTTGCGACGAGGACGCTGTCGCTCGACAACCCGTACTCGAACACGCTTGATCCGCTCAAGTCGGCAGGCCCGCCGCCCCACGACACCTTGACATAACAGTTGGCACTGGGAATTTCCGCCGTGACCGACAGCCCGTCCACGAGGGCTCCTGTCGCGCTGGCTAACGGGATGCTGTCGTTCGCGCTGGACAAAATGGCCAACGTGACGGTGTTTGTGGCATCGCCCGTCAGCTTAAAGTTGACGATCTTCCCGGTGGCGCCCTCCTCGACCTTGTAGACATCCGCCTTGTCAACGTGCGACAGCGTGCGGCGGCCGTCCAGTCCGCCACGCTTGACAATGGTTTCCCCCGTTGTGCGCCAGTCGTCGTTCGCCTCCTCGGCCTTTTCGTCCATCTGCGCGATCATCTCCTCGAGCCGCGTGTAGAAATTCGTCGAATAGGCGCTCGGCCCGATTTTGTCCCACGTGTCGAAACGCGCGGCGATCGTCCCGTCGTCATTGAGGAGGAGCAGCGTCGGCACGCCCGTGCGATAGGGGTTGGTCGTGTTTTCCGGCCTTCTCCATCCACCGTGGAGCGTGTCGTTCTGCACAAGCGTCTTGTTGCGCTTGATGACTCTCTCCGCCTCGTCCGGCGCGATGCCATGCCGCGACAGATACTGGGCACCGCTCTGGTAGCGCTCGCTCTCGTCCTTCGGAAAGGTATTTCGCCCGGAGATGTAGTTGTCGGACATCGTAAACATGTCGTACATCAGCAACGAGCCGTTCGACGTCGTCCCCGTCCGCGTGTAGTTCGGGATGTCGACGACGCCCAACGCGATGTTGTGTTCCTTCGCCCATGTCCTGAACTGGTTTACCCCGCCGATCTCGTAATCATAGAAATGGTGGTCGGCCATCACGCAATCCGGGCACCAGAGCGCACCACCCACCAACACCATGGAATAGGCCTTGTCCCCGCCCCTGCGGGAGTTAAACGCCTTCACCTTGTTCGTCACCACATCGATATCCATCGTCCACTTTCCGAAGGGGAGGGAATCTTCGGTCTTCTCGCCAATCCACAGCGGATTCTTTGGCGAGTTGGGAATTTGTTCGCGGTCGACGAAGGTGATTTCATTTTTGGCCACCACGTTGGATCCCGCGTCAAGAAGTCTGAGTTTCACTTGTTGGCCAGCCGTCACGCCGTCCGCATGGCCCGTGATGGTCACGGCTATGTTCGTCTTTGACTGGCCGACGGCCCATTTGATCTTGTTCGTCGTCGCAAAGCCGTCAGGGAAGGTGCAAACAAGTCTGTTGTTGTAGCCTTTCGTCTGCGCCGTCTCGTTGGTACGGGTAATCGGCACGTAAACTTTTTCGGTGTAACCGATTTCGGCCTGCAAGCCGACGGTGTCACTTCTGGTGACGCCGAACTCGCCGCCGTAGTACGACACCGTCGGCGTCGGCGTGTATCCGGGGAACGCGTTCTTGATGAAGTCGATCATGTAACGGCCGCCCATGTTGTAGGTATGGTAATCACCCGGCACGTAGTAGGGTTCGTCGGGACGGTAACTCGTGCTGGTCATCGACACGAGACCCTTGTTGCCGTCAACCATGTCCCCGTTGGCGCTTCTGTCAACGATCACCGAGCCGTTGACCTTCCAGTAAAGACGCACGAGCGGAAGCGTCGTACCCTGCGGGTTGCCCCTGCCACACCAGTAACACCACTCCCCGAGCGTCGTTCCCTTTCCCGGATCGCCGTAGTAGCCAAAGTAGAAGACGATTCCGCTGTCCTTCATCCACTTCTCGAACGGCTCGGACACGGCATTGTTCTCCCACTTTTTGCAGTGCCCGCAGTTGTCGCCATTCGACCAGATTGCAAGGAGCGGAACGCCGTTCGCCTCGGCATACGCGCGAGCATTGTCGAGATTCGAATGCCAACGGCCGAGCTCGACAGAATCGTTCCAGCCCTTGCGCTGCGCAAGAATGATGCCCGTGGGCGCACCATCATCGTATTGCGCGCCGTATCTGTCTGCAAAAGCGTATGCGGACGTGCTCGTCAAGACGGCACCGAATATCGCCAAAAGGATTTTTGGATTTTTCATGTTGTCATCTCCTTCTTGTTTTCACCCAATACAGAAACGTCAATTCCCCGCTGCGCGTTGTCCGGCTTTCGGAAAGAAATTCGTTCCATTGGGAAATTCGATTGTGGCGGCGTAATACAAATTGGTGAAAACCTCCCGCCGCGCCTCGCCCCGCTTGAACTCCAACACGGCCTTGCGCACCTCGTCGGCAGTGGGCACCTCCATGTTGTTACGCGCCAGCATCGTGCAACGCACCAACGTGTAGAGCGTCGGGCCGACGACGCCCTCCGGCGCCTCGCCCTCTCCCTTCCTGACGACTCCGACGATTGAAACGCCGTCGTCAAAGTCAATGGGATCCGAGATATCGCCCATTTCCGCGTTTTTCAGCCACTCGCGCAGACCTTTCTCGCCCTCGGCATTGAGTTCCTCCAGCTGGACGGTGATCCATTCCTTCCCCTGCTCCGGGCAGTATTCGCCGTACTTCTTCGTAACCTGCGAGAATATCCCGCCGTCCAGAATCTCCTTCTTCGCTTTCAACAGCGTTTCACGGGCACGCGCGTTCATTCTGTTCGCCGTCTCGTTGAATGTCCGCACCCGCGCCAATTCATTCGTCACCTCTTCGTCCGACACGTGGTACCAGCCGTCCCGCGCAAGGGCGCGGACAACCTTGTCGTTCAACGCCTCCGCCGTGAAATACTCAATCACGCGCGTTCCCTCTTCTTCTCCCAGTTTCTTTTTCAAGCCCGAGAGGGTCACGTCGTCCATATTCCATTTCGCGAGATAAGGCTTTGCGCAAAGTTCAACCTCGTCCGGCGTCACGGAGACCCCCCGTTCTTTCGCGGTCTGCCCGAACACGGCCCGTTGCATCAGCATCGGCAAAACCCGCTGCTCGTTCCGCCACGCATAGTCCTCTGCGGCCTCCTGTTCCTTCCCCGGGCGGACGCCGCGGACAATGCGAAAGACCGTTTCGTAAAAACGCTGCGCCTTGGAGAAATCGCTCTTGCAGATTTTCTGGCCATTGACCACGCAGATGACATCCGAAGGCTTCATGCTCTCAATTGACTTGCTGACATCCGCAACGCACCTCCCCGGCTTCTGCGTCCCCGACTTCCGCTGCGTCCCACTCCCCTCCGGGGAACAAGAAACCATTACGAAGGCGATCAAGGCCATCGTGCCAAACAAGGGGCTTTTAAACGACAATTTGGGCATGAGAATATTATAGCATGACTTCTTTGATGTGAGCAATGACAAAAAACAAAAACAGCAATAGTTTTTTCCTCCCGACAGCAATAGTTTTTTCCTCTCGCAGGCGTTCTCCATCGAACCTAGAGACACGAAACCGAGACGTTGAAGATGACGTCTCGGCCCGAGCAACAAGTTTAACCATTTGTAGATATGCGGGGACGTGCATGCAATGACAGCCCTTACCAAAAAAAAATTCCACCGTGAACACTTCGCCATGCCCTAGAAGCGAACGGGTAATAAAAAAAAAAAACAACGTGGCATCCAACGGACACCACGTTGCCTTTATCCTTACGTTGTTAAGGATTCTTCTGAGCTTAGTTCAGGCCCGTCCACTTCGGGAGCGCAATCGTGTAGCCCTTGCGGTACTTGGCGGACGCCGAAGCGTTGTAGCGAACCGTCCAGCTGCCGTACGCAACGGAAGCCTCAGACGGAGCACCGGCGAACGCAAGCGTTTCGCAGAGCCACCAGTCAGCAGGCACGCACTCCCAGGTCTTGTCCTTGCCCGAGCCAACATAGCCGATGTAGTAGGGCGACTCGGCGGTGCCGGCGAAGTTGCCGGAGACGGCCGTGACGACCTTCGAGGACTTGTTGAACGAGCCGAGACCCGCGAACGTCAGCGTGTACGTGACGGAAGGATCGGTCGTGGTGAACGTCGCGATACCCTTCGTCTCATACTGCGTGGCCGCCTTGCCGATGATGTGAGCCACGTCAATCGTGATGTCGGCGGTCGTGAACACATCCTTGAACGGCTTCGTCATGTAGAACGTCTGAGTCGCAGGAATGGTCGCACCAGCCGAGCCGCTCTTGAAGTTATCGCAGCAGTTTTCGCAGTAATAGAGGTAACCCTGAATGGCGAGGCTGCCCGGAACGCGGACCGCGCAGGCATTGACCGTGGTACCACCGCCGAGCTGGCAGTTGGAACCAACGCCACCCGCAACCTTGTAGGAGGTGGGGGTGCCGACCGTGGTCTTGCCGACAAACTTCCACGCATAGACAGCTGCGGTCTTGGCCTTGGGCTCAAGTTCGCAGTCACCAGCAGCATACGCACCAGCAACAGCGGCAATCGCCGCAATAAGCATGAGCTTCTTCATTTGTTTTTTTCTTTCTTTTTTGGAGTCGGGCTTGTTGGACCCTTCTCCGACCTCCTCGCTTTCTCTCGCTCCTACGACCACCCGGCCGCACTCGCTCAAGTCCACTTGGAGTGGTTAACTTGTTGCCCTCTCGCCAACCAGAGTCAACTTTCGTTGTGCCCTAGGTCTGTTAACCACGGGCCCGGACACACGTCCGAATCCTCCTATTGGGTCAAAGACGGCGATATTCTACCACATCCCCTTTGGTCATGCAAGGGGGTTTTTGAAAAAAATCATTTTTTTAAATTCCCCCTGGATACACGAAACCGAGACGTTGAAGATGACGTCTCGGTCCGAGCAACAAGTTTAACCACCTGTAGATATGCGGGACCCCGCGCGCGATGACAGATCTTTTTCAAAAAAATTCCCGCCCCCAAATTCACGCCCCCTAGAAACACGAAACCGAGACGTTGAAGATGACGTCTCGGTCCGAGCAACAAGTTTAACCACCTGTAGGTATGCGGGGACCCGCACCCAATGACAGGATTTTTTCAGAAAATTTCACACCCCGCATCTCGTCTACAACTGCTCCGCGCGGATGGCCATTTCGCGGCCGATCGCGACGATGCGTTTCTCGATGCGCGATTTGATCTGGCTGACCAGATTCCGCGTCAAGTGGAATTTCTCCGCCGTCTCTTCAATCGAGTGCCGCTCCTGGACGTAGAACCGGTAGACGGCGCGGTCGCGGTCGGACAAGGCCGTCTTGGTGAGCACGTGCTCGACGGCCGTCTGCAGCACGATCCGTTGCCAGTCGGCGTCCACCTCTTCCGACGGGGGCGCTTCCAAGCTCTCCGCCAACGCTTCGTCCAGCGGCACATGGGCATCCGACTTCCGCACTTCGTCCTTGCGGTGCTGCATGTGCACTTCGTTGTAGATCATGGTGGCGAGGTAGGAATGGAAGCTGCCCTTGGTCTGGTCGAACTGCCCGCTGCGCAGAACGTCCACGAGCTTGCCGAACACCGACATCACGATGTCGTCGGCATTGGCCGTCCCGCCCTTGAACACGGCAAACGCGCGCATGGCGGGCGCGTAAAGCTCCCAGAACCGCGCCCACGCCGCCCCGTCCTCGCCCGGAGGAAGGTCCTTGATCTTCGCGATGAGCGAAACGGACGTGGGAGGGAACGTGCTCATTGGCCGGCCTTGAGGTTCAAGTTGGTGACCGCGGAGTTCAGCAAGTAGGCAAGCGCCGCGCCGTCCCCCGCCTGCGCATAGGCGTCCAGATGGTCGAAAAGCCCCATGTCGCCGTCGGCGGCCATCTTCGCCATGCGGGACAACTCGTCAGAGACCTTCTCCCGGGAGACCTTCCCGGCCTTGAGGTCCGCAAAGAGGCCATGCGTCAACGCCCAGGCGTCGATGCGCGCCAACTCGAACTGGCCGCGCGACGGCAACGCGCCTTCGTTCATCGATTCCTCCTCCGGCGCGTCGGGCGGAACCCGCACCACGGAATCGAAATCGGGCGGCTGCTCGGTCGGCCGCATCATGATGCAGGCAAGCGCGAACGCCGCCAATGCGGCCGCCGTGGCCGCCACCCATCCGTTGCGGCGCCCGCGCACGGCGGCGTGGCGCTTGGCGCGCAACTCCTCGTAGGCCTTCTCCTTCTTGTAATCCTCTTCCTCGCGGCGGGCCTTCTCTAGCTCGCGCCAGCTGGGACACGCGCGTCCCGCGGGGTTCGCGTGCAGCAACTTCGGCAGGATGTCGCGCCAGACGGGACTGTAGGTTTCAAGGTCGCCCACCACGTCCGTGCGCGCATCGCACCACACGCCGGTGAGCAGCTTGAACACGATAACGCCCAGCGCGTACCAGTCCCCCTCCTTCGACGCGGCGACGCCCAGTTCGATCTCGGGCGCCATGTAGCCGACGCTGCCCATCACGGTCTTCTGGCCGCCCTTCACGGCGATCAGCGTCTGCTCGGCGGAAAGCCCCAGCTTCTCGCGCAGGCCCGGATCGAATATCTTCGCGACGCCGAAGTCCGACAATACGGCGTGGCCGTCCGGCCCCACGAGGACGTTCTGCAGCTTCAGGTCTCGGTGCAGGATTCCCCGGGCATGGATGTAGGCCAGTCCTTCGCGAAGGTCCTCGTACCAGGTGGCGACCTGCTCCTCGTCCGCGCCGGCGACGTCGGCGTCGGCCAGCGTGGTCGGATGCCCTTCCGGTCCCAACACGAGGTTCATCACAAAGTACGGATGCCCGCTGGAGGGGGCTTCGCCAAGGTCAAACACGCGGACGAGACGCGGGTGGTCCAGTTTTGCAAGCAAGCGGCCTTCCGCGAAGAACCTCGCCCGTGCCGAGGCCTCTTCGCTGCGCGCGTACGTGAACAGCTTCAAGGCGTAGCGCGCCCCGAGGTTGACGTCCTCGACCTCGTAGACCTCAGCCATGCCTCCACGGCCAAGCAAACGGACGATTCGCCACCTGCCCAGCGTCGAGCCAACCTCAAGGGCCGACTTCTTGTCGGCGGCCTCCGCCGATGCCACGCTCTCACGACTTTCTTCTGCCATGCGGCCCATTATACCAAAAAAAACGTCTGCGGGCAACGCCCCTCAGCGGAAGCGGCCAGCTTCCTTCAGGCGAAGGTAGCGCTCCTTGTCGCGCCAAGCAAAGACTTTGGCGGGATTGCCACCCGCGATAGCCATCGGCGGGATCTCGCCATGCACCACGGAGCCGGCCTGGATGATGGCACCCTCGCCGATGGTCGTGCCGGGAAGAAGGGTCACGTACGCGCCAATCCAGACGCAGTCGCCGATCGTTACCGCCTTGTGTACATACGTGTTGTCGTATGGGATCGCCTCACCCTCGTAATTGTGGTTGCGCGTGAAGACCTTCAGCCCCTCGCCCGTGTGAACCCAGCGGCCAATCGTCACTGAACCTCCTCCAAAGAAGACCGCCCCGTTGAAACTGACGTGGTCGCCCAGTTCCGTCTGGCGCGTCACACGCACGGGTCCGTAACAGTGAAGCGCCCTGCCCACGCGCCGCGCCCGCCGCCAAACGGGCAGGCCGTAGAGGCCGTAGACGATCCTGGAACGCAGGAACTGGCGCAGGCCATGCAGGGGGATGAAAAACGTCAAAAGCGTCGCGACAAACTTCAACAGGGGGCAAGCCCCAGCCGCCAATTGTACGCCGTGGCAGATTCTCCATAATAAAAGGAATAGATATCCTTGCCCTCGGCGGCAAGGTCGTAGGCAAGCACTTGGAACACCCTGATTCCCAGCCCCTTCATGCGGTGGCGAGGAGAGGTGCATCCGCCGCCCGCAACAACCAGGCGCTCCCCTTCCGCCTTTGTGCAGATGTGGGAGGCGATCTCGCCGCCTACTTCAATCACGTAGTTCCGCGTGAACCCCCTCGCCCAGCGCGCGCGCATCTGGTTCGCAATCGTCGGAATGTCCGCCTTCGTGTCGTAGAAGGCGTTGTCGTGGAGAAGGCGCGCAATCGCCTCGAAGTCCCCCGCCTCGGCGCGGCGGACGCCGCTGCGGTCCACTTCTGCTGGGATTTCCGTGAGATGCCCGACCATGCCGTATTCCGCCCGCCCGGACAGCTTCTCGGCCAGCGCCCTGATGACAGATGCCTCCGCACAGGCGAGCTTCACGCCCATCCGGCGCATCAGGCCGGCCCACGCGCCGGCATCAAAGCCGCCCCCGCGCGAAACCATGTGCGCCGTGGTGTTGTAGATCAGGGCCATGGCGGCGATGCGCCCGCCGTCCACTTCCTTCCAGACGGAAACTTCGGGGGAGTCAAACCCGAACTGCATCAAGTCGAGATAGAAGTAGAGGCATTTTCCGTATTCCGTCCCCAAGTACGAGAGGACGTCGTCACGGTCGCCCGTCTGGCAACGCACGATCATCGCTGAGTCTCCTTGATTGCCCGGTCAATTTCCTCGATCACCTTCGCGGCCGCGTGCGGATGGGCCACGCACACCTCCTGCGTCGCGAAGTCCCTCCACGCTGGATCGTCTGCCATCGTGACGCGGCCCTCCGCCACGCGGCGGACGAAGTCCACGATCTCATCCTCGGTGCAGGCGTGCGC
>ONRL01000342.1 GCA_900320225.1 uncultured Lentisphaerota bacterium
GTCCGTGCCCGGCGGCGGCACGGCGCGCGTGGACGTGCCGTGGCCGCTGCCGTCGAAGGGCATCTGGTTCGTGACGGGCGAGCTGCGCGCGGCGGACGGTTCCACGGCGCGCCTTGAGACGCGTTTCGCCTTGCTGGACCGCCACGAGATCGGGCCGATCCTTCCGAAGCCGAAGTTCCGTCTGGGCATCAACTACCACGCCGCACGCTTTGCGCCGAAGGACTTTACGCTCACGCTCGACGCGCTCGTCGCCTGCGGGTGCAAGCTCGTCCGCACGGGCGGTTTCCACTTCGGGTCCGTCGAGACGAACGAGCAAGCCTTCGCGTGGGAAACGCCCGATCGCATCCTACGCGCGTTGCGCGCACGCGGCATCTCGATCGACGCGAACCTCTACACCGTGCCGCGCTGGGCGCGCAAGCCGGGCTACGAGGCCGTGGTGAAGCACCGGCGCGTGGGGTCGATCCCGCCGCGCGACGGACTCTTCCGCGACTACTGCCGCGCGGCCGCCGCGCGCTACGGCACGCGGATCGACTACTACGAGATGGGCAACGAGTGGGATCTCGTGCCGCCGGAGGTGCTGCCGATTCCCGAGGCGTTGCGTGTCCAGCGCGAGGGCTGGGAGGGCGTCAAGGCGGGGTGTCCGGAGGCCTGCGTGATCCCGAACGGCTGGACGGTTCCCGACACGGGCAGCTGGAACGGGCGTCCGCCCACGAACCCCGGCATCAACGAAGCGTTCGCCGAGCAGGCGCAGGGCTGGTACGACGTGCATCCCGTCCATCTCCACAGCCCCTTCGAGTCGTACGAGCGCGCGCTCCAGCGTCGGCTGTTCCCGTTCTTCAGGCGCTACGGGATCACGAAGCCGTGGTACTCGAACGAGACGGCCCTCACGACGGTGGGGGGCATGGAGGACGTGGCCGCGCGGACGGTGTGGAAGAAGATCCTCTACGCCTGGGCGTGGGGTTCGACGGACTACATCTGGTACAACCTGCGCGCCACCGGGTGGCGCGCGTCCGACCCCGAGCAGGCCTACGGCCTCATCACGGCCGACTACTACCCGCGCGCCACGATACGCGTCTGATCGACGAGAAGACGCGCCACGCCTACCGTTTCCGCAAGGGCAACGAGATCGTCGTGGCGGGCTGGGACGCGGGACTCGGCGCGTCGGCGGCGATCCCGTTCCGCACCGACGCCGCGCGCGTGGAGGCGTGCGACCTCATGGGCAACCGCGCGCCGTGCGCGCTGAAGGGCGGTACCGTCGCCTGGGCGCTGGGGACGGACCCCTCCGCCATCCGCTTCGTGGGCGCCACGTTCGCCGAGCCGGACGCCGCCGCGCTCGCGGCCGTGCCGATGCCGGTGCGCCGCATGCAGGCGATTCCCGCCGACGCGCCCGGCCGCGCGCCGGACTTCGTGCTGGACAATTACCGCGACATGAACGACTACTACAAGGCCGACCCCGCGCAGGTGGCGCGTTGCTGGAAGGGCGCGGACGACCTCTCCGCCAAGGTGTGGCTCGCGTGCGCGGACGGCGCGCTACGCGTGCGGGTTGCGGTGACGGACGACGTGCACGTGTCCGGCGACGCCGTGGAAATCGAGGTGCAGACAACCGCGGGCGTCGTGCGCAAGCCGCTCTCAGCGCCCGTGCGCGAGGGGACCGTCACGCGCTACGACTGCACGTTCCCGCTGGCGGATTTGAAGATCGCCCCGCCAGAGGTCAAGAAGGGCTTTGGCTTCTCGATTCTCCTCCACGAGGACGACGGCCAGGGCCCCGACGGCGTGATGACGCTACCCCCGGCCACGGTACATTTCTAAGAAAGGAAACAAAATGAAGATGAAGAAGCTGATGATGGTTGTTTGGGCGGTTGGCGCCGCGTGTGCGGCGGGAGCCGTCGAGTACAGGCTGGACGCGGCGTCGAGCGTGCGCACGCTCCCCGACGACCCGCGCTACGACGTGCGGCCGGGACTGAAGATGTCATGCCGCGTGAAGTTCGACGTGCATCCCTCCGAGAAGGGGCAGATGTCGCTCCTCCAGAAGGGGCATCCAAATGCGCCCGGGTCGTTCTGGTTGCGCGTGGACGGCGGGCGCGAGAAGGTCGCGTTCAGCTTCTTCGTGAACCTCGGCAAGGGGCCCGAGCCGCGCGTGTCGGTGCTGGGGGCGAACGACATCAAGGTCGGCGAGTGGTATGACGTGGCGGCTGGATGGGACGGCACCGACACGTGGATCACGGTGAACGGGAAGACGAGCAAGAAGCGGCGCGTGTGCGCGGATCCACTTCCGGGATGCGCGGGGCCGCTTGTGATCGGTTCGATGTTTGGCACGATGGTGGATCCCGTGGTGGACACGCCTGCACCGCCGGTCGGCGACACGGCGGTCGTGCCCGGCGTGCGCCTCGCCTGCAGCGCGAAGTTCCTGCGCGAGCCGACGGGCGAGACGACGATCCTCCACCGCAAGAACGGATACTGGCTGCGCTATGACAAGAAGGGCGACAACACGGGCGCGTTCAACCTCTTCATGTTCCTGAACGGCGGCTGGGAGCCGCGTGCCTCCGTGCAGATGCCCATCGAGATCGGGCGCACGTACCGCCTCTGCGGCGGCGGCTGGACAGGAAAGAAGGTGTCGCTGGATGTCGACGACGTCATCAGCGAGCCGATCCGCCGGAGCGGACGGTGCACGCGCGGGGACGCCAAGTTGGGTTTTGGCCATCCGGGCGTGGTGGTCGCGACGGACTTCCGCATCCGCAACGAGCGGCGTCCGCTCCTCTCCTTCGGCATGTTCCGCACGCGCGAGCTGATGCCGCGCGTCGGCACGCCCGCCGCCCGCTACGCTGAAGGTGGATCTCCTCAACATCGGCACGGAGCTGGGTCCGTGCACGGTCGTGGCGAGAGGGAAGGACGGCGTGTCGGTGACGCCCGAGCGCATCGCGGTCGCGTCGCTGGGCGAAGGCGATTCGCATCCGCTCGAATGGCGCGTCGATGCGGGCACGAACGGTCTCGCGTTCCTGAACTTCACGGTCGAGCAGAACGGGAAGGAACTCGCGAAGGCCGGGAAGCGCCTCGTGTTCATGCCGGTGGAGGATCCCGACTTTTCGGCGAAGGTATGGAACCCGCCGGTCAAGCCCACGCGCACGTGGTACGTCGACGCCGACGCGGGCGACGACGCGCGGGACGGCCTCACGCCGCAGACGGCCTGGCGCACGTTCAAGAACGTGGAGGGGATGGAACTCGGCCCGGGCGAGCGCCTGCTGCTGAAGCGCGGGTGCGTGTTCAACGGCGACCTGCTCGTCTCCGCGCGCGGGTCGGCGGAGAACTGGGCGGAGATCGGCGCGTACGGCGAAGGGATGCGTCCGCGGATCAGCCGCAACCGCCACCTCAACGACCGGTGCGGCTGGGTGCGCGGCGCGGCGTACCTCGCGGTGCGCGACCTCATCTTCAGCCGACGGCCACGTGCTCATCGAGCGCTGCCTCGCGCACCATGTCGAGGGCCAGTACCGCTTCAACTCGCACGGCATTCCCGAGTGGTGGGACGAGCCGGGCCCGAAGGGCGGTAGCCGCTCGACGGGCGTGGCGGTGTCGGGCAACCACGCGCGGCACATCGTGATGCGCGACTGCGAGTCGTACCAGTGCTCGAGCGGCTTCAAGGTGAGCGGCGTGGACACGTTCGTGAACCGCATGTACTGCCACGACAACTACGCGCACAACACCTCGCCGCATCCTTACAACCTCGCGAGCCGGTCGTGGATGACGGACTGCGTGTTCGACGCGTCCGGCTGGCACGCGCCGGCGGGCACGATGGGCATCATGCTCGCGAACAACGACGGCTGGATCGTGCGTGGCTGCCACTTCCTCAACCAGCCGGACTCCGGCTCGCCCGACCAAGGGGGCATCGACTTCGAGGCGAGCGGCGAGAACTGTCTCGTGGACCGCTGCACGTTCCGCAACAACGCGGGCGCGGCGATCGAGGTGCTGGGGCTGCGGAGCCCGCAGACGCGCAACGTGCAGATCCGCGGCTGCAAGTTCGACCGCAACAACTGGTCGTACAAGAACGGCCCGGCGGAGATCCAGGTGTGG
>ONRL01000072.1 GCA_900320225.1 uncultured Lentisphaerota bacterium
CTCGCCGCCCATCTCCTTCACGCCGTCCATCATGTCGTGCAGCACCTGCTCGGTGAAGCTGAAGTAGCTGCCCTCCCAGCTGTTGAGCAGCACGGGGCGAAGCTTGTGTCCGGCGGGCAACTGCCAATCGCGCGCCCAGCGGTGGATGTTGCGGGATATCTGCCCCTTGCCGGTCGCCGAGAACGTGAACGCGAACTTCGGAAGCGTGATCGACTTGCCCGCGTCGAGCACGTACGCGCCGGCGGACGTGTCCGCGCCCGCGCGCACCTCGATGAAGTCGCACTGGTCGCGCTGCACGCCGATGTTCCACATGCCGGACCAGCAGAGGACGCCGCCGATCACGCGGCCGGACGTCTCCGTGGCCTTGCCGCCGAACGTGAGCATCACGCTCGCGTTGTTCTCCCACGCGTCGCGTACGCCGCTCCTCGAGCCGATCGTGACGGTCTGGCCGCGCTCCAGCGCGCTCTCGCGCAGCTGAGCCTCCGCGGCCCACTGTCCGGTTGCGCTCTGCACGTGGAACTCGTTGGCGAGGAGCGGGAAGTCCATGGCGAAGGAGTCCATGCGGCCGAGCTTCACCGCGCCCGTCTCGGCGTTCTTGAGCTCCACCCACGTCTCGATCACGTCGCACGCCTCGAACGCGCGGAAATGCTGGAACACCCAGAACGGATAGGCGCGGTCCTTCTGCGCGAGCACGAGGTGCGTCACGCCCGGTGCGTCAGGCACGGTCTGCGCCTTCTCGCCCACGAGGTGGAGCGTCGGGCAGCCGTCGGCGTGGGTCACCTGCAGGCCGCCCCATTTGTTGAAGCCGTAGCCGCCCTCCTTGTCGCCGCCGTAGGCCGCGTAGGCGGCCGGACGCCGCTGCGCGATGTGGTTGCCGCCCGCCCAGCGGTTCCACGCGAGGGCTGCGATGTCCGAGGCGGCGGACACCTTTGCGCCGTAGTGGAGTACGTTCCACGCGCCGTTTTCGCGGCGGAAGGCCAAGGTGGTGGATTTCGTCTGAAGGAGGAACTCGTCCCCCGTCTCGGCCGCGCCGGCGAGTCCGGCCAGGCAGGTGGCCAACGCCGCGATCTTGAACATGGTTTTCATACTTGGTTCCTCAGTTGGTTGTGCTTTTAGCCTAGCAGAGGCGGTCGCCCCAGAACGGCAGAACGGCCACGCCGCCCGCACCCTCCACGTTTGCGATCTGCTTCTGGCCGTCCTTGAAACGGAAGCGCCAGCGGTCCTTCGCGTGCCCGAGCTCGTGGAAGTGCGCGAGCACCGTCTTCTTCGGATGGAATTTCCGCACGCCGTCCTCAACCTTGAGGCCGCAGTGCGGGTGCACGACCCACAAGTCGGGCGCATCGGCGGGGTTGAGCTTGTCGATGTTCTGCGAGTCGCCCGTGTGGAAGATGCGGAATCCGCCCGCGTTGATCTCAAAGGTGGTCGTGAAGTCAATCAGGTAGCCGTTGTGGTCGGACAGCGCGGTTTTCACCGTCACGTCCTTGAAGGTGAAGATCTTCTCGGCGCGCGTGAAACCGCCCGGAGCCTTCTTGCCGAAGTGCGCGGCGTAGTTGTCGAGGAAGTTGCTGACCACGGTCTTGCGCTGGATGCCGTTCATCGCGTCGTAGAAGCGGCGCGTGTAGTGGTCGTGGTGGTTGTGCGTGATGAGCGCGAAGTCGAGCGACGGGGCGAGCTCCTCGGCGAAGCGGTGCTGGAGGTCCACCGAGAAGAGCGCCTGCGCCGTCTTCACGACGATGCCCATGTTGTAGACGTACCAGACGGCGGGCGGTCCGCCGGCCGGCACCGTCGTCTCGGCCACCGCGCGCTGGACGGCGCGGAAGGCGTCGTCCAGACGGCGGAGCGCCGCGAAACGCGGCGGCCCGTCCTGCGGCACGTACAGTTCAAGCGGGTCCGACGGACGGCAGTACGCCTTGAAGTCCGCAGGCTCAACCTCGTCGAGCTCGGCCTGGATCGCGTCCAGCGCGGGATCGCCCGTGGGCGTCCGGTCCTGCGCGCGCACGGCGCAGGCCGCGAGGGCGGCGGCGCCGCCCAGAAAGGTCCTTCGCGTCGTCGTCATCGCGCGCGCTTCCCTCACTGCGCCGGCGGCAGCGCCACGTACATCTCGCGGGAACCCCAGGCCTTGGCCTCGGCATGGGTCGGGAACCACACGTCGATGTGGTAGCCCTTCACACGCGCACCGGTGTCTTCGACCACGCCGTCGCCGTAGCCGGGCACGTTCAGCTGCGTGCCGAACGGGAACACGGATGGATCGGCGGCCACCGTGCCGAGCTGGGCCTTCGTGCCGGAGGCGGTGACCCCGTTGGCGTTCGAACCGCAGCACAGCGGGCAACTGCAATATCCTGTCACGACCACGCGCTGGAGCGCGGGCTCGGACGCGGCCGGCGCGGCCGCCTCGACCTTTCCGCCACGACGCTCGCCTTTTTTCGCGAACCAGTGGCGGCCCTGTTCCGCAGGTGCCTCGGCAACGGCAGGGGCAGGTTCGGAGACGGGTGCGTCCTTCGGTACGGCCTTGCAGGCGGGGAGGACCGTCAGCGCCGCGGCGGCGAGCGCCAGGACGGGGATGAGGTTCAGAGGATTCTTCATTGTCGGGTTCCTTTCTTGGTTTGCGTTGTTCAGTTGTTCAGGAGCGCATCCTCCGCGCGGCGGAGGAGGTCGCGGTTCTTTTCGACAAGCTGCGGTTTCTTCTTGAAACTCGCGCAGAGCGCCGTTTCAAGCGACTCGTCGCCGAGGCCGGTGGCCTTGAACGCGCGGAGCGCGGCGAGCATCATCGTGTTGGCCGCCTTCGGCACGCCGAAATCCTCGGCCATCTGGATGGCGGGCACCTGGTAGAGCTTCACGCCCTCGGGCGGCTGCTTCGTGAGGGGCACGGTGGCGTCCACGATCACGACGCCGCCCTTCTTCACGTCGCCCACGAACCGCTCGTACGACGGCTGGTTCATGCACACGAGCACGTCGGGGTGCTCCACCGTGGGCGAGCCGATCGGCATGCCGCTCACGACCACCGAGCAGGAGGCCGACCCGCCGCGCTGCTCCGGTCCGTAAGACGGGAACCACAACGTGTGGCGCTTCTCGAGACGCGCCGCCTCCGCCACGCAGATGCCGAGCGAGAGGATCCCCTGCCCGCCGTAGCCGGCGAACTTGAAGCGGCGCTCCGGCACGGCCGGATCGTCCTCCGCCGGCGGCGCGTCCACGCCGTCCGACACGCCGAACAGCTCCGCGCACGAGGCGACCTGCGGCACGGGCTTGACGACGAGGGACGCAGATGCGGGAGGGACGCGCTCCTGCGCGTCCGCGCCTCCTTCGGTCGCGCAGGAGCGCGACCCTCCCACGCCTTTCTCCGCGTCCTTGAACACGCCGAGCGGGAACTCGGCCTCCATCTCGTTCTTGCAGAACTCCGCTGCCTTGAGCGGGTCCATGCGGAAGTTGGTGGGGCAAGGTGCGAGGATCTCGAGGAGCGCGTAGCCCTTGTGGTCGCGCTGGATTTCGAAGAGGCGCTTGATCGCCTGCTTGCACTGCAGGATGCGCTTCGTGTCCGCCACCGAGACGCGCGCGATGTACACGGGCGCCTGAAGCTGGCTGAACACCTCGCACACATGGAGCGGGTGGCCCGTGAGCGCGGGGTCGCGCCCGAACGGCGTGGTGGTGGTGGTCTCGCCCTCCAGCGTGGTAGGGGCCATCTGGCCGCCCGTCATGCCGTAGAGCGAGTTGTTGATGAAGATGCAGCCGAACTTCTCGCCGCGCGAGGCGGCCTGAAAGGCGTTGTTGAAGCCGATGGCGCCGAGGTCGCCGTCGCCCTGGTAGGCGATCGTGACCGCGTCGGGCCGAGCGCGGCTCACGCCCGTCGCGGCGGCCGAGGCGCGGCCGTGCGCGGCGGAAATGTGCGCGGCGTCCCAATAGTAGTAGGTGAACACGCCGCAGCCGACGGGATCCACGAAGATCGTGTTGTCCTGAAGCCCCATCTCGGCGCAGCACTCGGCCACGAGCTTGTTCACGATCCCGTGCCCGCACCCGGCGCAGTAGTGCGTCACGCGCGTGTCCTTCCCGCTGCGCGGGAACTTCGGGTACATACCTTTTTGCTCGATCGTCTTCATCTCACTTCCCCAGGATCATCTTGCCGGCTTTTACCACGTCGTCCACCGTCACGACCTGCCCGCCCATGCGGTGGATCATCATCACCGAGGCGGCTTCGGCGCCAAGGCCGCTCTTCGCGAGGTTGAGTCGCACGTCGTCCGCGAACTGCCCCGCGTCCAGCTCGATCGTCATGACCTTGCGCCCCTTCGCGGCGGCGGCAAGACGTTCGCGCGGGAACGGGTTGAGGGTGATCGGACGGAACACGCCCACCTTCAGCCCCTTGCGGCGCAGCGTCTCCGCCGTGGTGCGCGCCACGCGGCTCGCGATGCCGAACGCCACGATGATCAGCTCCGCGTCGGCGGCAAGGTACGTCTCCGCCATCGCGTCGGCCGCCATGTCCTCGTACTTCCGCTGGAGATGCTCGTTGAACACCTCCTGCGCGGCGGCGTCGAGGAAGATGGACTTCACGAGGTTCTGACGCGTCTTCGCCTCGCCCTGCGCGGCCCAGTCGGAGAAGTCGGGGCGCGGCAGCTCCGCGTCCGGCAGCGTCACGTTCTCCATCATCTGGCCTTGAAGGCCGTCCGCGAACACGACCGCCGGCGTGCGCCACTTGGCGGCCATCTGGAACGCCTTGATGGTGAGGTCGCACATTTCCTGCGCGCTCGCGGGGGCGAGCGTGAAGGTCTGGTAGTTGCCGTGCCCTCCCCCCTTCACCGCGGGCGTGTAGTCGCTCTGCTCGGGGTAGACGTTGCCGAGGCCGGGCCCTGCCCGGTTGATGTCCACGATCACCGCGGGCAGCTCGGCGCCCGCGAGGTAGGAGATGCCCTCCTGCATGAGGGAGAAACCGGGGCCTGACGTGGCCGTCATGCACAGCTTGCCCGCGCCGGCGGCGCCGAACATCATGTTGACGCTCGCCGTCTCGCACTCCGCCTGCACGAACGTGCGCCCGAGCATCGGGAACCACTTCGCCGCCCCGTGCGCGATCTCGCTCGCCGGGGTGATCGGATAGCCGAAGTAGAGGTCGCACCCCGCGTACAGGGCGCCCATCACCACGGCCTCGTTGCTTTTCACGAACTTCGTCATGGCTTCACCACCTTGATCGCATACGGCTCCGGGCAGTTGTAGAAGCACATCGCGCAGCCGATGCATCCCTCGCCCGCGTAGCCCACGGGACGAATCCCCATCCGGTTCATGTGCGGCTGCAGCGACAGGCACTTCCTCGGACACGCCGCCACGCAGCGTCCGCAGCCCTTGCAGCTGTCCTCTTCTATTTCGGGACGCGGCAGCGCGCCCTCTCTCTTCTCTTCCATATTGACACCTTCCTCGGCGGCGAATAGTATACCACAAATTCGCGGTTCGCGGTTCGTGATTCGCGGGAGGCGGAAGGCGCCACGCGCTTCACCACCACTTCTCGATGAACTCGGCGCGGTCGTCGTCGAGGACGTAGATCGTGCCGCCGGCGCAACCGGCGGCGCGGACGGCGTCCTGCATCTCGGCGAACTTCGCCGCATCAGAAGACGGGGTGGTCGCGGTCGAGACCGTCGAAGTAGTAGAACGTGTCGCCTTTCGGGCGGATGTCCGTGAGCGTGCCCGTGTAGTGGCGCAAGTTGCGCGGCTTGTACGGACGCTTCAGCACTTCCTCCTCGTTCACCTCGATGCCGAGTCCGGGCTTGTCGCCGATCAGGAGGCAGCCGTCCTCGTACTTCACGTTCTCGTTCGTCACGAGGCGGCGGAACGAGCCGTCCGTGAGCATCATCTCGTGGATGAGGAAGTTCGGCGTGGTCGCCGCGAGCTGGAGGATGGCCGCGTTGGAGATCGGACCCGACGGGTTGTGGAAGCTCACCGGCACGTGGTTCGCCTCGCACATCGCCGCCACCTTCTTGGATGTGAGAAGTCCCATGTTGTGGAAGATGTCGGGCTGCGCGATGTCCACGCAGTTCCTGCGGAGGACGTCGTTCCACGCGTACATGCCGTAGAACCGCTCGCCCGCCGCGACCGGCACGGCGCTGTGGTCACGCACCCACGCGAGCGAGTCGTTGTTGTCGGGCACGACCGGCTCCTCCATCAGCATCGGCTTGAACGGCGCGAGCTCCTTCGACGCGGCGACGGCGGTGTAGTGGTTGAAGCGTCCGTGGCACTCGATCAGGATCTCCATCTCCGGTCCCACCGCCTCGCGTACCGCGCCGACCACGGCAACGGCATGATTCATCTCCGCGCGCGACGCGGCGGCAGCGAACTCTTCGGGTTCACGCGCGCCCACGAACCACGCGTTCGCGTACATCTTCACGCGGTCGCGCATCTTGCCGCCGAGGAGCGCGTGCACCGGCACGTTGTGGAACTTGCCCGCGATGTCCCAGCAGGCAATCTCGATTCCGGCGAGCGCGCTCATCATGACCGGGCCGCCTTTCCAGTAGCTGTCGCGGTAGACCTCGAAGAGCATTCGCTCGACCTCGAGCGGATCGCGCCCGACGATCAGCCGCTTGTAGTCCGAGATGCAACCTTCGAGCGACATCTCCTGCGTGCCGAGCGTCGCCTCGCCCCAGCCGTAGAGACCTTCGTCGGTCTCCACCTTGATGAACGCCCAGTTCGTGCGAAACGCATCCAGCGTGTAGATTTTGATGTCAGTGATTTTCATGAGAGGAGGTCCTTTGTGGGAGGAGTGGGAGAGGTGAGAGATCGGATTGCTTCAATGTGGGCCTGTGCGAGAGCTTTGATGCCAGCGTAGTCTTCGGCGGCGACGAGGTCGGGGCGGAAGACCGTGATGCCGGTGCCGACGGCGAGGATGCCGCGCGAGAGGAACTCGGGGATCGTCTGCGGGTTCACGCCGCCCGTCGCCATGAGCGGGATGTGCGGCAGCGGCCCCTTGAGGTTCTGGATGTAGTGGTAGCCGAGGTCGTCCGCGGGGAAGAGCTTCACGATGTCCGCGCCGAGCGCGTACGCGCGCTTGATCTCCGTGGGCGTCATCGCGCCGGGGATGGACGCCATGCCGAGGCGCTTCGTCTCGGCGATCACGTCGGGATCGGAATCGGGGCTCACGATGAACGAGGCGCCCGCCGCGTGCGCGGCGCGCACCTCCTCGACCGTGAGCACGGTCCCCGCGCCGATCGCCATCCGTTCGCCGTACGCAGCCACGAGCGCGGCGATCTTCTCCGCGTTCTCGGCCACGCAGTCGGCGCGCCGGTGGTCGAAGGTGGACTCGAACACGGTCACGCCCGCCTCCCCGATCGCCCCCACGGCCTTCACGAGCACGTCCTCCGGCACGCCCCGCGCCAGCACCATCAGGCGCGTCCGCTCCAGCTCTTTGATTGCGTCCATCCTCACTTTCCCTTTATCACGAGCGACTTGTCGGTGATCACCACGGGCGCGTCGTAGTACGGCACGTCCTCGAACAGCATACCCTTGCCTTTGTGCCCCTGCTGCCCGATCATCATGCGGTCGGGGATGCGGTAGATCGCGCCCGTCACGAGGTCGATCCACACCGGCTCCTCCAGCGCGGCGCCGACGTTGAACGAGGCCCGGCGGACCGTGTTGTCGTTCTCGGGGTGTTTCGAGGCGTCCCAGAACGCGACGAGCGGGATGTCCGTCTCCTTCTGGCGGAACGTGTAGACGACGAGCCCGGGCGCGGTCTCGCCCGGCACCAGCCTGACGGGGAATTTCGCCGGCTCGATCGTGGCGTCGAACAGCGTCGCGACGTTCTGCACGGTGTAGTACGCCGGCTTCACCTTCGTGACCTCCAGTTTGTCGTTGCACTTGACGAGTCCCATGCGCTTCATGAAGCGGTCGGGACGCGTCCGCACCCAGTACGGAGGGATGTGGCGGCAATAGCGCTCGGGATAGTCGTAGCACGGATCGTACATCGTGAACACGAGCGAGTCGAAGCCGTGGCCGAGGTCCGCCACGAGACGGCGTGCGTCCCACTTCGCCTGCGTAAGCTCCGAGTTCCACTTCAGGGACGAGATGTTGGCCGAGAAATGCGGATCGCTCGTCGCGCCGGATTCGCCGTTCCAGATTTTCAGTTCCGGGGCGTATTTGCGCACGGTCTTCACCCAGGCGACCACCTGGGTTGCATAGCAGGTGTCCGGGTTCGGCGAATAGTCGTGGTAGATGATCCACGTGAAGAGACCGATCGCGTCCTGTTCCTTGAACAGCCGGAGGCACGCATCCGTGAAGGTGACCATCTTCCGCGAACCCAGCGACAGCATCCCGATCTTCGCGTCGGGGATGTGCTTCTTGATGATTCGCGCCGTGCGGATGTTGTTGTCCACCACGATCTCGGGCGTATTCGCGTCGATGTTGTTCGGCTCGTTCCAGCACGCCCAGTTCTTGACCTGCGGGTAGCGCGTCACGAGCTTTTCGACGTAGCGGTCCCAGGCCGCCAGAGCCTCCGCGCCTTGCGGCATGCCGTCCGAAAGCGACGCCCCTCCCGCGCCGGGATAGGCCGGGTTGCCGTAGCTCGTCTCGAGAAGTGGCTCCATGCCGTTCTCGATGAGCCAGCTCACTTGCCGGTCGAGCCACGCGAAGTCCCACGTGCCCGGCTTCGGCTCGAGCTTCGCCCAGCCGGCGTGCAGGCGCACCCGCGCGATGCCGAGCGGCGGCATGTACTCCTTGAAGTTCTCGAAGTCGCCGTATTCGCGCGGCAGCATCTCGCAGCCGAGCGCGAGTCGCGACGGCCCGATCTCCTTCGCGGAACGCGGCACGAGCGTGCCGATCCGGTCCATCATCGGGTCGAGCGTGGTCTGCACGCGGTCGTGCGCGTCGTCGATCACCGGCTTGGCCGCAAGCACGAGCGGCACCAAGACAATCAGTATTCCAATGACTTTCATTTTCTCCTCTTGCTTATAATCGGCCTTCCGCCTTTAAATGGTTAAATCGCCCTTCGGGCTTTAAGCGAACGCGCCGCAGCCGCCCGCGAGGCCCGCCGAGTGGTAGCCGCGGTTGTTGTCGTCGACGAGCGTGCCGGCATCGGTGTGCTTACCGAGCGCGGGTCTGGTAGAGGTCGATCGCGCGCAGGGCGGCGACCGTCTCGGCGTACGGACGGTCACAGATGTCCGTCCAGCCCACCTGGAAGTACTCGCCGTCGAAGCGGCCGGACGTGGCCTGGTCGGAGAACTGGTGCCAGTGCACGCCGACGACCTGCGGGTTCGCGAGCGCGCTTTCCACATAATGCTTCAGCGCGGCCGCGCGCCCTTCCTGCGTGCCCTTGTTGATGAGCGACGCGCCGAAGAGGCCGCGATCGTGCGCGCCGAAGTGGAACTCGCCGATCATCACGGGGGCGTCGAGATTCTGCGGGAGACGCCAGGCGGAGATGTCCTCGCTGTAGATGTTGTAGCTCACCACGTCGCAGTATTTCGCGCAGGCGGCGACGGCCCACGGGCGCGCCGAGCCGGCGAAACGGCAGCCGAGGTAGAGGAGGCCGGGGTCGAAAGCCTTCAGCGTCTCGCGCGTGCGCTTGAAGTATTCCTCGGCGAGGACGCGCGTGAACGCTTTCAGCTCCTCTTCGGGCACGACGTCCTTCTTCGGGTCGATCCCCTTCGCGGCGAGGCGCTTCACGAACTCGACCTTCGCGGGCTGGTCGTCCGGGCTCCACAGCGTCCACTGCGCGAGGTCCGTCTCCTTCGAGCCCCACTGGATCTCGTTGTCGATGAAGAAGCCGATGCACCAAGGGTCGTGCGCCTCGCGTCCGTGCGCGGCAAGCGCGGCGGTGCAGGCCGCGGTGAAAGACGGGTCGAAGGGATCGCGGAACTTGAACCAGGAGCCCCAGCTCGCCGCGATCGTGCGCGAGTCCACCTCCACGCGCTCGGCGTAGGGCGTGCGGTCCTGCAGGCAGATGCGCAGGTCGCTCGAGTTGGCGATCGTGTTCACGCCCCAGCTGCGGAGGCGGCGGTGGCAGGAGTCGGAGTACTTCGCGAACCAGTCCGCGCCGTACTTGCGGTGGAGGTTGGCGGACGAGAAGTCGAACCAGCGCGTCTCGTTGCGGATGAGGTAGAAGCGCTTGAGCAGGTCGTCGCACGTCTCGTAGTACGCGGCGAGCGGCTCGTCCTTCTTCGGCAGGCCCTCGAAGAGGCAGTCGCGCGGCGGCAGGTCGCCGCCGCAGCGAGGCGTGCGCGGGTTGCCGTTGAGCGGGGTCATCGCGGAGGACGGCGTCACGCGCACCGCGCCCCAGCTCCAGAAGAGGCGCCCTTCCGGATCGACGAGCCACCATTTCCCGTCGCGCTTCTCGGTGCGGAAGCGTCCGGTGGCCTTCAGCTGCGGACCCGCCGCCCAGCCGCCGTACTTGTTCCAGCCCGCCGGGCCGGGATGCGCGGCGAGGTCCTTCTCCTCCTTCTCCGCCACGGCCTTCAGCTCGGCGTCGGAATGCGTCTTCCCGGGCCACTCGCGGTACTTGAACTGGCCGTATTTGTCGAAGCAGGGAAGGAAGTCCTTCGTCGCCATCTTCGTCCAGGGTTCGTTCGACACGTCCATCTTGCGCGGCGCGCCGTTGCCGCCGGGCACGAGGCCCTGGTTCGGACGGTACAGCGCGTCCACGATCTCAGCCGGCTTCATCTCCTTCCACACGGTGCGGCGCGGCACCTGGTTGTTCGGGGCGATCAGCACGGGCGAGTCCCACACGGGGACGTGGCGCAGGGACGGAAGCTTGCCGATCTTCCCGCGCATGAGGTCCACCCACACGTAGTCCTTCAGCGTGCCGAGGAACTCGAGGTTGGCGCACTCGTACTCAAGCGTGTCGTTCGGGCGTTCGCCGGAGAACCACACAGCCCACACGGGACGCGAGTGCCGCTCGAACTTCGCCACCGTCATCTCCTTGCCGTTCACGGTGCGCGTCTCGACGGAGATCGGGTGCACGTCCTCGTCGAAGTAGGAGTACACGTTCTGCATCGCGAAGTAGCTCGGACGGCGGTAGACGGGCTGCTTGAGCGTGTTCGAGCGCACGAGGCCGAAGCTCTGCAGCATGAAGGTGTACTGGAGGTCGATGAAGGTGAAGCAGCTCGACGGGATGTTGCGCACGTAGTCGCCGATCGCGCGGCGGAGGTCCCACTTCGCCTGCGCGTATTCGGTCCACTCGATCGAGTGCATCGCGTGCGCGAACTCGAGCTGCGACGGGCAGCCGGTCTCGCCCTGGAGGATGTCGTAGTCGGGCGAATACGACTTGACGAGCTGGCGCAGCTCCAACGCCCAGGAGTAGCAGGACTCCGGCACGGGCGTGTACGGGTGGTAGATCCACCACTTGACGAGGCCGAGGGCGTTTTCCTTCTTGAGCTTCTCCAGCACGGTCACGTAGTCGTTCTTCGCGGGATCCTTGTTCCAGCGGATCGCGGTCACGAGGCAGGTCGCGTTGGGCTGCACCTCCTTCACGGCCTTCGCGGTCTCGTACACCATCAGCGCGTACTCGTCGCGCTGGCCGAACGGCTCGTTCCAGATCTCCCACTCGTCCACCACGTCCTTGTAGCGCGCCACGAGCGCCTTCACGTACCGGATCCAGGCGGCGAACGCCTCCGGGTTGTCCGTGATCTGGCGCACCTTCATGCCGAGGCGGAAGTCGCTGCCCCACACGGGGTTGCCGTAGGAGATGCAGATCCAGGGCTTCACGCCCATCGCGGCCATCTCGCGCACCTGCGGGTCGAGCCAGGTGAAGTCGTACTTGCCCTTCTCCTGCTCGGTCTTGACGCGTCTCGAGCTGGCCCGCCGGCTCAAGGTCGCTCGACATCTTGCGTATCTTCGCGAGCGTCACGCACTTGCGTTCCTTGAACGTCCAGGTGGTCGGCGTCTTGCCGGCGTCGCCCCAGGCGTCCCACGTCTTGATTTTCGCCGCGTCCTTGAACGACACGACCTTCGCCGGCTCGGCGTATGCGCACCCGGCGGCCAAGGCCGCCGCCATCATGATAGCAGTCTGGATTTTCATGGCGGAAAGTATACCACAATTCGGCGCGCTCGGCGAGCGCGCCCTCCCCCCTTGTCCTCGTCGTGCGAGCCCAAACGTTTTCACCTGAACATGATGATCGTTCCCCTCGGGAGGACGCGCAGGACGAGCGAATTGCCCGAAACCACGACCCGGCAGGACAGCATCCGCGACGGCGACTCGCACGTCCACGCCGCCGCGTCCGCCGCGAGCGGCGACGCCGTGAGGAGCGGCCAGTCGCCCGGCGCGAGCTTCGCCACGTCGCCCGCCAGCGACACCACGCCTCCCTTCGAGAGGTCGGCCGCGCCGTTCACCGCGAGCGGACCCGCCACGCTGCCGTCCGCCGCCACCTCCGCGATCAGCGCGCCGCCCACTGGCACGTGCACGTCGCCCGTCACCGCGCCCGCGCCGCCGATGGCCGCAGGGAAGACGTCGCCACCGCCCGTCAGGGTCACGGACGCCCCGTCCGAGACGAAGAGGGAGGTCGGCTCCGCCACGGTGAAGCCGGGCGTGTTTTTGCCGAACCACTTCTTGTTGAGGTACACCTCGGTCCGCGCGATCTCCGCGGAGGAGAGGCGGTTGGTGTAGAGCAGGATCTCGCCGTACTCCACGCCGCCGACATAGGCGTCTCCCTGCCCGTACGACCCGAACGTGTCGCCCTTGCGGGCATTTCCCGAGCAGTCGAACGTGAGGAGGTCGTATCCGCCCGAGAACGGCGTGACGAGCGGGTCCATCTTGACGCCGTTCAGCGTCACGTTGACCGTGCCGTTCGAGATGCCCGTCCGCAACCCCGACCACATGTCTGCATAGTCGCTTGTGTAGGCCATCGGCGCACCGCGTTCGCCGGCGCCGTAGCCGGTCGGCTGGTGCGGGAAGATGCCCTGCGCCGGAAAGCCGTTGCCCCAGCAGCCGAACAGCGAGACGCCGCCGCCTTTCGAACCGTAGACGAAGAACGCCGTGTAGACGTAGGGTGAACTGATGTAGTTCGGATAGGCGTTGTCGTGAATGTAGGTCGTGCCGTCCGCCATGTGGTAGCGGA
Source organism: uncultured Lentisphaerota bacterium (assembly GCA_900320225.1). Taxonomy (GTDB): domain Bacteria; phylum Verrucomicrobiota; class Kiritimatiellia; order RFP12; family UBA1067; genus RUG572. Next base: position 13,008 of record ONRL01000072.1, read on the forward strand.
GCGCCGCCTTGTTCGTTCCGTTGCGGATGCCGAGGTCCACCACGGGGAGTCCGTTCAGGACGTTGGAGACGAGCAGCGGGTTGTTCGTGAAGAGCTTCTGCAGGTACGCGCCGTTCCCGCTCGCGTCGTACCACTTCGTCACGGAGTTCCCGGACGTCACGAGCGTCGACTCGTCCGCGGCGTCCATGTGTATCCAGGCGTTGGCCGGCACGGACGAGTTGGCGAGCGACAGGGAATCCAGCAGAACGTCGCCCGCCTCCACGCGCACGTTGCCGGACGGCAGGCTCTTCAGGAACAGCGTGCCGTCGCCCGTCTTCGTGAAGCCGCCCGTGCCGGTCACCTCGCCGACGACGAAGTCCTTGCCCGCCGCCACCGACACTTCCTCGCCGCAGGCGGCGAACGTGCCGGCCTGCGCCTTTGTGTTCGCGTCGTAGGGCAGGTAGACGATGTCCTTGTCCAGCCACTTCCGCATGAGGTACTGCGCCGTCTCCAGACGCTCGACGTAGCTCAGCGAGTTCGTGTAGATGATGCACTCGGCGATGCGCAGACGGCCGTTTTCAGTTGCGATGAACGTGCCGTCGCCGACGTTGTCGAGATAGCCCACGCCAAAGGCGTCGCAGGCAAGATGCTGTACGCTGGCCGAGGCCCGATAGTCCGTGTTCACGTGGTGTTCGACGAGCTGCATGAACGCGCCCAGGTAGCCATGCGAATACCCCACCACCTCCTCGCCGTTGAGGAAGAAGCGCCCTTCCTTGACGCAGGGCGTCGCGAAGGAGGGGGCGATGATCGGCGACGACCACACGGGATTTCCACCCCGGTAGTACGGGCCGCCGCGCGAACCGTAGTAACGGTCGGGGAGACGCCAGGAGCAGCGGCCGAGGAGGACGCCGCCGCCTTCGGCGGGATCCTGCACCATGAACACGGCGCGGATGTCGTAGAGCGGCTCGCTCCACACGAGCACCTCCGTGTTCGTAACATACCTGCCCGCGTCCTTGCATTGTCCAATGCGCACGTACGTGCCGGACGGCGTGCCGTCTTTCAGGTACTGCGGACGGCGCACGATGTTCGTGCAGAACATCGGCTCACCGGCGCGGCAGTCGTTCCAGCGCGTCACGTAGTTCGTGCCGGTCGTCTCGTCCGTCGTGTAGACGATCGAGCTCTCCGCCGAAGCGTCCAGCCAGAACGCGGGATGTCCGGCGACCCTCGCCTCGGGCTCGCCGTGCACGGCCACGCCCGCCGCGCCGCCCGCGATCCTCAGCGTCGCGCCGTTCGTGAGCACGAGCGCGCCGAGGTCGCCGCCGCCCGTCCAGCTCTCCACCGTGAGCGTGCCGGGGCCGCTCACCACCGCGCCGTCCGCCGCCGCGAGCGCGCCGGCGGAAAGGCCGGTCGTCGGCAGCTGCAGCGTGGCGCCGGCGGAGATGGAGACGGATCCGATCCGGAACGCGCCGTTCCCCGCCGCGGGATTGTTCGTGATCGCGAACACGCCCTCCTCCACCACGAGGCCGCCCGAGCCCGATGCCTCGCCCACGCCGACCGTGAGCGTGCCGCGTCCGTCCTTCACGAGCGTCCCGACCCAGTTCGTGAGCATGCAGATGCCGCCCGCAAGGCCGTCCGGCACGGTCAGCCGCGCCGCGCAGTCCGCGTCGTTGAAGCAGACACCGCGCGTCGCGGGAAACACCGTCGGCTCGCCGGACGTCGTGCCCGCGAACTCGATGTGCGCGTTCTGCAGCACGTCGGCGTTCGTGCCGCCCGTGACCTGGCGCAGTACGTGCGTGCCGGGACGGTATGTCTCCAGTTCCGACCCCGTGAGGCCGATCCTGTTGATCTGCCGGCCGCCGGTCACGTAGGCGTCCACCTCAAAGCGGAACGTGTCCTCGTCGCGGTACTTGTAGAGCTTGAAATCCGTCGTGGTGATGCCCTGGCGCACGAATTTCGGAACGTGCACGCGCACGTCCGGCGTGAAGGCGGCGAAGGCGAGCGCGTTGGAGGCGGATGTCGTCTCGGCGGCCGCGCTCAGCTCGATGAGCGAATCGGAGTACACGCGCTTGAGCCAGGTGCCGGCGGGAATGCCGTCGCCGGAGACGACCGTGCCCACGGCGAGCGGGTGCGCCGTGCCGGACACGCGCGAGAGGTAGGGCGAACCCGCGGTCTGCGCCCAGTCGCCCGTGCAGGCGTCCGCCCCCTGCGGCGCGTAGAACGTCACGCTGCCGCTGCCGGGGTGGATGGAGTTGCTGGACGGGATGTCGATGTCGTCCGTGCGAACCGGGTTGGACGACGTGGCGTACCGGTCCATGCGGTGGACGGTGGTGCCGGAGGCCGAGACAACGTCGTGATGCGTGGAAATGATGCGTCCCGCGATGGAGCATGTGGACTGATATGGCACCAGGGAGGAGGGAAGCGACGCAGTCCCCACGACGAGGTCCGCGTAGAGCCAGACGCTGTTCCCCAGATAGGGACGGGTTGAACCGTCCGACGACAGCACGAACGTGTCGCCTATCAGGACAACGTTCGCGCTCCCCTGCCGGACGCCCTCCACCGTCACGGTGCTCGGCATCTTGACGTAGCGCATGCCCCCGCCCGTGGGGAATTTCACGGAGTCGTGGTCCCCCGGGACGGTGCCCAGCGACCAGTTGTCCGGGTCTGACCAGTCATACGCCGTCGCCGGCGTGTTGCCGCTGTTCGCGTTGTTCCACGTGTTGGTGGTAAAGGAGTGCACCGCGCCCGCGCCGACGGCCACAAGAAAGAGGATGCTCTTTTTCATGGGGCAAATTGTAGCATTTCCCCCTGCCGCCGCGCAAGCGCAAAAAATGCCAGTCAAAGGCGGACTTGTGGCGGGGCTGTGAATCGTGTATACTGTTCGGCGTCCAAACCGCCCTGACGGGCGCGCACGGACGGCTTTTTCAGAATACCTTTTCAGAAAAAAGAAAGAAGGACCAAAATGGACCGCAAGCTGACCATCATGCCATGTCTCGACATGATCAACGGACGCGTCGTCAAGGGCGTCAATTTCGTGAACATCAAGGACGCGGGCGACCCCGTCGAATGCTGCCGGGCGTACTGCGCCGCCGGCGCCGACGAACTCGCCATGCTGGACATCACCGCCACCGTCGAGGGACGCAAGACCCTCCTGGAGGTCGTGCGCAAGGTCGCGGACGCCGTCACCGTGCCCTTTACCATGGGCGGCGGCATCTCGTCCGCCGCTGCCGCCGAGGAGGTCCTCAAGGCCGGCGCGAACAAGGTCTCCACCTCCTCCGCCGTGTTCCGTCGCCCCGAGATGATCGGCGAGATGGTGCGCGCGTTCGGACCCGAGCGCGTGACGGTGGCGATCGACGTCGCCCAGAATGCCGCCATGCCGTCCGGCTACGAGGTGTTCATCGACGGCGGCCGCACCGCGACGGGCAAGGACGCGATCGAGTGGACGAAGCAGGTCAACGACTTCGGCGTCGCCTGCATCCTGCCCACCTCGAAGTCCACCGACGGCGTGCGCACGGGCTACGACCTGCCGCTTATCCGCAAGATCCGCGCGATCACCGACGCGTCCGTCGTCGCCTCGGGCGGCGCGGGCACGATGGAGCACTTCGCCGAGGCCGCCGAGGCCGGCGCCGACGTGCTGCTCGCCGCGTCCGTGTTCCACTTCCACGTCATCGGCATCCCGGAGCTCAAGAAGTTCCTCGCCGACCGCGGCCTGCCGGTCACCCTGTAGCCGATGGTTTTGCGGAGATCTCGGGGGAATGGCATTTTCGGGGAAGCGGTTTCGGGTTGTCCATGTGAACGTTCCAGAAGGATGTAGACATGAAAAAAGCATATTTCTTGTTGGTGGCGGTCTTCGCCGGATCGCTGGCGGCGCAGGCCCTCACCGTGACGAAGGGCAACCTCTACACCCGTCCATCCGGCGCGACCTACCCCGATCCGCTCAGCGGCATCACCTACGCGGGTGGGAACTCCTACTACGCCGTGGCGGACAACGGAGCCACAGTATGGGGCCTCTACCCCTGCTCCTTCCAGCTGAGCGCCGACGGGAAAACCATTTCGTCCTTCCAGATCGCGACGACGAACAACGCCGTCAAGCCATCCGGCACGTCCGACGTCGAGGGCATCGCCTACGACCCGTCGACCGGCAACGTCTGGATCACCGACGAGTCGAAGAAGACCATCAAGGAGTACAACCCCACGACAGGTGCGGTCATCCAGTCGCTGACCATCCCGAGCGTCATGACCAAAAACCGCAGCAACTACGGGTTCGAGTCGCTCACGATCAGCGGCGACGGCCTCACGCTCTGGACATGCAACGAAGAGGCACTGACCTGCGACGGCGACCGCTCCTCCTACACCTCCACCACGACTGTGCGCCTGTGCAAGTACACTCGCGCGGCCGTCAAGGACAACTTCACCCTTGCCGGGATGTACCCGTACACGACCGAGAAGTGGACCTACCAGTACGACTACAGCAGCAAGGCGCGCTGCGGCGTGGCTGACCTTTGCGCCCTTCCCGACGGTTCGCTACTCGTTCTGGAGCGCGAACTCAGCTTCAACAGTACAAGCGTAATTGGCATCGCCCTCGGCTCTAACCTCCTCGGTTGGAAGCTCTACCATGTCGCCGATCCGTCTGGCGCGACAGACGTGCAGAACTATCCTGCGCTGACGAACACGATGTGGGCAGCTGTCAGCAAGGAACTCCTCGCTTCGGATGGTTCCTCGCTCACAGGTTACGGCAACTTCGAAGGCATCTGCCTCGGTCCGCGCCTCTCGGACACGACGGTCAGCTTGCTGCTCATCTCCGACAGCGGTGACGGCTATTCCAAGCGTCAAATCCTCCCACTCGTCCTCTCCGGACTGAACGTGCGCACGCTCGCTTTTGAGACGCCCGCGCGCGGGACGGCGTCGATCACCGGCTCGAACTACCGCTTCCTGAACGGCGCGACGGTGAACGTAGCGCTGGACGGCGGCATCCAGACGCCGCCGACCGCCTACACGAACAACGCGGCCCCGCTCACGGCCGTGTCGTGGACGGCGGCCGGCCAGTCGCCCGCCGCCGGCGCAGGCGAGACGGCCTCGTTCGACGTGGCGGCGGACGGCACGTTCGCGTGGGCGTTCGCGGACATCGTCGCCGCCACGCCCATCATCGGCAGCGACTCCTTCGAGGCGTACGCGCTCGGCACGGACACGTCCGGGCTCGCAGGCTGGAGCGGTGCCGGCACCGTGGAGGCGGGCACGCCCACCGTGCCCGCCAACGGCTACCCGATGCCGAACGAGACGCACGCGAAGGTGCTCGCCGTGGATGACGGGCTCACCCGCACCTACACGGGGACGACGAACGGCAACCAGCGCCTCGAGATGATGGTCAGCGTCAAGCGGAGCTCGGAAGATGAACTGAACGTGCCCGAGGGCGACAACCAGGTGGTCGTGGCGGCGGACAAGGACGGCTACCTGAACGTCTACCGCCGCGCGGCGTCCGGCAACGCCTGCGAGTGGGCGCGGCTTTCGGAGACGCCGTACGCGAACGGGCAGTGGGTGCGCGTGAGCCTCTACATGGACTACGACCATCCCAACGGCGCGTCCGTGCTGGTGAAATTGGACGGCGTGGACTGCGGCTGGCACCTGATGCCGAACGGCGGGACATCCCGCCACGTGTCGTCGTTCACCCTCTCCGGCGACTGCAAGGTGGACGACGTAATGCTGACGATGACGCACTACGCCGACGACTGGCCGGTCGCAGGCGGCGACACCGTCCCGCCCGCCGCGTGGTTCGACGCCTACGGCATCACGGGCGAATCGCGCAGCCCCTCCGCCCTCGCGGCGAACGGCTACACGATGCTTGAGTCGTATGACGCGGGCCTCGACCCCACCAGCGCCGATCCCTTCCGGATCACCTCCATCCAGATTCTGTCCGACGGCAAGCTGCAGCTGACGATCAACGGCGTGCGCACGGACCTCAACGACACGGAGTGCACGGCGCTCTACCGCGTTTACCGCATGACGGCCCTGGGCGGCACGGAGAGCGAAATTGCCGGTACGGCAACGAGCGGTGCGACCGGCACGATCTGGACGAGCACGGCACCCGTCTCGGGCGAAAGGGCGTTCTACAAGGTCAAGGTCGATCCAAACCGGTGACGAGCGGTTCGACGGCGAAGCCGTCCGCGAAGACGTGCCCGCGTGAAGCCGAGGGGATGATCGCGAGCGTTGCGCCCGGCACCAAGTCGAACGAGCCGACCTTCTGCCATTGTCCCATGGCGTAACCCTGGTCGATGGTCACGCGCACGGTCTTGCCGCCCGACGTGACGTCGAGCGCGGTGGACGACCCCGGCTTCGCCCACCACAGGTAGGGCACCTTGAAATGGAGGTTGTAGCGTCCCGCCGATTTGACGGGCAGCGGGTAGACGGCCGGTTCCATCTGCGCGCGCGCCCGCGGCGACTTGGGGTCGACGCCGCCGTGCCCCGCGCCGATCACGTGCGCCCAGTCGCCCACCTGCTCGCCGTTCGGGCACCACATCTGCCGCCAGCCCTTCCCGAGGACGACGCCCGGCGTCTCGTCGTCGACGATCGCCCAGTTCGCGCGCTCCGGTGCCGGACGGTCCGGCCAGTCTCCCCCCAGGCGGTCCTGCAACGTGCGCACCAGTCCCTTCTCCCAGACGCCGCGCGGACCGCATCCTTTCTCTTTGCACAGCGCGGCGGCTTCGCCCGCCGCCACGCCCAGCTGCGCGAGCGTGCAGATCACGCGCGGGCTCCCAAGCCCAACGTGCGTGCAGCTGAAACAACGTCCCGCCATGAACAGGTTGGGCACGTTGCGCGAGTAGATCGAACGGTAGGGGATCCAATACCGCCCGTAGTGCGGCTGGCGACACGTGGTGAGGAAGTCCACGCCCTCCTTGCAGTCGTCGTAGTGCAGGTCCACGCTCCACGAGCCCGTGGCGACCGCGTCGGCGAACAGGCGCTTCTCCGTCACGTCCCGCTCGCTGAAGATCCAGTCGCCAAGCAGGCGGCGCGACTCGCGCTTGCCGAGCAGGTACGGACAGAACGCCAGCACGCGGTTCGCGTTCACCTTCCGCTTCTTCGCGCGCGAGAACGCCCCGTAGATGGCGAGCAGCAGGCGATCGCGGATCGCCTCCCCTTCCGCGATCATGTCGCGGTGGATGCCATATTCCCAGTTCCACTCGCCGTTCACCGCCTCCTCGCCCTGCGCGAACGGCTCGGCCCACGGCGCGGAGAACGGCACCGGCGCGTTGCCGTCCTCGCTCGTCCACATGAGCGACGCGCCGAGCGTGTCGCCGTCGGCCTTATCCGGCGCGAACGTCTCGTCGAACTCGTCCTTCGCCTCGCGTCCCATGCGGAAATCCGCGCCGGCCCAGAAACCCACCCAGCCGTCGCCCGTCGCGTCCACGAAGAGCGGCGCCGCGAACCGCACCGCGCGGTTGCGCGCGAGGTCGAGCGCCTTCACGGCGGCGATGCCGCCGTCCGCGCGCTTCTCCACGCCGACCGCGCGCGTCGAGAGGCGCACCTCCAGGTTGGGCGTCTCGCGCACGATCCGCATCCGGCGCGCGTCCGAGAGCGCGGTCGCCGCCGCCCGGTTCATGAACGTGCCGCGCAGCTCGCGCACGAGGTCGTAGCGTTCCTCGCCCGCGCACCACACGCGGATCTCGGCAGAGGCGTTGCCGCCCAGCACCGGACGGTCCTGCACGAGCACCGTCTTCAGACCGCGACGCGCCGCCGCCACCGCCGCGCACGTCCCCGGCAAGCCTCCGCCCACAACCACGAAATCCGCCTCAACCGTCTCGGGAGGGACGCGCTCCTGCGCGTCCGAAAACACGGGAGGGACGCGCTCCTGCGCGTCCGCCGCAAAAACCACGCCCGCGCACCGTCCGTCGAATCCCGTCAAATCATGCAAGTCCACCGTGACCGTCCCGGCGGACAGCTCCACCACGCCGCCGTCTTCCCAGTCCCAGACGTCCTTCCCGGCGCCAAAGGTCTTTTCAAGGGGCTTGCCGTTCACCACGATGCGGAAGCGTCCCGGCGAACCCGGCGCCCAGTTGCGCGTGCGCGCCCACACGCGGTAGGCGCCCGCGGCCGGCACGGACGCCGTCGCCGTGGCGTCCGCCACCGGCACGCCCAATCCGTGCGCAAGCAGGTAGGGCGACCCCATCACGTCCATGAACTGCGCGTCGAGGCTCCACCCGCCCGCGGCGAAGGCCTGCGGCGGAATCTCGACGCGGCCGTCGGCGCAGGCCGCGAAGAGCAGGCAGAGGACCACGCCCTGGACCAGTGCGGAAGCGGTTGTTTTCTTTTCGTGCATGTCGGCAGTCCTTGTTGTTTTCGGTTGTCAATCGGTCGGGGCCGGGCGGACGGACAGGAGATCCCGGAGCGCGGCGAGCTGGGGCGGATCGCCGATGACGATGGCCACGTCGCCCGCCTCGAACGTCCACGTGGGGCCGGGATTGCGGAAACGCTCCCCCCCGCGTTCCACGGCCACCACGCTCGCCCCCGTCTTGGCGCGGATGTCGAGCGAGCGGATCGACTCGCCGATCGCGGGAGAGGCCTCGGGGATGGAGAGATGCACGTAGAAGTCGCCCGGCACGGTCAGCGTGACGTCGCCCCGCGCGGTCGCCCGCCGCGTGCGGCGGCGCTCGGCGGCGAGGGCGGAGTTGAACCGGTAGCTCGCCACGCGCCCCGCGCGCTTGAACCGCTTCCAGCCCACGATCGCCGTCACCAGGAGAAGCACGTCGATCGCCACGCGCGCGGGAAGCTCCGTGGGCAGGAGGTTCACGTTGACCATCAGGACCTGCACGAAGGCGAGCACGAACACCGCCACCCAGCACACCCACGCGACGAACTGGCGTACGGCCGCCTTCCACTTCTTCGGCTGGCGCGTGCCCGTGAGGACGGCCGCGACGTCGCGGCCGATCGACACCGCGAGTCCCAGCGCCGGCGCGAGCATCGACACGCAGAAGAGGTTCGCGACGAGGCAGAAGAAGAAGACCTTGTGGTCGTTGAAGAACCGCGAGAACGGCGCGTAGTCGAGGCGCGCGAGCATCGTGGCGGCGATGGACACGGAGAAGTTCAGCAGGAACACCACGCCGAGCCACGCGAGGCGGCTGCGGAGGTGCTTCTGGATCTGCGACGGCACGGCGGCGTTCCGGAACCGGGCGAGCCAGTCCTGGTACGCCGCGATCCAGCCGCGCAGGCGCGTGGGGATGTGCGTCTCGCACCAGTCGCCCACGCGGTCCGACACGCGCAGCATCGTGGGATTGAGGCAGGTGGTGATGAGCGAGACGGCCACCACGACCTGGTAGATGGGACTCGCCGAGTCGCCGGTCTGCGTCATGTAGATGAGCGCCACCATGTAGGCGAACTCGCCGATCTGCGCGAGGCCGAAGCCCGTCGGCACCGCGTTCTTCACGCTCTGCCCGGTGAGGAGCGACATGAAGCAGCAGTTGAATCCCTTCCCGCAGACGACGAGCAGCACGAGGCCGATGATCAGCGGCAGGTTGCGGAAGCACGTCACGGGATCGACGAGCAGGCCGATCGTCACGAAGAACACGGCCGAGAACATGCCGCGCAGCGGCGCCGCGAGTTCGTGGAGACGCGCGCGCACGTCGCTCGAGGCGCCGAGGATGCCCACGAGGAAGGCGCCGAGCGCAAGGGAGTAGTCCAGCTTGAACGCGATGAAGCTCACGAAGAAGCAGAGTCCGAGGAGCGTGAGGAGCAGCGTTTCGTCGTCCTTCAGCTGCGCCACCCGGTTCAGGAGGCGCGGCGCGAGGACGAGCCCGAACACGAGCACGCAGATGAAGAAGGCCAGCAACCCGCCGAGCGACGTGCCCACCGCGCCCAGGTTCATCCCCTTTCCGCTCGCGACTCCCGTCACGAGCGCGATCACGCCCACGCAGAGGATGTCCTCGAAGATCGTGGTGCCGAATATGTAGCGCACGAACGGGCGGTCGCTCCAGCGCATCTCCTCGATCGTCTTCGCGAGGAGCGTGGTGGCCGAGTCGCACAGCGCCGCGCCGAGGAAGAGGCTCTCCACGCCGCCCCATCCAAGCATGTGCGTGCCCACCGTGTAGCCCAGCCAGATCATCATCAGCGTGTCGAAGATCGCCGTGGGGACCGTGACGTGCTTGACCTTCTTCATGTCGTCCGCGCTGAACTCGAGCCCGAGCGTGAACATGAGGAACACGATGCCGAGCTGCCCGAGGGTGCCGATGGACTTCGGGTCGGCGAGAAACGAGCCGCCCCACGTGTGTTCGCTCATCAGGATGCCCGCGAGGAGGTAGCCGATCACCTTCGGCCATCCCAGGCGCGTGAAGACGACCGACACCAGACCGACCACCGCCATCATGACGGCCAGGTCCTGGAAGAACAGACTCTCGCTCATGGCCGTGTATTATACCACAACCAGCTTGCACTGTGCACTCTTCACGGTGCGGACTTCCACGGGGACGCCCCAGGCGGCGGCGATGCGTTCGGCGGTGAGGACGTCGGCCGGACGCCCCTCGGCCACGACGCGGCCGCGCGCGAGCAGGACCGCGCGCGTGAAGAACGCCGTGTCGAACGGCAGCTCGTGCGTGGTCATCACCACGGTGCGGTCGAGCCGCGCGAGGAGCGCCATCAGCTCGTCGCGGCGGCGGAAGTCGAGATGCGCGGCCGGTTCGTCGAGGAGCAGCACGGGCGCCTCCGTGGCGAGCGCGAGCGCGATCGCGAGACGCTGCCGCTCGCCGCCCGAAATCGCGTCCATGCGCCGCACGGCGAGGTCCGCGGCGTCCACGGCCGCGAGCGCGCGGTCCACCGCCTCCTCGTCGGCGCGCGACGGCGCGCGCCAGGCGGAGAGATGCGCCGTGCGGCCGAGCATCACGAAGTCGCGGCAGTTGAGCGCGAGGTCGGTCGGCACGCTCTGCGGCACCACGGCCGTGCCCGGCCCCGCGAGCGCGCGCAGGAGCGTGGTCTTGCCCGCGCCGTTCGGGCCCACCACCGCCACGCGCTCGCCGGGCTGCACGGCGAACGTGACGTCGTCAAGCGCCAGCACGGCGCCGTAGCGGACGGTTCTATTTCTGATTTCGGGCATGGCGGATGAGCAGGTAGAGGAAGAACGGACCGCCCGCGAGGGCGGTGATCACGCCGGCGGGCACCTCGACTTCGCCGAAGAGGCGTCCAGCCTGGTCGCAGGCGACGAGGAACACGCCGCCGCCCAGCGCGCTGAGCGGCAGGAGCGCGCGGTGGTTCGCGCCCGCGAGGCGCCGCACGGCGTGCGGCACGATGAGCCCCACGAAGCCAATCACGCCCGCGAGCGACACCGCCGCCGCCGTGGCGAGCGACGCCGCGCCCAGGACGAGCGGCACCACGCGCTCCGTCCGCACGCCGAGCGTGCGCGCGAGGTCCGGCCCCAGCACGAGCGCGTTGAGCCTCCGCGCCTGCGCGAGCAACACCACGGCAGCCACGCCCGCGCACACGCCCGTCACCGCAAGCTGCACGGGTTCTGCGCAGGAGAGGTTGCCCATCATCCACCACGTGACGGACTGCAGCGCGCGCGACTCCGAGAACGTGAGGATGAGCATGAGGAGCGACGAGGTGATGCCGCCCATGACGACGCCGGAGAGGATCAGCGTGACAGGGCCGCCGCCCGCCGCGCGCGCGACGGCCGCCACCACGAGGAGCGCCGCCGCCGCGCCGACAAACGACGCCACCGGCAACACGAACGCGCCGACTGCCGCCAACCCCGTCGCCAGCACCGCCGCCGCCGCGAGCGACGCGCCGCCGGAAAGCCCCAGCACGAACGGATCCGCGAGCGGATTGCGCAGCACGGTCTGAAGCACCGCGCCCGCAAGCGCGAGGGCAGCGCCGACGATCAGCCCCGCCAACACGCGCCAGAGGCGCAGCCAGAAGAGCGCGTCAGCGGTCGCGTGAAGCGGCGAGAGCGCCGCTTCCCCGAATGGGGGGCCTCCCTCGGGGAAGCGACACTCATGTCGCTTCTCCTCGCCCGTTGCTTTCAGTTTCCGCCGCAGTTCGTCGATGGCCGCCGGCAACTTCGGCCCCAGGCGCGTCAAGTCGTAGTCCATGCTGAAGTCCACCTCGCCCTCGGGCGCGAGCTTCACCCGTTCCTCCGGCGACAGCACGAAATAGCCCTTCCGGTTCGTGACGGCGTTCGCGCAGCCTACCTCGGCGAGCACGTCGTCCGGCAAGGTCTCGCGTCCGGCGACGATCAGCGGCTCGCGCTGCACCACGGCGAGCATCCGGCGCGGCACGAGGCCGCAGAGCGCGGCGAGACGCGCGCGCATCGGCGCGTAGTCCGCGAGACGCTCGCACGGGAACTGCAGCACGCGGACGCCGAGGCGCTCAAGCCTGTTTGACATCGACGGGTCGGAAAGGTACGTCATCAGCACGTGCGTGGGCGCGAGCGCCACGATGCGCTCGATGGACGGCGCGGAATAGGCGCCCACGCTCGGCAGGTTCGTGGCCGCGGCGGGATAGAGGCAGGCGGAGCTGCGCCCCACGAGGCATCCCTCGCCGCCGAGGTCGAAGATCGTCTCCGTCGCGGCGGGCGCGCAGCTCACGATGCGCGGCGCGTC
>ONRL01000350.1 GCA_900320225.1 uncultured Lentisphaerota bacterium
TCCGGCCGCTTCGCCTACGACTCGACGAGCCAGCGCACTCTGCGCGCGGCGGGTGATCTTCTCAAGTACGGCGTGCGTACCGCCTTTATCAACGACGTCATATACGGCACGTTCCCGCGCAAGGCGATAGAGCTAAAGCGCATTGCGTGGCGTTCGCTCCACATTTGGAAGAACAGGAAGGTCGCCGAAGTCTCGCTCACGCGCGACGACTTCCGCGAGGTTCGCGGCACTAAGGCAGAGGCCGAGGACATAATCGAGATTCCGCGTTCCGTCGCGAAGAACGAGATTGCTCTCTTCTTCTACCAGATTCCCGACCGCACGAAGGAGGTGCGCTGCTCGATAAGGACGCGCGGCGACTGGGACGCGACGGTGCTGGCGGCGAAGTTCGGCGGCGGCGGCCACCGCAAGGCGGCGGGCTGCACGATCAAGGCGACGATGGGCTCGGCGAAGCGCCAGATGCGCGCGGCGGTGAAGGAGCTGCTGAAGAGCGCCTGCCGCAAGACGATGCGCCTCCCGCCTGTTTTGGGGTAAAAGCGCAGGGCTGACGCATTAAAAAAAGCGATGCCCTGCCACAATCTGGCTGGTGCCGGTTTTTGAGTTTCGCGGCGGGCGTCAGCCCGCCCGGCCTCTTGCGCGTCAGCCCGCCCGGCCTCTTGCGGCGCGGGCCTTCTTCGTCCTGCCGTCCTCGGCCTTGATTCTGGCGATCTCCCTTTCCGTCCTCGCGATCACGATGTCGGCGTACGCCTCCGCGAGCGCCATGAACCTCCTGTAGCCCTCGCAGGCCTCCTCGTACGCCTCCCTGCGCGCCGGATGGACGTACCGGCAGCGGTTTCCGCCGCCGTGCCAGCACTGGAGGGCGAAGTACTCGCCTCCCGACTTCCCCTGCCGCCTGACGGACACCTTTCCCCGGCACATCCTGCCGATGGAGGCCATCTCGGCGAGCAGCCTCTGCTCTTTTTTCATCTTTTCTCCTCTTCGGGGTTGAAAAAACGCCGAATATTATATATAATTATAGACGATATGTCAACCCAGAATCTCGAAAAAAGTTTCGGGGCGGCGCAGGCCGCCTCATGGAGCGCTACGGCAGGAAGCACGAGGCGCGCCTGGGGGAGTTCCTGGAGCTGAGGAACGGCATCCCCAGCCACGACACGTTCCGGCGAGTCCTGTCGATGGTGCGCCCCGCCGTCATGGGCGTGTGCGTCCGCCTGTGGCAGCGCGCGGCGGCGGGGCGGCTGAAGGGCGTCTGCGTGGCCCTGGACGGCAAGGCCGTCAGGAGGGCCTGCGCCAGGGGCTCCGGTGCGCCCGTCGTCGAGACGGCGTGGGTCGACGGGGCGGACGTCCCGCTCGGGGAGGTGCGCGTGGACTCGAAGGAGAACGAGATCGTGGCGATCCCGAAGCTGCTCTCGACGCTTTCGCTGGAGGGGGCGGTCGTCACCATCGACGCGATCGGATGCCAGAGGGAGATTGCGCGCGCGATCCGCGCGGCGAAGGCCCACTATCTCCTGCCGCTCAAGGACAACCAGCCCACCCTGCATGCCGAGGTCCTGACGTTCATGGAGGACCTCGTCGCGTCGGGGGCGAAGTCCCTGACCTTCTCCCGGCACGTCGACAAGGGGCATGGCCGCGTGGAGGTCAGGAGGGTGTGGCACTCGTCCGACGTGGCGTGGTTCGCGGACCGCGCGCAGTGGAAGGACCTTGCGGGCTTCGTCATGGTGGAGACGGTCCGCACGGTGAACGGCGTCGACGGAAAGCCGGAGCGCAGGTGCTTCATCACGTCGCTGAAGGCCGACGCCAAGGCGTTCCGGAAGCTGGTCCGCAGGCACTGGGGCATTGAGAACAGGCTGCACTGGGTGCTGGACGTGGTGTTCCTCGAGGACCAGTGCCGCGCGCGCACGGGCCACGCCCCGGAGAACTGCAGCGCGCTGCGGAAGATCGCGCTCATGCTTCTGCGGCGCAACGCCATCGGCGGCATGGGCGTCGGCCCGATGCGCAAGGAGTGCGCGTGGGATTTCTCGTCGGCGAAGAGGGTCTTTCTTGGGGGCGAAGGGGAGGAGGCGGCCGCATAGGGAAAGCCGGATAACGCCATTCAGCCACAGGCCGCGCTCTGGATGGAGCGCGAATCCCGGGACGTGTCCGCAGGGCGACCGACGGGCTGGCATGGCGGTATGGTGGAAGAGCAGGAGTCCCATTCCCCTCTTCAACGGTATGGTGGAAGAGCAGGAGTCCCATTCCCCTCTTCAAAGACCCCTTACGGAAGTTTTTAATGCGTCAGCCCTGCCGATGAAACGCACCTCCATTGACTCTCGCCACGAATTATGGCAGACTGCGCGCGTTCCCTTGTTGGGGGTGTTATGCCCTGAAAAGGTGAGCAAGGAGAATGACATGGCAAGATACCTTGATCCCAAAGCGATTTAACCTTTAAGAAGGTGTTCGGAGAACGCCCGAATCTCGTTGAGAAATACACGGACAAGCTGATCGAGGGTTTCCACATCGTGTTCGTGGAACTGCCGAAGTTCAAGCCGCAGAGCATTGCTGAGCACAAGATGGCGGTGCTGTGGCTTCGCTTCCTGACGGAAAGGCCTTCCCGTCGCTGAAATCGCCGCGCTCTAGAATCTATCTCTGGCAGAGCCAATTCCGCATTGCTTTTCGTTGCCGACAACGACTTGTCCACCAACCACCGCATTTATATGAATGCGGTGGTTGGTGGCGTGTTCTGAAGTCCTGTCCGGAGATGGCGCAAATCTGGCCCTATACCCCTTACGCCTTCTTCCCCTTCCGGCTCACGGCGAGGTAGAACGCCGGGATGAAGTAGAGCGAGAGGATGGACGAGACGAGGATGCCGCCGACCAAGCCGATGCCGATGCCCGCGCGCAGCTCCTAGCCAAGCCCCGTGCCGAACGCCATCGGGAACATGCCGAAGAGCGCGGCGAACATGGACATCAGGATC
Source organism: uncultured Lentisphaerota bacterium (assembly GCA_900320225.1). GTDB lineage: Bacteria > Verrucomicrobiota > Kiritimatiellia > RFP12 > UBA1067 > RUG572. The sequence continues at coordinate 2,948 of ONRL01000350.1, forward strand.
GGACGGAACTTGCGCGAGGCACTTCATCCCCGCAATTGGAAGGAACACGACTTTTCGGC
>ONRL01000118.1 GCA_900320225.1 uncultured Lentisphaerota bacterium
GGAATCCCCGACGTGGCGGAGTCGTTCCGCTTCCTGAACTACTACGACCACCAGTATCCGAACGTGGGGAAATACCGGCGGGACGTGGACGATGCAGACTTCGACGTCTTCCAGAAATGGCTGGAACCGGCGGTGAAGGCCGGCATGAAACGCGAGCCGTTCAAGGTCGGCGCCAAGGACCAGATTCATCTGCAGCATGATCCGACGGGCTACTACAGGCGCGTGTTTGAGATCCGCAACATCGCGGCGAACGGCGTGATGTGGGATGGAAAGAAGAATCTCGTCGACGTGGCGGGCGAACATGTGAAGCAGACCGGCAAGCAGTACATCAACGAAAATCCCCTCTCGTCGGCGATCCGCATCCGCTACGGCGACTTCACCTATTTCACGGGCGGCGACCTGGAAGGGGACTTCGTGGGCGCGGACGGCAAGAAGTTCAGCTACGAGGAGCGTGTTGGCGAGGTGGTGGGGCCCGTCTGCGTGTGCAAGACGAACCACCACGCCTTCTTCCCTTCGATGCGCGACGCGTTCGTCAAGTCCGTCCGGCCACAGCTTTTCCTGTCGAGCGCGTGGAGTCCGAACCAGCAGAACGTCGTGTCGCTCTCGCGGATGATGTCCCGCGAGAACTACGAAGGCGAGCGTTTCGTGGCCTACGGCGCCATCCCGGACTTCAGGATGCGCCAGTTCGAGAAGTTGGGATTCACTCGTTATCTCACGCCCGCGGGACATGCGGTCGTGAAGGTCATTCCGGGCGGATTCGCCTTCAGACTCTACACGCTCTCGGCGGAAGACGAGTCGATGCGCATCGTGGGCGTGGCCGACTTCACCTGTTGATATCACGTCTGTTATTGGCCGCGCGGGAGCGCGGCCCTCCCGCCGACGAAGACGGAATTGCCGCCCGTACCGAGCCAGAGCGTCTTCTTGTCGAACGGATCGACGGCCAGCGCCGAGATGTTCCAGTTCTGGAGACCGGGACCGTCGAGGTAGGTCCACGTGGCGCCGTCGTCGCGCGAATGGATCACGCCGCCGCCCACGCAATGGTCATGGTATGGATGATCCGTGAGCGACACGAACAGCTCGCCGCCCGCAATGGCCGCCGCGCCGCAGAACTTGTCCGAAAACACCTTGCGCCACGTCGCGCCTGTGTCCGTGCTGAGCCACACACCGCCCTCGTAGGTCGTGTGGTTCCGCCATTCGCTCCGCGCCGTGACGAGCACGCGGTCGCCCTCGGCCACTACGGACTTGATCGCGCCGATTCTGAGCGTCGTGGGCGTAAGGCGCCGCCAATCTTGGGAGGGTCGCGCTCCTGCGCGACCGTAAACCGCCCCACCCTCTCCCTTCACGCCTGCCACTCCCGCGTAGAGATACCCGCCGCTGTGCGCGAGCGCCCGCACGCGCGGCGCTTCGGGAAACTCTGCCGGATCGCTCGGTGCCCATGTCGCGCCGCCGTTCGCGCTCTCGATGAGGCCCTTCGGGCCTGCGTAGAGAAGGCGGTAATTCGGTTTCTCGCCGAGCACGGTCAGGTCGCGCACCTGCGTGTCGATCCACCCGCTCGCCGCATTCGTACAGGGCGACCACGTCTGGCCGCCGTCCGCGCTCTTCGCCACGCAGCCCGAACCGCCGCCGCCCCACGAGCCGAACCCGGCCCAAACCGTCAGCAGGTCGTCAGGTGCCTCCGCCACGCAGAAGCACGAGTTGGAGAACTTGCCGGGCACACCGTTCATTTGCCGCGTGAGCGTGCGGCCGTCGTCGTCCGTCATCAGCAAGCCGATGTCGTAATATCCGAGGTAGAACTTCCCGCGTTGGTGCCGCGAAGGCGTCACGGAATGGAGGCACGTCACTTCGAGGCCCGTGCCGGCGAGCTTGCCGTCCGTGCGCTCCTCCGAGTAGCGTTGCTTCCAGGTTGCCGTGCCGTCTTCCGTGACGTAGACCATCCCCGACGTGCCGAATGCGAGGCGCGCGGGGTCGGCAGGCGAGAGGGACAGGCACATGACGGTCGGGCCCCAGAACGTGATCCAGCCGAAACGCTCGACGGGGAAGGCGCGTTTCCAGTTGAGGCCGCCGTCGGTCGTTCCGTAGACGCCCGTGTACCACCAGCTGGCGCCGCCGGCCCAGACCACGTCCGGGTTGCGCGGATCGACGGCGAGGCAGTCCGTCCAGGTGCAGAGCTGGTCGTTGCTGCCCGGCTTGCCGGCCAGTTGCTTGAGGCCGTTGTTGCGTGGCTGCCAGGTGCGTCCGCCGTCGTCGCTGCGGTACACGCCGGCCGACCACGGCGATTCGCCGCCTTTCTGGCGCAGGGTCACGTAGACGACATTCGAGGAAGAGGGGCTCCAGGCGAGGTGGCGCGTGCGCAGGTGGGAGGGCAGGCCTTCATTGGACGGCGTCCACGTCTCGCCGCCGTCCTCGCTGCGAAAGAGGCCCTTGTTCGTCGCCACCAGCAAGCGGGCGGCGTTTGAGGCGTCGATTGCGAGGTCGAAGACGTTGACGTCCTTCGCGAGGCCGCTCTTCACGACCATGCGCCACGTCTCGCCGCAGTCGTCCGAACGCCACACCTCGCCGCGCGCGCCCTTGTACGTGCGGGGTTGTCCGACGGCGGCGTAGAGAGTGTTGGGGTTGCCGGGGGCGAACGCGAACTTTGAGATCTGCACCGTGTGGCCACTGGAGGAGATCGGGGGGAGCCCGCTGCGCTTCTCCTGCCAGGTGAGACCGCGATCGGTCGTCTTGTAGATGCCGCCGAGCGTGCCGAGGAAGAGGATGTCGGGGTTCGATGGGTGTTCGGCGATCGTCTCGACGTAGGGGTGCTTGAGGCCGCGGTTGCGCATCTCGTAGTGGCGCCCGGCGTCCTCGGAGACGTAGAACCCGCCCACGTCGCATCCCACGAACAGGCGGTCCTTCGCGTGTCGGCTCCAGAGGATCGACTGGATCCATCCGCCGCCGCCCGGCCCCACGCTCCGCCAGGGGATGTTCTCCGCCGCCAGGTCTTTCACCCGTTCGGGAAGGGGATTCGCCAACGCCGTGGCGGCCAACGCCACGGACATTAACATGGTCAACTTCTTTTTCATGTTGAACCTACTTGCCACAGGCGGCCTTGAAGTACGGCAGCGCCGCTTCCGCCCAGATGCGGTAGCCTTCCTCGCGCGGATGGAGGAAGTCCGGCATCAGGTCCTTGGAAATCGTGCCGTCGGGACGGACGAGCCGGGAGTTGAAGTCGACCCAGATCACGTGCTTGCCGTCCGCGAAGCCCTTGATCAGCGCGTTGACGTTCGCGTTGTTGATGCGCTTCGGGTCGGTCGGCTGCTCGCCGCGCGGGAAGACCGGCACGAGCAGGATGGTGGCCCGATCATCAGCATGATGCATTTGGTCTTGAAGCCGTCCAGCTCGCCGTAGCGGACACGCCATATCACGTGTTGGACGCGGTCGCCGCCGATGCCGAGGGGGAGGATGCTGTACTGCTTGCGGAGATCGGCCAGTACGGCGGCGCCGCGGGTCTCCCAGCCGCGCGTGATCGAGTCGCCCAAAAACACCAGGTCGAACGCGCCATTCCCCCTGGAGGTCTCGTCGCGATGGCGCTTGACCGTATTGAACCACATCTCGGGATCCTTCCACCACCACTCTTTCCGGCCAATGAGCGACGTGGGCCGTGCGGGCGCGGGCTTGTCCGCGTAGGAGGCGTACGGATCGGCATGTGCGGCGAAACGGTTGGCCGGCATGGGCGTGCCATCCAGCGCCGCGTCGAGATAGGGCCGGATGGCGGACGCCCATATCTCGTAGCCGGCGGCCGCCGGATGCAGGCGATCGGGGAACAGCTCGGCGGGGAGCGTGCCGTCTTGGACGAGGAACTGGTCGGTGAAGTCGCACCAGAAGACGGTCTTGCCGTCAGCGAAGCGCATCACCTCCGCGTTGACGACGCGGTTGCGGGCGCGGCATGCGTCCTTCTCGTCCGCGCCGCGCGGGAAGATCGGGCAGAAGATGATCTTGGCGTTCGGCTGCTTCTCGCGGATCTTGTCGAGGACCGCGCGCACGCCGATGATGGTGTCGAGGGGCGGTTCCTGCCCGTACGGGAAGTGGCCCGTGTTGTTGGTGCCGATCATCAGCACCACGGCCTTCGCCTCGAACCCGGAGAGTTCGCCGTGGTCGAGCCGCCAGAGCACGTGTTCGGTGCGATCGCCGGAGAACCCCAGGTTGAGCGCCCGGTAGCGTCCCGCGGCAAAATACTTGTTCCACTGCTCCTTGCCGGCCGATTCCCAGTTGTGCGTGATGGAGTCGCCGACGAACACCACCGGCGCGCCGCCGGCGCGCGCCTGCTCCATCTTCTGGGTGTGGCGCGGCATCCACCAGCTTTTGGTCCAGCCGGCGTCGGGCAGACACGGCGTGACGGCGCGGATGTTCGCCGCGGAAGGAAACGCCGCCAACATGGCGAGGGCGGCAAACGACACGATTTTGCGAATGTTCATGCGCACATTATACACGAACCCCGCTCCACATGTCCAGCGCCCGAGCGGCGGGGCATTGCATTTTGGGGTTGGATATGCCATAATGGGCGCATGCAAAAATTGACAGGCATCGTTGTGCTCGCCGTGGTGGCGGGTTTTGTTCCGGTTCAAGTCAGCGGCGCGAACCTCCTGCGGTCCGACTGGGTCGGCTGCGAACTGCATCTCGTCGACCGGGACACAGGCGCGTCGAACAGCAACCTCTACTGGCGCGTGCCGAACGCCGTGTTGAAGGAAGTCCGCGGGAAGGCGCTCTACTTCGGCGGACGCGTGAAGCAGGTCGACGCGTCGGGCATCAGCGCCGTGAGCCTCTACATCGCCGCGCATTCGAAGGACGGGAAGGCGCGCCGGGAGTCCGTTTCTGCCACGGGCGTGCGCGGCGCGACGCCGTGGCTCGCGTTGCGGGCGAAGGTGCAGGTGCCGGCCGACGCGGAAAGCTTGCGCCTCGCGATCCGCTGCGCGCACGGCTTCTGGCAGACGGGCGAGGCGACGTTCAAGGACCTGATCCTCACGACGGCCCCCGCCGAGCTCCCGCCGATCGTCTTGCCGCCGCCAGACGTGCTGGGGCGCGCCGCATGTCCTCTGCCCGACCCGCACGACACGCCCGAGTACGCCGCCTACCGCGCGACGTACCGCGACATACAGCCGTTTGAGGAGGACGGCCGCGCGCGTCCCGAAATCAAGAACGGCACCTGGTACTTCAACGGACGGCCCACGTTCTTCCTCGGCGCGTGGATCTACCCGCGTTCGATCATCGACTGGGGTCCGGGACGCAATCCGCTCGGCATCGACCACGTCGCCTACAACACGCCTCCGGGGCGCGAACTCTTCGCCGCGCTCGGCTTCAACTCGTCGCAGATCTCCGCCGCGCCGTCGCGTCCGGGCGAGGTGCTGCGCGGCCTGCCCGAGCGGAAGCTCCGCCGCCTCGGGAAGCCGTCAAACTGGAAAGAGGACGAGCGCGACATGGCGGAGTACTTCGCGCGGTTCGGCGACGTGCCGATGGTGATGGACTTCGCCTTCGGCTACAACAAGCAGTACCCGCCGGACCTCTCGCGCACCCTCAACCAGTACATGGACGCCTGGCACGCGTTCGTGCCGTTCTGCCCCGAGCATCCGGAGGGCTGGGCGTACTACCGCGACTACTTCCTCGCGGGGACGCGCGTGGCGCTGAAGAACGGCCTGAACGCGTTCCTGTACGAGCTGTTCAACGAGTCGAGCTACAACTGCCAGTGTCCGTGGAACCGGCGCGCCTTCCTGGACGAGGCGCGGACGCGCTACGGGACGATCGCGGCGGCGAACGCGACGTGGGGCACGGACTTCGACTCCTTCGACGAGATGGTGTTCGCCGGCGACTGGGCGGCGTATCCGGGCGTGTGGTACGACTGGTGCATGTTCACGGCGCGGCGCTACGCGGCGGTGCTCAAACGGGGACGGGAGACGGTCCGCCAGGTGGACCGGCGGCGCAACGTCTACTTCACCGAACAGGCGAGCGGCACCCCGCCCGCGCATCCCGGCATGGACTACCGGCTGGTGGCGGATGCGCTTGACGTGCTGACGGTGGAAGGGGGCTGGCAGTACGGTTTCAAGACGGAGTTCAACGCGAAGGACGCGATGGAGGAGGTGGTGGCCACGGGCGGATCGAAGCACTACTTCAACCTGGCGTTCTTCCGCGCGCTCGCGAAGGACGCGAAGCCGATCTCGAACAACGAGCACTACTGCACGCGCTTCGAGAACGGCCTGCGCGTGCCGTCGAAGAAGACGGACTACATCACCTCGCTCTGGCTGGAGGTGATGCACGGCGTCTCGTCCGACTTCACCTACGTGCTCGACAAGCGGCACTACGAGGCGCGGACGATGGAGCAGGCGTACGCGAACGTGGCGAAGCCGTCCTACAAGTCGTCGTCGCTCCTGAATCCCTTCAACGTGAAGCCCGAGGATCTCGACGCGTTCAAGGTGTTCCGCACGGAACTCGCCCCGTACGAGGAGAAGCTGCTGCCCATGCCGCGGGTGCGTCCTGCCACCGTGGCGGTCTACTACTCGTATCCGTCGATGATACAGGCCCGGCACCTCTCGCCGGGCAAGAAGCAGAAGGACGCGGAGTTCGTGCAGATGACGACCGCCTGGTACACGGGGCTTCTCCATCGGCACTATCCCCTGCGGGTCGTGTTCGACAAGGACGTGGCGCGTCTCGGCGACGAGGTGCAGGCGCTCGTGTTCCCGGGCGGGTGCGCGGCCGTGCCGCCGCAGGTGGTCCGCGCGGCGGAGGCGTTCGCGCGGCGCGGCGGGCTCGTGCTCGCCGCTGAGGGGACGCTCGCGTACGACGAGTACCTGAAGCCGCTCGCCGAACCGCCCGCGTTCACGCGCGTTGCGTCGCCCGACGCCGCGGCGGACGAACTTGAGCGGCGCAAGGTGCGCCGGTACGCGCAGCTCGTGGCGGCGGACGATCCGGGGCGCTCTCGGTCGCGCAGCAGCGCGACCCTCCCGGCCTCCGACGTGCAGGTCATCGACCGGGGCGATTTCAAGTTCGTCTGCTGCGTCAACATGGGCGACCGCACGACGCGGCACGCCACGCTCCGAATCTTCACGCCGGAAAGCGCGGGTACCTTTCGTGTGACGGATCCTTTGTCCAAGCGCGAAATCGGCACCTTTACGGTGGAAGAGCTCGCGGCTGGCATCCCGATCGACCTGCCGTCTCAGGAACGTGTCCTGCGCGTGCTGGAACGCGCATCCGCTGGCGGGCGCGACCTGCGCGAAGACTTCCGTTCGCCGCAAGGCGCGGCGCGCGAGAACACGGGGCCGCTCTTCTGGATGCATGGCACGGAAACGCCGGAACGCCTGCGCGAGTACGTGGGCCGCGTGGACGAGAGCGGGCAGGGCATCCTCACCATCGAGTCGCGTCCGCACGTCGACTGGATGCGTGACGGCTGGTGGCGCGACGTCGACATCGTACTGGGCGAATGCAAGAAGCGCGGCTTGAAGATGATGGTGTTCGACGACTACTGGTGGCCGAGTCAGGGGATGGGCGGCAAGTACCCGATTCCGGAACAGTTCCAGTGCCGCGACGTGAAGGGGACCGTGTATTGGAGCTACGAGGTCCCGAAGAAGGCGGAGAACGAAGTCGCCCGCATCGTCGTGAAGGAGATCGAGAAGGGCGTGTTCAAGCCGGGACCGGACGGCGACAAGACGATCGTCTACACGTGGTTCACGTCGAACGGCAGCTACCGCTTCCCGACCGTGAACGGACTCGACGAGGCGGCGGTGGACTGGTTCATCGCCAACTACTACCAGCCCTATTACGACCGCTACGCGAAAGAGTTCAAGGACGGCACGATTCCCGGCTTCTTCTTCGACGAGCCGCAGTTCAGGTCGTGGTGGGGCCCGGCGCTCGCACAGGAGCTGGCCGCGCGCGGCGACGACGCAGGCGAACTCCTGACGGCCCTCAAGTTTAAGCTTGCCGACGCCGACGACCAGGCTCGCGCCTTCTACCGCTACCTCGACGCGCGCGCCGAGGTGTGGGGGCGCACCATATACGGGCGGCAGAGCGACTGGTGCCGGAAGCACGGCGTGTACTCCAGCGGACACTTCCTCGAGCACGCCAACGACCACTACAGTCCCGTGCTGGCGGGCGGCAACGTGATGCAGCAGATGAAGTACGTGGAAGTGCCGGGCGTCGATCTCGTCTGTCGCCAGTACTATCCCAACCAGCGCGAAAGCGAAAAGCACCAGGTCTTTTTCGGGCAGATGCCGAAGTACGCCTCCTCGACCGCGCACGTGTACAACCGTCACGGCGGAATGAACTGGTGCGAGATCTTCGGCGCGTACGGACAGGACATCACCTATCCGCAGATGAAGTGGCTGTGCGACTGGCACCAGTACCAGGGATGCTACTATCTCATCCCGCATTCCTTCAACCCGAAGTCGCCTCACGACAAGGATTGCCCGCCCTATTTCTACAACGGCGGCTTCGAGCCGCGCTACCCGCTCTTCCGCGTGTGGGCGGACTACAACAACCGTTGCGCGCTTTTGCTTTCCGGCGGCGATCACGTCTGCCACATCGCGCAGTGCATCCCCGGCATTTCGTACCACGTCGGCAAGACGATTCGCCCCGAAATGTTCGCCTTCGCGATCCAGGACGCCCAGTTCGACAGCGACTGGATGGGCTACGATGCGGTGGAAGGCGCGGTGGTCGTGAAACCTTCGGTCGGGGAGGGTCGCGCTCCTGCGCGACCGTACCTGCGCACCGAAAACGGCACGGAGCATTACGACATCCTCACGCTGCCCGCCACGGAGTACGTGCCATTCGCGGTGCTTGAAAAGGCGCTTGCGTTCGCGAAGGCGGGCGGCGTGGTCGTTGGTTACGGCATCAAGCCGTGCGGCACGCCCACGCGCGGGAAGACCTCCGCCGATGTTGAGGAAATCGTGGATGCGATTTTCGCGCAGCCCACGGCGCTCTTCCTCGATGGCGAGCCGAACGGCGCGCAGCTCCGCGCAGCGCTTGCGAAAAACTATCCGGGAACCGACAAGCCGCTCGCCGTGCGCACATTTGACTTCCCCGGGCTTTCCGCGGCGGATGGGCGCATGCTCGCCGTGAACCACTACGTGAAGGACGGCGCGCAGACGCTTTTCATCGCCAACCAGGATTTCTCCCGTCGTCGCGATCTCATGGTCCGCGCCGAGTGGACCGCCGAGAAGGCGGAGTTGTGGGATCCGATGCAGGGAACGATTGAGAAGCCCGTCGTCGAGAACGGGCTCATCAAGCTCGCGCTCGAACCGTCGCAGGCCGTGTTTCTCGTGTGGCCAGCTGCGGGAAGCGACAAGACTCTTCCACGCGTGGACAAGCCGGAGGGGAAAGTGCTCGCGGTTGATGTGAAGGAGACCGTCACGCGGATGGTCGCGGGCGGGACGAACGAGCCGGCCGCCGTCTCCCTGGACTACGCGAAGTGGATCTGGCATCCGGTCAATCCGAGGGCGCAGGGCAAGGTGACGTTCCGCGCCAAGATCGATGCGGCGGCGGAGCAGAAGGCGACGATCACATTCTCCTGCGACAACGCGGCGATCGTGCGCGTGAACGGGAAGCAGGTGGCGGAGCAGAAGGCGGGCGATGCGCCCGGCTACAGCGGATGGCGCATGCCCACGACCGCGACGTTCGCGCTGAAGGCGGGGGCCAACGACATCGAGGTGCTGGCGGAGAATGCGATACCCGGCCTTGCGGGCTTCGTGGCGTCCGTCAAGTGGCCGTCCGGGCATCTCCTCACGGACGGACAGGCCTGGAGCGTCTCGCGCAAAGGGGAGACGCCCGTCCAGCCGCTTGAGATCTGCCGCTACGGACAGGGCGCTTGGAAGCGGCTTGGTCCCGCCGGGCGCGTGACGCGCAGTCCGTTCAACGAGAGCGTGGCCACCTCGCTTTCGTTCAAGTTGCCCGACATCCAATCTGGCGAACGCGTCTATTTCGTGTGCGACGACGTGGAAGGCGAGAAGAGCGCCGCCGTGACGGTGAACGGCGCGTACGCGGGCGGGTTCATCGGCGCGCCGTACCGCCTCGACATCACGCGCGCGGTCAAGGCGGGCGCGAACATGCTGGAGGCGAAGCCGTTCCGGCTCAAGAATCCTCGCATCGTGATTGTTCGGTAATTCGGCAACGCGCGGGCGGTTGCCATTCGCCTGTTTACCGGCTGCGCACGCGCGCCACGGCCTGATGCCAGAGGTCCATCGCCTTCGCGCGCGCTTCGGGCGCGCGGGCGGGGGCGAAGGTCGTCAACCCGGCGGCGTTCGCCTTGAGTTCGGCTTGGTTTGTCCAGTATCCCACGGCGAGGCCCGCGAGGAAGGCGGCGCCGAGCGCCGTCGTCTCGATGCAGGCGGGACGTTCCACGGGCACGCCGACGACGTCGCTCTGGAACTGCATCAGGAAGTCGTTCGCGGAGGCGCCGCCGTCCACGCGCAGGGCGGTGAGCCCGATTCGGGCGTCCTTCTGCATCGCCTCCAACACGTCCGCCGTCTGGTAGGCGAGGGATTCGAGCGTCGCGCGGACGACGTGGTTGCGGTTGACGCCGCGCGTGAGGCCGAGGATGGCGCCGCGCGCGTACTGGTCCCAGTACGGTGCGCCGAGTCCAGTGAACGCGGGCACCACGAAGCAGCCGTTCGTGTCCGGGACGGCGCGGGCCATGGCCTCGGAGTCGCTGGCCTTCTCCAGCAGGCCCAGTTCGTCGCGCAGCCACTGGATGGCGGCGCCGGCCGTGAACACGCTGCCCTCGAGCGCATAGTCCACCTTGCCGCCGAGCCCCCACGCGATCGTGGTGAGCAGTCCGTTCTCCGAGGGCACGCGACGTTCGCCCGTGTTCATCAGCATGAAGCAGCCTGTGCCGTAGGTGTTCTTCGCGTCGCCCGGCGAGAAGCAGGTCTGGCCGAAGAGGGCGCTTTGCTGATCGCCGGCCACGCCGGCCACGGGGACGGGGGCGTCGAGGATGCCGGGTGCCGTTTCGCCGAACACGCCGCTCGAGGGGCGCACCTCCGGGAGAACGCTGCGCGGAACGTTCAGTTCGCCGAGAATGTCGTCGCTCCACTTCAGGGCGCCGATGTCGTACATCATCGTGCGCGAGGCGTTGGAATAGTCCGTCGCGTGCACGCGCCCGCCGGTGAGGTTCCACAGGAGCCACGAGTCAATGGTGCCGAAGAGCAGGCGTCCGGCCTCGGCGGCGGCGCGCGCGCCGGGCACGTTCTCGAGAATCCAGCGCAGCTTGGTGCCTGAGAAGTAGGCATCCGGCACGAGACCGGTCGTTGCGCGGATGGAATCCGCGAGGCCGCGTTTTCTGAGCTCGTCGCAGAAGCCGCTCGTGCGGCGGCACTGCCACACGATGGCGTTGTAAACGGGCCGGCCGGTTTCGCGGTCCCACACCACGGTCGTCTCGCGCTGGTTGGTGATGCCGATCGCGGCGAGGGAAGACGCCGTCGCGCCCGCCTTCGCCATCGCCTCGCGCGCCACGGCGAGCTGCGTCTCCCAGATCTCGACCGGGTCGTGCTCCACCCATCCCGGTTGGGGGTAGATCTGGCGGAACTCGCGCTGCGCCACGGCCGCGATGCGCCTCTCGTGGTCGAACACGATCGCCCGGCTGGAAGACGTCCCCGCGTCCAGCGCCATCACGAATTTCTTAATGCTCATGTCGGTAGTTGGTGGTTGGTGGTTGATAGTTGGCTCGGTCGCGCAGGAACGCGCCCCTCCCCTACGGCGTCGGCCAGGGGAAGACCTTGTAGAGGCCGACCGCCGCCAGCGCGAGCGTGAGCACCGGGTTGAAGTGCGCGCCCGAGGTGGCGCCGAAGATGAACGCGGGCAGCATCACGGCGAGGCCCCAGCCGACCGTGATGTGCACGCTGTTGCCGTTCTGCATGCCGGAGCGTTCGAGCTTGACGTTGGCCACCACGCCGTTGCCCAGCAGGATGAGGATCGCCGTGCCGAGGAGTTCGGCAAGGAAACAGGACAGTTCGTTCATGTCAGGCTTCTTTCTTCATTGCGTTCCGCCCACGCGGCAAGTCTCGGGCGATGTCTTTCGGTTCATAGTGTATCACACCTTGTCCCTTCGTGCCACCACGATTCTCGGCCGCGGTTTGACATCATGGGACCGTTTGGGTATACTGTTGGCGTTTGATTTAAGGTTTTATGTGTCCTTTAGAAGGAAGGCAAGATGAAAACGGAAGTGGGCAAGATTGAAGTGAAGAGAGACGTTCGGCGCTACGCGGTTCTGCTGGCGGTTGCGGCGGCGTGTGCGGGCGCGTGCGCCGGCGAGTGGGCGTTCGCGAACGCGAAACTTTCGCCTGATCCGGCGACGGGACGCGAAGTCGATGGGCGTCTCGAGATGTCCCTGCCGTCGAAGCGCGCGTGCGCCTGGTGGGAGAAGGAGTTTCCGGTGACGCCCGGGAAGGGAACGCGCTTCACGGCTACGGCGGAGATCGCACTCGGCGCGGGCGAGGCCGCGCCGTATAACGACGTCATGCTGTTCGTGACGTGGTACGATCCGACGAGGGGCAACCGCAAGGGCGCGAGGTTCTACCAGCGCGACTTCATGCGGTACACGGACAAGGGGAACGTCCGCGCCTTCGACGACACGTTCGCCGTGCCGGGCGACTGCAACACGGTGCGGGTGGAGTTCATCGCGAAATGGCACAAGATGGACGTGAAGATCCGCGACGTGCGCGTGGAGACGGTGGACGCGCCGAAGCCGCGCAAGGTGCGGTGCGTGGTTGGTAACCCGCACGAGAAACGCCCCAAGAGCTGGGATAACCCGGAGGCGGTGGTGAAGGGGCGGCTGAAGCAGATCGAGGACTGCCTCACCAACATCTTCGCGCACGTCGAGCACCCCGACATCATCCTCTTCTCCGAGGTGTTCGCGGACACGGGGTCGCCCTGCCCGGAGCGGACGGCCGAGCGCATCCCGGGCGGACCCTCCTTCGCGCTCGCCGCGCGCTATGCCGTGAAGTACCGCTGCAACATCGCGATGAACGTGCGTGAGCGGACCGACGCGGGGACGTTCCACAACTCCACGTTCATCGTCGACCGCACGGGTCGGCACGTCGGCACCTACCGCAAAACGACGCTTACGAGCGGCGAGTACATGGCGGGTCTCCTGCCCGGCGACGACTTCGGCGTGTTCGACCTCGACTTCGGGCGCGTGGGATGCCTCACCTGCTGGGACCACTGGTTCTCCGAGACGGCGAAATACCTGCGCCGGAAGGGCGCGGAGCTGCTGCTCTTCCCGCTCGCGGGCTGCGCGCCCGACCACGTGGAGCTCACGTTCCCCGCCCGCGGCATCGACATCGGCATCCCGACGCTCGTCTCGATGCGCCAGGGACATCTTCCCAACGGCATCATCGACCGCGACGGGACGTGGCTCGTGAAGACGTTCGAGGACTCGACCTGAATGAGCGCAAGCGCACGTTCTGGCTGTCGGTCGGCCCGGGCGCGGGCGATCCTTACGAACTCTATCTCGACGAGAGCCGTCCCGAGCTTTACGAGAAGCAGGACCTCCGCCGTCCCCGCCGCTAGGTGGCGGTCGCCGTCACTCGTCCGTGCCGAACACCTCGGAGGCGGGCGTTGGCGTCTCGGACGGCGGGAAGGGCGGCACGTCCTCCTGCGCGTTTAGCAGCCATTCGAGCGCGTCGTCGCTGAAGGCGTTGTCGATGACGGTCTTGTGCGTGCTGCCGAGCTGGAGGTCCACTTCGGCGGAAGGACCGTTCTCGCCGCCGATGCGCGCGGCGGCCTTGCGCACGGATGCCTCGGAATGGAGGTGGTCGCTTTCCCCGTGGATGATGCGGACCGCCGCGAGGATGTTCGTGGCGGCGGATGCGGGGACGGGCCCCGCCCCGGCCACGAGCGCGCGGGCGAAGAGCGGCGGGTTGTCGGCGAGGAGCGGCCAGCAGGCGTCGCCGCCGCTGTCGACGCCGACGATAAACGTGCGGTCGGCGGCGACGCTGAACTCGTTCGTCTTCTCCTGGACGAGACTGGCGAGGTCCGTCAGCAGACCGTCGTGGCGGCCCTTGCGCGTGCCCAGCCAGTTGCCCTCGCGCCCGCTCGGGCATTGCGGCAGGAGGATGACGGTTTTCATGTCTCGCTTTTCGGCGTAGGTGACGAGCGTCCGCAGGAAGGGGGCGGTTGTCTGGCGGACGTTGTCGCTCCCGTTGAGCGAGCGGTCGTGGAGGGCGAGGATGAGCGTGGCGGCTGAATCTGAGCTGGATTCCGTCGTGACCTGCCGGTACGGGATGCTGATGCTCTTGCCGGTGAAGGTGTAACGGGCTGCGTCTGGGGTTTCGGGGTTGTAGGAAAGGAGCTCGAGCATGCCCGTCGTGCGGAGGTTCTCGCGGTTGGCGGTGCGCGGGTCTCCGAGCTTGCGCAGGTAGAGCGCGTACGTGTCGCGGAAGGCCACGACGGCGGAGACGATCTCGGGGACGTTTGGATATCGGCCGAGGAGGCGGTCGGCCGTTTCGACCGCGAGTTCCACGTCGGCTCGGTTGATAGTCTTGAACGCGGGACCGTGTCGGAGGCGGCGGTCCATGGCGGTGACGAGCTCCTTGCCGTATTCGGGCCGGTCCGGGTACTCGGTGGCGAGGTCGCTGAGCAGCACGAACGCGCTCTTCACGGCCACCATCCTGTTCGTGGGGCTCTCTAGGTTCGGGAACTCCGCGAGCAGGCGGGCGTACAGGAAGCGGAAATCCGGATTGGTGGGCTCGGCCTCGCGAACCATCTTCGCGAGCGCGAAAGCCAGCTTGCGGTCGATCTCGCGGCCTTTCTGATGGCTGAGCCACTCGAATGCGAGCGCGGCCTCGTAGCGGTCCACCACGTTCGTCGTCCGTGCATAGCCGTCCGCCACGCGCTGTGCGACCGCCGCGGCCTCCTCTGTGCGCCCGCGCCGGCGAAGGGTCTCCGCCAGCCGGTTGAGCGAGGTGGGGGACGGGCGAATCTCCACGAGGCGGCGGAACGCCTTCTCCGCCAGTTCGAAGTCGCCGGACCGGAAGGCGCAGACGCCCAGGATGCCGTTCACCTCCGCCACCTTCTCCTGTGGCAGTTCCTGGTTGCCCGCGAGGCGTCCGTAGTAGGGCTGCAGGGCCGAAAGCAGTTTGGTGTCGCGCTTTGACGGCAGCATGTTCTCCACATGGTGGAACACCTCGCCGAGCGCGGCGTCCGCCACCTCGGCATTGCGTGCCGCGAGTTCAAGCGCGGCGGCGGTGCGTGCGTAGCCCACCACCATCGCGCCGACGGCCGCGACGGCGCATACGGCCGCCGTCGCCGCGAGGGCGGCCATTGCCGGCTTGCGGCGCGCCCAGAGGTGCAGGCGGCGCCCGAGGGACGGCGGGGCGGCCGCCACGCACTCGTGGTTGAGCCAGCGCTGGAGGTCCTCGGCGAACGACTGCATGTCGGGATAACGGTTCGCGGCCTTTTGGGCGACGCTCTTCGCCACCACGGCGGCGAGGTCGGGATCGACGCCTTCGAGCGGCGGCACGGGCGTGGTGCAGATGCGCCGGAAGAGCGCGGCGCCGGAGACGTCGGCGAACAGGCGCTTGCCGGAGAGCAGTTCCCAGAGCGTGACGCCGAGCGCGTACTGGTCCGCCGCCGGCGAGGCGAGCCCCTGCATGAGGCGCTCCGGGGCCATGTACCGGAGCGTGCCGTTGCGGGCGTCCTCGTCGTTTTGGTCCTCCGTGCGCGCCGCCGCGAGGCCGAAGTCCGTCACGCGCACCTCGCCGGCTGCGTCCAGCATCAGGTTGGCCGGCTTGACGTCGCGGTGCACGACGCCGCAGCGGTGCGCGTAGGCGAGCGCGAGCGCCGCCTGGAGAACGGCCCGGACGGTCGCGCGCGCGTCGGGGAAGGCGAACTTGTCCATGCGCGTGCCATCGACCAGTTCCATGGCGTAGTAGCAGAGGTCGCCGGAGGTGCCGGCGCCGTAGACCTTGACGATGTTCGGGTGGTGGAGCTGCGCGACGATGCGCGCCTCGCGGGTGAACCGCTCGCGCCACGCCTCTTTTTTGCGTTGGGGCGGCGTGAGGACCTTGACGGCGACTTTGCGGTTCAGGGACTGCTGGATGGCCTCCCAGACAACGCCCATGCCGCCGCTCCCGAGCTTGCGCTGGAGCGTGTAGTCGCTGTCTGGCAGGAGCGTCCCTTCTGGTCCTTCGTCGTTCACGCCGCGATTATACCAAATTCTCGCGCCGACCGGGCGGAAAATCCGCGATCCCTGCCGGAACGCTTGAAGGCGGTGCTGGTTTCTGTTATAATTCCGCACGTCGCCGGCGAATGTCTCGCTGGCATCCAACTGGAGAAAAACGAAATGGCAACGAAAAAGGTTGAGAAGCTCGCAATCGACGGCGGCAAGAAAGTGTGGACCAAGGGATTTCCTGCCTGGCCGCAGTTCGACAAGAAGACGGACAAGAAGGTGCTCGACATCCTCCACTCCGGCAAGGTGAACTACTGGACCGGCCCGATCGGCATGCAGTTCGAGGAGGCGTGGGCGAAGTGGCTCGGCGTCAAGAACGCGGTCTCCGTCTCCAACGGCACGGCGGCGCTGCACGTGGCGCTCACGGCGCT
This sequence comes from uncultured Lentisphaerota bacterium, assembly GCA_900320225.1. GTDB lineage: Bacteria > Verrucomicrobiota > Kiritimatiellia > RFP12 > UBA1067 > RUG572. The sequence goes on from ONRL01000118.1 coordinate 16,555, forward strand.
CGGCGTCGGCGCGGGCGACGAGGTGATCTGCACGTCCTACTCGTTCATTGCCTCTTCCTTCTGCGCGCTCCAGGCCGGCGCGCTGCCGGTCTTCTGCGACGTCGGCACCGACCACCTGCTCGATCCGAAGAAAATCGAGGCGTGCATCACGTCGCGCACGAAGGCGATCGTGGTCGTGCACCTCTACGGCATGGTCGCCGACATGGATCCGATCATGAAGATCGCGAAGAAGCACAAGCTCTACGTGGTCGAGGACTGCGCGCAGTGCTTCGGCGGCGTCTACAAGGGCAAGAAGGCCGGCACGATCGGCACGGTCAGCTGCTTCTCGTTCTGCCAGTCCAAGCACTTCACCACGGGCGGCGAGGGCGGCATGGTCTGCTGCAACGACGACGACCTCGCGTGGGAGATCCGCTCCGTGCGTGACCACGGCTACGACGTGCGCGCGAAGCTCAACCTCCTCAAGATGGAGGGCAAGCAGCTCTACATCCACCGCCGCGTGGGCTACAACTTCCGCATGACCGAGATCCAGAGCGTGATCGGCCTCGGCGAGCTCGCGCGCTTCGACAAGTGGAACCTCCCGCAGCGCAAGAAGCTCGGCAAGGCGCTCATCAAGGGCCTCGCCGGCCATCCGCTCGTCAAGTACGCGCCTGTCGACACGCCCGAACGCCAGAACGCCTTCTGGCTCGTGCCGTTCGTCCTCGACACCTCGAAGCTCAAGTGCACGATGAAGGAGTTCATCGCCGCCGTCCAGGCCGAGGGCGCGTTCGCCTACTCGAGGGCGCGTTCGCCTACTCGGTGCTCTGGCCCGAGATGTACAAGGAGGAGGCCTACACGAAGCAGAAGGGCTTCGGCTCGCGCCAGTATCCGTTCAAGGACCCGGCCGCGCGCAAGATCGACTACACGAAGTTCAACTGCTCCATGGCGCACTCCATGGCCGACGCCACGATCTCGTTCTGGACGCATCCGACCTACACGCTCGCGCACATCAAGGCCGACATCGCCGCGTTCAAGAAGGTCGCGGCCGCGATGATGAAGTAGCGGACCGGAGGGAGCCACATGGCAAAGATCAGGTACGCACTCGTCGGTTTCGGCGGCATCGCCGAGAACCGCGTCGCGAAGGAGGGCTTCGCGTGCGACAGGGGACGCTTCAAGCCGCTCCGGCACGCGCAGCTCGTGGGCGCCACCGATCTCAACCCGGCGCGCGAGGCTGCGGCCTCCGCGCTGGGGTTGAAATGGTACGCGGGTCTCGGCGACGTCCTCGCCGACAAGTCCGTCGACGCGGTGTACGTGGCCACGAACAACCTCAGCCACGTGCCGATCGCGACGGCTGCGCTCAAGGCCGGCAAGCACGTGATCGTCGAGAAGCCGATGGCGACGTCGGTCGCCGACGCGAAGAAGCTCAGCAAGCTTGCGAAGGCGAAGGGCCTCTCGCTCACCGTCGACCATATGATGGTGAACAACGCCTGGAACGTGGCCGGCAAGGCCGCGCTCGCCAAGGGCGCGCTCGGCGCCGTCAACGACTGCTGCTTCCACATGGAGTTCGCCTACGGCTACGATCCCGCCGAGGCGGCCACGTGGCGCTGTTCGCGCGTCGACGAGATGGGCGGACCGATCGGCGACGTGGCGAGCCACTGCTTCTACGTGGCCGAGTTCATGTTCGGAAAGAAGATCAAGCGCCTCGGC
>ONRL01000348.1 GCA_900320225.1 uncultured Lentisphaerota bacterium
GATGAGGAGGACGTACGGCAGCGCGCACAGGGCGTAGAACATCCAGTCCGGGATGTCGCCGTTGCCCTCGCCGCACACGGTGTGCGTGTAGAGGTCGAACGGATTGTCAGTCATGGGAATCTCCTTCCTTCTTGGGCGTTTCTCTGTAGGTCGCGGCGAAGCGTCCCCAGTTCTGCGGCGGCTTCGCGCCGAACGTGACCTCATGCTCGAGTCTTTCGGCCTTGAAGACGCGCAGCGCGGTCACGTCGTGCCTCCCCGCATAGTCATCCAGTTCTTCTTCATTGATGCCGGGAAGGTTGCGCGTGAAGCACTTGTTGGTCTTGACCATCTCCCACACGACGGGCCAATTGCCGGTCACGGAGGCGCAGAACACGACCCGTCCGGTGATCTTGGAGACGGGCGCCGACTCGTAGATGTAGATCTCCTTGTAGATCGGCGGCGGTGCCTTCCGGAACTCCCAGTTCTTGCGCGAATCTTGCGCCGGATGTCCGGATTCCCAGCAAGGAACAGCTGGTTGCGTTCGTCCATCGTGAGCATCACTCGCCTCCCTTCGTGTGCGCATTGCGGTAGGTGCGCCATGCCGCGCGGTGGGCGCGAATGAGATACCGGCGCATGGCCACGAGCGCGCATTCGATCACGAGGCACTTGCTCGCGCCCTCGAGGTAGAACAGCACCTTACCGCAGACCTGCGCGCGGGCGCGCCACTTCGACGTGCCGGTTGCCGCCCACGGCTTGACGGTGATCTCGTAGACGCGGCGCTCGCCCTCCTTGTTCTCCCAGTAGCACACGGCCTTGTAGAAATCGTCCGTGTAGAAGTTGTGGAACTCGATGTTGAGTTCGGGGATGTTGACGAGCGACAGCCGCGTGAACGGCTTCTCGCCCGGCACCATCTGCGGCGCGCCGGGCTGAATCGGCTCGGCGGTAGGCGGGATGTCAAGCGGCGGGTTCTGCATGATGGCCTCCAGCGCTTCCGGCTTCGTGAAGAACGCGCCGGGCGGCTCAACGATCTTCTGCCAGCCCATGCGCGACCGCTCGTGCACGTCGAACACGGCCTTGGAGAGGGTCATCCACTTCATGCCGTCGCGGGGCATGTTCTTCACCTGGAAAAGCGCGACCTTCGCGTTCGCGATGACATCCTCCAGGCAAGCGGTCATGCGCTCAATGCTGGCGGTCAGGTCGCCGGGCTTCTTCGGCTCGGCTTCGGTTGTCGGTTGTTCATTGTTCATCGTTTTTCCTCCTGTTGGTTTTGAATCCCCCGCGCGGCCGCCAGGGCACGGCCTACCACAGCCGCATCTTCGACCGCGCGGGGAAAGTGAAATCATCCGCGCCTCCCCGGCTTATGGTTGCGCAACACGCGCTCGCTCTCGCGGATCCACGCGCCCTTGCAGTCGGCGAGCGTGCCGGTGCAGACCGTGGCCGCGTCAACGGAAAACGCATACCGCTCCTCTTTCGTGCCCGCCTCAATATGCCAGATGTCGAAACTGTGCCCGGCATACCAGTGGTGCTCGATGCGCGCTTGGAAGGGCATTTGAATGGGTGTGTTCATTGCCTCACCTCGCATTCGGTATCTTGCCGGCGCGTCCGGACACGCCCGCGAGGCGCATCACCTGGGCGTCGATGAAGCCAATGATGGAAAGGCACTCGGCCTGCTGCCGTCCGCGCCCCGAGCAGAGGGATTGCAAAGCCGCGTCCATTGCGGCGGCAATGCGCTCCGGCAGGTCGCCGAGCGGGTGTATGAGACCCTTCGGCGGTGGCGGCTCCTGTTTCGGCTTCTTCGGCCTCGGCGGCGGCGGGTTTCGCTTCTCCGCGTCGCGCCGCTCGAAGTTCGCGATGATCGACAAGGCCACCTGCGCCTCCGGCTTTTCCCACGCGCCGCGCGCCTTGGCGAGTTGCTTGCGCTGATACTTGCTCATGCTCCGCTCTTCCATCGCCTCACCTCGCAATCGGCCCTTCGGCCAGAATGTCGCCGTGGCCGCCCACGCCGACATAGCGCGGGTCGCACGCGCGCGCCGCGCGCTTCTGCGCCCACCGGCAGCTCGGGCAGTACCGATGCTCCAAGAAACCCTCGTCCGAAGTCGGCATCTTGTGCGGATTCAGGTATCTTTCCTCAAACACCTTCCCGCACCTACGGCACTTCTTGACGATCTTCTTCATCTCGGCAATCCCTTCAGCAGCGCTTCAAGCTGCTTGTTCAGCTCGTCTGACTTACGATTGACCTCGTCGATTCTGCGTTGGAGCGCTTCCATTTCCGCGTTTC
>ONRL01000124.1 GCA_900320225.1 uncultured Lentisphaerota bacterium
TTTCGGTGATTTGTTTTTCATGGCATATATTATAGTATATGCGTATCGGAAATGCAAGCGGAAATTTTGGGGTGTCTGCATAAATCTCTCGGTGCACCCGAAAAAAGTTAAAATACCCCATTGACTCCCATCACGCCGTTTGCTAAACTACGCGCCGCTTTTCCCCAAAAGGACCTTGCGTCGGCAATGTCCGCAGAGGGGACGGCAGAGAAGAAACGGAAAGAAAACATGTTCGCACTCAAGCAAGACAAGATGCTGAAGCGGTCAGACAAGCGCTGGCTGCGTAGCTCGTTTTGCTTCAGCAGCAACGAGTGCCGCCATTCCTATCGCAAAGACGATAGTGCAGGTGCGGGGTCGCGAACATTCTAGGTGGTAAAGCATACATCTAGGTGTAGCATCAAGGCGAAGAGCGGCCCCGCGAATGAAGCGAGACCGCTCAAATTGTTTTGGCGTCTCATCCCGTGGAGCGATCCACATTGTTCTTTGAAATGTTGACCATCTTGGAGAGATGCGATAATGGTATTCGAGCGGCTTGCTAAGCCGTGGGGAGCAATCCTCTCTGGGTTCGATTCCCAGTCTCTCCGCCATCTTATGGAAGCGTGTGATAATTGGTTAGTCGGCCTGTCTCGAATACAGGTGCAGGGTAACCCGTTGGGCGTTCGAGTCGCCCCGCTTCCGCTATCTTGGGGTGTTGGGCCAGTGGTCTACGCCGCCGGACTGTCGATCCGGTATTTCACGGGTTCGAATCCCGTACACCCCGCCATTTTCAGTGGCGTCCTTAGTGTAGCGGCAACACGGCAGAATGTGACTCTGCAATTCCGAGTTCAACTCTCGGAGGACACCCCAACGTCGGAGTAGCGAAATTGGATCATCGCATCGCGCTACGAACGCGAAGGCTGGGAGTTCGAGACTCCCCTCCGACACCAATTTAATTCCTCCTTGGCAGAGCAGTCATGCACGATACTCTTAATATCGGTTAGACCCGGGCGGCACGGGTAGGAGGAACCATTTCCACACTGGCTTGGCACAGAGGCGACTGCACGTCACTTTTAATGACGGACACCACACCGCGGGTTCGAGTCCCGCAGCCAGTACCAAAGCACACCCGCATGGGGAGCCGCCATCTTGGCGGCGCAACTAGGCCAACGGGCATCTTACCCGTCGGAAAACCCGCAAACAAAACCACCCAAAACCCGCGTGCGATTACGGTGCGGAACAATCACACCCCTCGGGCTGATCACGCGCTACTTCACTTAAAATATGTGACGTACCGCGCAAAGAACATCCGCTTCGCCACCACGGGATGGGCCGCGCTTGTCGCGCCCCTCGGGGAAGCGGCGCTCTCGCCGCTTCGGTTTGATGGCGGGCGGCTCGGCGGGACGCCTCGCCCCACCGCGGGAAGCGACAGGAGTGTCGCCGCCAAGATGGCGGCTCTCCATACGGCCGCGCAGGAGCGCGGCCCTCCCGTGCGGAGCCGCAACGGGCGAGATGCCCAGTTCCGGACGCGGATGAACGGGCGGACAGGCCGTTCTACGGGGTGGGGTGAAATGCCGATTTCTTGATGCCGCGAATTGCGGCGGGATCGAGTTTTGTGAAGGCAAAGCACTTGGAGCCGAGATCTTTCAGCGATGCGCCGATGAGATAAAGCTCCTTGTCGTCGATGATGAGGAAGCGGTCGTGGAAAGATTCGTTGTAGCGGACGGCGAGCTTCGGGTATTGGGCGTTGAAGGTCTTGACGTCGGCATCGGAAATTTTGCGGTGGGGCACGTGCTTTTTGTCGTAATGCTCCGATGTGAAGATCGTGAGCCGCACGCCTTCCCGTTTCTTTTTGAAGAGGTCGAGCACCTCTGTGTTCGCCCAGTTGTCGATCAGGATCAGCGATCGCTTCGCGTGTGAGACGAGCGACAGCACCAGCGCCCGCGCATCCCAGAACTGCCCGTTGTAAAACACGCCCTGCAGCGGCGGTGTCTGCGTCTGGACAAAGAAATCGACCTTGTCCTTCAGTTCGGCTATGTCGCTGTCATGCTTGGCAAGACGGCGATCCATTTTATCTTCAAGTTGATTCAGACGGGTGTTTACGGCATACCCACGCAAGAGATATTCCCTGAGTATCTTTGTGGCCCATTGCCTGAACCGTGTAGCCTGAAGAGAGTTCACGCGGTATCCGACTGCGATAATCATGTCGAGATTGTAGAACGGAATCGTCCGCATAATGGAACGGTCGCCCTCGACTTGAACTTGTGCAATTTTTGCACAGGTTGCCGATTCGTCCAATTCCCCAGTTTTGTAGATATTGTGGATGTGACGATTCACCACCGTTCTGTCAACGCAAAACAACTCCGCAAGGCGCGCTTGGTTGAGCCACACCGTCTCGTTTTCAAGACGTACGTCCAACCGGACGGTCTCGTTCGGCTGATAGACGACAATCTGGTTTTCAGCGGGCTCAGCGTGCGCCATGGTGGCACTTCCGCCGGACGGCTCTGCCTTGCTCATGGGGACATTCCTTTCCTATTTGTCCTGACCGCAAAATCTTACCATTTCTATCCGATTTGCGGAACCCGGTAAACTGTAAAAAATTTGTAACGAAATGCATACAAAAGTCTCTCGCCGCTTCGAGGAATGGCGAGCGGCGATGGAACGCCGCCCCTACCATTGCGATTACGCGGGACGCGTGGCCCTATCGATGGATACTCCTCACGCGAAGCGCGGCGAATATCAATTCGATGCGTTCTTGGAAACGGATATTCTCGCCGTTTTGGAGCGTTCGTCAATCTCGATCTTCACGCCGGGAATGTAGCCGATGAGCGCGGCGAGTTCGCCGCAGACGGTCTTGGCGTTCTTCTTTCCCACGCCGTAGATCTCGCAGTTCGTCAGGTTCTTGTCCTTGCCGTTGTCGATGAAGAGCTCCGTAAAGCCCGCGCAGGCGTCGATCTCGTGTCCGCCCGCCTTCACCGTCACCATCGGGACGAACGGCGTCGGACTGAGTTTCCTGAGCCACTTCTTGTTCGGCGGGATGCGCTTCGGCTCGACGATGTACTCGAGCTCCGCGCCGGCGGCCTTCAGCGCCGCGAGAACCGGCTCGAAGGCGCAGCACACACCCGTGTTGTCGTCCGGCTTCACCGGCTCGCCCCTCCCCTTCGCAAACGCAACCGGCACGCCATTGACGCGGATGGTGTATGGGACGGCCTTCGCTGAACCGGATGAAGAGAGGTCTTGCACCGCCTCGGCGGAAGTCTTGCGCGCAAAGGTACTCCTGTTTGCGGGAAACGCCTGCTGCGGTGCGGCGGAGAGGCCGTTCCTCGTTTCGACGGCTTTCAACTCCAATGGGACATCTCCCCATTGTCCGTTTGCACAGCGCCACTTGAGCGTCACCTTCCCGGGCCGACGGCCAGCCTTCACGAACACGCGCGCCATTCCACATTCGAGGTTGACGAAGTCCTTGCCGATTGGCGACGACTCGCCGAATACGCCTGAGTTCCATCCGCCCATGAATGTGGGTGATTCGTGGTTAGTGGCTCGCGGTTCGTGGCTCGTGGCTGGTTCAAAGGAGAGGGAGAATGTCAATTTGTCGGATGCGTAGGGATGGATCGTGTGGTTTGCATCAACAAGCGAGAAGTCCACGACGGCGATGTCGCTTCCGTCCGCGAGCCATCCCTTCGGACCCGTCATCACCTTCGCCTCCAGCGCCCCGTCGCCGACGAACGACCGGACCACATGCCGCGCAATCTCCTTCCCCGCCTTGTCGCGCGCCACGACTTCCGCCGTGCCGGACTCCGTAATATCCACGTTCGGAAACGCATAGACGAACGCATGGTCAGGTTTCCTGACGACGCCCTTGGACTTTCCGTTGACGATCAGCTCCACGGATGCGCAATGGACCGACCCGATCGCATAGACCGTCTTGTGGAGCGGATCGCGCTGCGCCCTCTCGCCCGTCTCCTCCATGAAGTGTCCGTTGTACTTCTTCACGGGATACATGTAGTTGTCCTTAGCGAGCTTCGGATAGCTCCAGTGTCCGACAAGCATGACGGCCGGATCCTCGGACTGCATCACGCGGAAGACGTTGAAGTTCACCTTCGGGAGCCTCACGGCATCGACACGTCCCGACGTGCGGCAGTTCTCGCTGAACGACTGGCGTCCGTGCTGGTTGGAGTCCGTCCAACACAGCGCGGCGACGGCGTTGCACCCCATCGCGCGCAGCATCTGCAAACGATGACGCCAGTAGGCGCGCGGAATGCGCGCGTAGTGGACCTCGCCGCACCGCACGACAAACGGCTTGCCGTCGAGAAGGAAATCCTTCTCCCCGACCTCAAACGAGCGCGCCATTGCGCAAAGCGCGCCGAGTGTCACGGCCAAGACTGAAAGTGCGAAAGTTCTCTTCATAATATGCCTTTCGCCCCCCAGTATAACAAATCGCCCCCTCCGGCGTTCTACCCACTTGGGGAGCTCTTCGGTCGCGCGGGAGCGCGGCCCTCCCACGTGAGGCAGGTGCGGCCGCGCGAATCACCGCGACAGCAGCGGCGATTTGCGGCCAGGGGCGTAGACTGCCGGATAGGAGCCCACCGGCGGGCGGAACGAGCAGCCCTCCGTCCTCACGTCCGTCGAGTCGTCGATGAAGATCGCAGGGCGCGCCTCCTTGTCTCCCGTGTACGAAAGCTTGACGTTCTCGAACGTCACGCCGTCGGCATGACGCACGTAGAAGCCGTAGGCGGGGAGCATCTGCCGCTTGAACATCCTGTTCTCGGGGTACGCCTTCTCAGCCTCGGGCACGGGACGCGTCACCTCGGAGGCCGGCCCGCCGCCCATCAGCTTCAGGTCCACGTTGCGGATCGTGACGCCGGATGGACGCAGGCCGGGCACGCCGGTGATGGAGCTGGCCAGCAGGCTCGCCGACTCACCCGTCACGTTCTCGATGACGACGTTCCGCAGGAACGAAGCGCGCCCGTCCGGATGCTCGCGACGGCGCCCGAGGCGCACGAGGATAGGCGTCTGGCAGCAGCGCGTCATGCGGATGCCGCTCACGCGCACGTTCTCAAGGATGCCGCCGTCCACGCACTCCACGGCGATGCCCACGCGGGAGGCGATGTCGCGCTTGTCCCATCCGGGGATGTCGTTGCCGCGACCCTTCTTGTTCTTGATCTGCGGGATGATGTTGGTGGCGCACTGGACGAGCGTGCAGTCGTGGATCCAGATGTTCCTGAACCCGCCCTTGGAGGCCGTGCCGAGCTTGATGTGGTTGCAGTTCGAGGCGAGGCGGCAGTTGCGCACCTCCACGTTCTCGCAGATGAAGCGGGGGTTGTCGGACTTCGGGCAGATCGCGTCGTCGTCCGAGTCGATGTCGCAGTCCTCCACCAGCACGTTCTTCGCGTCGATGTCGATGCCGTCGTTGTTCCAGTTGGTGAGCGAGCGGATGGTCACGCGCCGCGCCACCACGTCCTCGCATTCCTTGAAGTAGCACGTCCAGCTCGCCGCGTTGCGGAGCGTCACCCCTTCCACGCGCACGCCCTTCGAGCGGTAGAACATCACGTCCCTCCAGCGTCCCGGCTCGTTGTCGCGCTCGGTGCCCGCGATCGCCCAGCCGCGCCCGTCGACAACGCCCTCGCCGACGAGGGCGATGTTGGTGGCCCCGTTGGCGCAGACCACGGCATGCGCGGCGCGCGGGGTGTTCGGGCCGCCGGTCACGTTCGCGTAGTCCGCCTTGTTCGTCGAGGCGAGAAGCGTCGCGCCCTTCCTGAGCTCCAGCGTCACGCCGCTCTTCAGGAAGATGCCCGCCACGGGGTAGTCGCCGGCCTCGAGCGTCACCGTGCCGCCCCCGGCGGCGGACGCCGCGTCGATTCGGCGCTGGATGTCGCCCGTGACGCCGTACGAGCCTGCCGCAACGGTCACGCTTACCGCGCACGCCGCCATGGCCAAAACCGTCAATCTTGCAATCTGTTTCATCCCGCTTTCTCTTTTCGCCAAGTGGTGAATGCATGCATGATAGCATAATCGGGCTCTGGGTGAAAGCAGAAAGGACGTAGGACGTTGGGGACGTAGGACGTAAGACGTAGGACGTTGGCTCGCCTTACGGGCACTCTCAAAGCCAGCCAAAGTCCTACGTCTTACGTCCTACGTCCTTTCTACCCCCAGCCTCTTCTATTTCCGGTCGCAGTAGAAGAAGCTTGCCGCATCGGGCGGCAGAGGCTCCAGGTTGGCCGCCTCGAAGCGGGGATCGTCGGGCGTCAGGTCCTGCCACGCGACAATCGCGACGCCGGGATGTCCGGCCGCACCGCGTACGAGCGTACGGCGGACGGCGCGCACGGAGGCGGGATCCCCCACGACGGCGCGCGGCTCGCGTCCTTCGGCGACGGCCTGCGCGGCAAGCGTACCGGCCGCCTGTCCGCAGAGGAGCATCTGGCCATGCAGACGGAAGGCGGCCTGGACGATGCTGGAAACACCCACGTTCCGCCCGGCACCGAGCAGGCCGTCCAGCTTCTCGGGCACGAGGGCGCGCAGCGGGAAGAACGCGCGGTGCGTCTGGCCGTTCCAGCCGCGCGTGCCGCAGTGACGCGTGTGCCAGGCGTCCGGCTTGCCCTTCACGTCGAAGAAGCGCCGCGTGGGATGGAAGTCGATGTGGAACTGGAAGGAGAACGCGGCGTCGTCGGGACGGAACGGCGCCCAGCCGGGCTCCGTGCCGTCGGGCGCGCGCACGTCCTGCTCGCGCAGGACGTACATCGCCGCCAGGCGCAGGCCTTCGCGCACGTAAGGCTTGGGCGGCAGCCGGTCGGGCGTGCCGAACTCGTCCGTCAGCGCGAAGCGGCGCATCCGCGCACGCGTCTCGGCCTTGGGGTGGTCATGCTGGAGGAAGTAGAGGTAGCCAAGCGTGTGGGACTTCGCGTCGTCCAGCACGATTTGCCGCTGGGCGGGCGTCATGTCCACGACGTTCTTCCGGCTCGCGCCCGGCTCCAGGCGCTCCAGCGCGGACACGACGCGCGGCGGCAGGTTGCAGAGCGGGTAGTCCTGCCCCGTGCTGTTGAGCTGGATCGTCTCGGTGCCGAACGGGAAGCCGTAGTGCAGCCGGTCCACCAGGCGGCGCTGGGAGTAGGGCGTGGGCGGGTTGTCCCGCTGGTACGTCTCGTGGTAAACGCCGCTGTCGCGCCAGATGTCGCGCCGCGAGTAGCTGGCCGGCTCGTAGCCGGGCGGCGGCGCGGCAAGCGGACGTTCCTCCGCCGTCTCGCGCAGCGTCATCGTCCAGGTGATGGGGTTCATCTCCTGCCGCTCCGTCGGCCCGATCTCCTCCGGCTCGCTCGGTTCGCCGAAACGTCCGCGCGGATCAACGCCCGCGTAGTACCGCGCGCCACTCAGGCGAATGACGTCGCCCCAGTCCGTCGCGTCCACCGTGAGGCGTGCGCGCACGTCCAGCGGCGCGCAGCCCGACGCCGACGCGAAGCGCACGCCCGCCACGCGCCCGCCGTCTGCGTGCACGGCCTCGGGCACATAGCCGCGGAAGACGCGCAGGCGGCCCGACTTCATCTCCGGCGCCAGCAGCTCCTCGAAGATCCGCGCCGCGGGTCCCGGCTCAATCGTGTCGGTGCCGCTCCAGCAGTTGCCCGGCGTCTCCATCCCGTACGTGCGCAGGTTGTAGGCGCGCATGGCGCGCACGACCTCCAGCATCATGCCGGAGCGCGGGAAGTTGACGGACCGTCCCTTCATCAGCACGCGCTCGTCCGCCGGCCCCACGCCCTCGTTCGAGAACTGCCCGCCGAACCGGTCGATGTCGTTTACCAGCACGACGCGCCCCACGCCCAGGCGCGACGCCTGGACGGCGGCGGCCACGGCCGCCTCGCTCCCGCCCGCCACGAGCAGGTCCGCCTCAATACTCTGTGCCAGGAGGGTCGCGCTTGTCGCGGCCGCCGCCAACACTGCGGTCCACGCCGCACGGATGATTTTTCTCATCGCTGAACCTCCAACCTCGCTGGTTCCCGATGCAGTTAGTATAGCATAATTTTAGGACGTAGGACGTAATTGGCAAGTTTTACTATGGCAGAAAGAGTCCGATGATGGCGCCGAGGAGGAGACCCCAGAGAGGGGAGAAGCGCTTGGTGAGCACGAGCGCCGCCGTGGCGGCGAACACGCCGGCGTTCACGTACTCGCGCACGCCGAAGGCGAAGTGCGGGAACACCTCCAGCGTGAGCATCACGCCCGCCGCCGTGACGAAGCCCGCGACGAGCGGACGCAGGATGACGAACACGCGCCGCACGACGGGACGCTCGCGGTTGCGGTTGAACCAGCCACCGCCGAAATGCACGCCCAACACGCTCGGCAGCGTGACGGAAAGCGTCGCGACGAGCGACACCGCGAGCGCGGTCCACACCCCTGCGCCTTGCAGCGCGGCCACGCGGTAGCCCACGAAGGTGGCCGTGTTCACGCCGATCGGGCCGGGCGTCATCTGCGCGATGCCGAGGATGTCGAGGAACTCCGCGTTCGTGAGCCAGCCGCGCGCAAGCATCTCCTGCTGCACGAGCGAGACGATGGCGAGTCCCCCGCCGAGCGTGAAGAGCCCGATCTTGAAGAACGAGCAGAAGATGGTGCCCACGAGGCGGATCACGCCGCGCCCCCCTTCTTCCGCACGGCACACGCGTTCCACACGATGCCCGCGGCGACGGCCGCGAGGATGAAGAGCACAAGCGGCGGATTCCAGATTACGGCAACGGCCGCCACGGCGAGCACGAACAGTGTTCCCCACACGCTCTTCACGGCTTTCCGCGACATGTTCCAGCCCATTGCGAGCATCATGCCCGCCACGGCGGGGCGCACGCCCTGGAGGATTTTCATCACGACCGGATATTCGTGCATTTGGGAGTAGGCCACGGCATACGCGGCAATCAGCGCGAACGGCACGCTCACCACGCCGAACGACGCCGCGAGATTGCCCCAGATGCCGCGCAGGCGGTTTCCGACGAGCATGGCGGTGTTGATCGCGATCACGCCCGGAAGGAGCTGCGCAAGCGCGAAGTAGTCGGTGATTTCCTCGGACGTCGCCCACTTCTTCCGGCGCACGATTTCGTCCTCGAGGAGCGGCAGCATCGCGTAACCGCCGCCGATGAGCACCGCGCCGATCTTCGCGAAGCTCGCAAAGATGGAAAGGAGAGAGACGGCCGTGTTCATTGCACGCGCACGACCTCGTACAGCATCCGCGCGCCCTCGGGGCTGCGTACGGACGCCGTGAACGCGAGCTTGCCGTCCTCAACGCGGCACGGCACCTGCGCGATCCGCGCGCCCGTCGTGTCGAGCGCGTACACGGCGTAGCGCGCTGGCTCGTCGAGGGCAATCGAGATGTCCGCGGAGCCCACGCGCACGATCGGCGGCGTGCGGCCCCACTTCAGCAGCACCTGACGCGAGGCGTCGGCGTACAGGTTGCCGCTCGCCTGGACGTCCGTGAGGTGCGAAACGAGGATGCGACTCGCGCGGCGAATGGGCGTGGACTCGGCGTCCACGGAACTCGCCCACACGGTGGCGGGTGCGCCGTGGACGGTGAAGGACACCGCGCCGCACGCGAGCGCGCCATCCGGCGCGAAGCCGCCCGAGGTCCGCGGGGTATCGATCGTGAAGGTGCCGCGTTCGCGGTCGAGCGCGAAGGCGGCGTTCGGCGCACGGGCGAACGGGGCGTTCGTGGAGGCGTGCGTCTCGGCGAGCGGACGCACCACCGTGCCGGGGCGCACCTTCGCGGCATCGGCGCAGGTGGAGACCTGGCGGTCCCAGGCGGCGTCGCTCCAG
>ONRL01000071.1 GCA_900320225.1 uncultured Lentisphaerota bacterium
GTCGCCCACCTGGGCGCGGATCGCCTCGATCTCGGCCTTGATGTAGGCCTTGACGTTCAGCTTCTTGCCGACTTTCGCGGCGCGTTCCTTTTCTGCCTGATTCATTGTTTTTCCTTTTTTCGGTTGTTTCAGAATCGTTCAACGGTCAAACTTCATGGCCTTCATCTTCCGCTTGAGCTGGACGCCGACCTTCACGCGCCCGCACTCGATGTAGACGTCCGCGAGTCCGAGCACGTAGGCGCGATCCTTCCAGCCGGTCTGCGTCGCCGCCTCCTCGGCAAGCCGGATTGCGCGGTCCGTGTCGCGCGCCTTGCCGTTCCGGATGCTCATAAGCTTTGCCGCGCGGAGCTTCAGCGCCGGATCGTCGGGATGCCGCTTCATCAGCACTTCCAGCTCCCGTACCGCGACGTCCTCATGGCCGCTCGCCGCGCAGCATTCCACCATCTCCACGCGGTGCTCGTCCGTCGCGGGATCCAGCTCCACGGCGCGTGCGAACACCTGCGCCGCCATCTCCATCTGCCCGCCTTTCTTCAGGCAGACGCCGTAGTTGTGCACGACGGCGGCGTCGTTTGGACGTATCAGCAGCAGTTTCTCGTAGCATCCCAAGGCGCCATTGACGTTGCCGACGCCGAGGAGCTGGCGTCCCTTGAGGTCAACCACGTCCACGAGACCGCGCAGTACCGGATCGCGCGGACTCACCTTCGCCGCCACCGCCCAACGTTCGATCGCGTTGGTGGAGATTCCGCCGCTGAGATCGTCGAAGCCTGCGAGAAACTCGCGCCGGGCGGCCTGCACCCCCATAATGGCGTTTGTCGTACCGGCGAACACGGTCGCCTCCGCGTCGCCCTTCTTGAACCACGGCAGAGGCGGGATGTAGTACGGCGTCAACACCCCAGGACGCACGTAGAAGGTATCCTTCGCGGAGAGTGTTTCAAGCGCCTTGCGTGCCTCCTTCCACGTCACCGTCTTGCGGACGGCAACCGGGACCTTCTGCAGGCCCGGCTCGATCTCCACGTCGCGCCCCATGTAGCACGCAAACACGTCCGCCGGCGTGTAGACGCCCGTCTCGGCAAATGCCTCGGACGCCTTTTCGCCGGCAAACAAATCGTACAACTTGTCCGCCGTCAACTCCGTCGCGCTCGTCACCACGTAGTCGTTCGCGCCGACACACCAGAGGAAATAAGGCCCGAACGTGGCGCGGAACTCGGCGAGAATGCCCTTCAGCCGCCCCAACGCAAGACGCCGCATGTCGATGTGCAACGCCACAAGACCGCCCTCCGCGCGCAGGCCCGCCAGGCGCCGCCACTCGTCACCGGTCGGAAAATCCGTCCCCGCGAGCCAGTCCGGCCGCGGCGCGACAAGCACGATGTCGGCCGGCGACGAGGCCTCCGCCCCGTCCTGCACCTTCACGCCGGCCGTCTCAAACGGCTTGCGGTAGAATTCCGCCTCGGCGCCGACCACGCGCGCGGACTGCGCGGACGGATTCTGGAACATCGCGATGCAGGCCGGATACAGCCGGATCTGGCGGAACCTGTAGCCCGTGTCCACGGGCATGTCTTCCGCCGCTTCTTCCGGCGCAGACTCGGATGCCTTGCGGGCAATCAACCAGATGAGCAGCACACAAACGGCAATCACCGCCGCGAGCGTCCCGCCGACGATCAGGAACCTGAACATCTGCGAACCGGGCGAGATGGATCGGTCGATCCTCATGCGAGTGCCTCCAGGAGTTCGTCCGCACACCGCCCAACCACGCCGCAACGCCGCGCGACGGCCGCCTGCGCGCGCTGTCCGTACGCGGCGCGCCGCTCGGGCTCGTCAAAGAAGCGTAAAAGCTCCGCCTCCACGGACGCCGCGCGCGCCTCGGGCGTGGATGCGTCGGGCGTCTGCACGAGCGCGTCCGCCGCAAGCAGGTCGCTCATCACCGGACGGAAATTCTCCGTATACGGCCCCACGACGGTCGCGACGCCGCAGAGGCACGGCTCGATCATGTTCTGCGACCCGTGCGCGCAGAGGCTCTTGCCCACGAACGCGACGGTGGCAATGCCGAAAAGCCCCATCATCTCCCCCGTCGTATCGCACAGATACACGTCGTTCGGGGAAGCGGCGCTCTCGCCGCTTCTCGACCTCCTCACGCACTCAAACCCTGCGGCCTTGATGTTCGCCTCCACGGCGTCCGCTTTCTCGAAATGGCGCGGTGCAATCACGAGCTTCACGCCGGGATGCTTTTCGAGGAGCCGCTTGTAGGTGTTAAGCATCACCACGTCCTCGCCCGGCCACGTGCTGCCGCCGAGCAGAATGTCGCCCTCCCCGATCCACGCGCGAAGCTCGCGTTCCTTCGCCTCGTTGCGGTGCGCCACGTCGAACTTAAAACTGCCGGCCACCTGAACCGACGCGGGATCCGCCCCGGCGTCCGTCAGGCGCTTCGCATCGAGGTCGCTCTGCGCGTAGATTTTCGTGAAGCAGCGGAACACCTCTCCGAAGAACCACCGGAGCGCCTTGTAACGCGGCGCGCTGCGGTCTGAGATGCGGGCGTTGACGAGATAGATCGGCACGCCGCGCTTCTTGAGCGCGCGGATGAAGTTGGGCCAGATCTCCGTCTCGGTGAGGATCACGGCGCGTGGATTCACCGCGTTGAGCGCGCGCTTCACGCAGCCGCCGAAGTCGAGCGGGTTGTAGATCAGCACGTCCGCCGGCGTCACCTCGCGCTCGGCCGTCTTCCACCCCGTCGACGACGTGGTGGAGAACACAAAACGCACGTCCGGGTTCCTTTCGCGCATCGCGCGCATGAGCTGCCCCGCCACCTGCACCTCGCCCACGCTCACGGCGTGAATCCATATCCACCCCTGCGGAAAGGCCGCACCCTGCGAAAGGGCTTCGGCGATTTCAGGCGGATAACGGCCGAAGCGGTCGGCAAAACGCGCGCGGTACCCCCCGCGGCGCTTCATGCGCAGCAGGAAGGACGGCAACATCACCGTGTAGGCGACGGCGAACAGCGCGTTATACAGCAGCCATTTCATCAGGCCCCTTTAGATGTCCAGCGAGCGGACGTTGAGGGCGTTGTCCTCGATGAACTTGCGGCGCGGCTCCACCTCGTCGCCCATCAGGAGCGAGAACATCTGGTCGGCCTTCACGGCGTCTGAGAGCTTCACGCGCAGCATGTGGCGGCGGGCGGGGTCCATCGTCGTCTCGTAGAGCTCGTCGGCGTCCATCTCGCCCAAACCCTTGAAGCGGTAGATGCTCATGCCCTTGCGGCCGCGCGCGCGGACCGCCTCGAGGAGGTCGGGCAGGTTCTTCACTTCCTGCGACGAACCGTCCTCCTCCAGGATGGCCACCGTGCCGGACTCGCCGAGGTAGTCCTCCACCGTGAACCCCATTCCCTTCAACGACTCCATCTGCTTGCGGAGGAGAGAGGCGCGGTACATCTCGAGCCAGCGGAACTCCATCTGGTCCGTCGGATGGTACGTCTCCACCTGCGTTGTGGGAATGTCAATCGTGGTCTGCAGCTCCTGCTGGAGGGCGGCCACGCGTGCCTTGAAGGCCGCCTCGTCCATCGCGAACTCGATCTTCGCGTCGTCGCCCGCGCCGCGCACGAGCGCGTAGCGCGGCACCACGCCGTTCGCGTCGCGCGCGTCGAGGAGCGCCTTCACGGAAAGCCCGCGCCGCTCCACGGCCTTGGAGGTCTCGTCGATCTCCGCGAGCAGCTCGAGGAGACGGCGCGCCTGGTCGTTGTCGAACACCTCGCCGTTCACGCGCTTCACGGTCATGTCGTCGAGGCCGAGGAAGAGCAGGCGCGAGGTCATCTCGCCGTCGGTGAGCACGTACTCGATCTTCTTCTTGCGCTCCACCTTGTAGAGCGGCGGCTGGGCGAGGTACACGTAGCCCTTCTCGATCAGCTCCGGCATCTTGCGGTAGAAGAACGTGAGGAGGAGGGTGCGGATGTGGGCGCCGTCCACGTCGGCATCGGTCATGATGATGATCTTGTGGTAGCGGATCTTGGAGACGTCCCACTCCTCCGCGAAACCGCAGCCGATCGCGGTGATGAGCGTGCGGATCTCGTTGTTGGCGAGCATGCGGTCCACGCGCGCCTTCTCCACGTTGATCACCTTGCCGCGCAGCGGCAGGATGGCCTGCGTGGCGCGGTTGCGGCCAGGAACAGCTCCGTCTTGGACGCGTCGCGCTCCGAGCAGTCCTTCAGCTTGCCGGGGAGCGAGAGCCCGTCCATCACGCCCTTGCGCGTCTTCTCGCGCGCGGCGCGCGCGGCCTCGCGGGCGCGAAACGCGAGCAGGATCTTGTTGACCACGACCTCCGCCACGGCGGGGTTCTCCTCGAAGAACGTCATGAGCTTCTCGCTCACGATGGAGTCCACGATGCCCTGCACCTCGCCGTTGCCGAGCTTCGTCTTCGTCTGGCCCTCGAACTGCGGCTGCGGCACCTTCACGCTCACGATCACCGTGAGGCCCTCGCGCATGTCGTCGCCCGTGACGTTGTCCTTCTCCTTGATGCCGTTCTTCATCGCGCGGCCGTACTTGTTGATGGTGCGCGTGAGCGCGGCGCGGAAGCCGGAGAGGTGCGTGCCGCCCTCGATGGTGTGGATGTTGTTGCAGTAGGTCTGCTCGATGGTGGAGTAGGTGTCCGTGTACTGCATGGACACCTCCGCCTGCACCGTGCCCGTCACGCCCTGCGCCTCGCCCTCGAAGTGGATCACGGGCGTGAGCGGCTTCTTGTTCGTGTTGAGGTATTCGGTGAACTGGTCGATGCCGCCCTCGTAGTGGAACGTCTCCTCGTGGTGGCCCTCGCCCTCGTTGTCCTTGAAGTGGATCTTCACGCCCTTGTTGAGGAACGCGAGCTCGCGCAGGCGGTTGCAGAGGATCTCCCACTTGAACGCGTGGCAGCTGAAGATGGAGTGGTCGGGGAAGAACGTCACCTTCGTGCCTGTCTCGTCGCCGCACTCGCCCACGACCTCGAGCGGCTTCGTCACGTGTCCGCGCGAGAACTCGATGTGGTGGACCTTGCCGCCGCGCTTCACCTCCACCTTCATCCAGTCGGAGAGCGCGTTCACGCACGAAACGCCCACGCCGTGCAGGCCGCCCGACACCTTGTAGTTCGAGCCGTCGAACTTGCCGCCCGCGTGCAGAATCGTGAGCACCACCTCGATCGCGGGACGGTGCTGCGTCGGGTGCATGTCCACGGGGATGCCGCGCCCGTTGTCCGTCACGGAGAGCGAGCCGTCCGGGTTGATCTGCACGTCGATGAGCGTGCAGTAGCCGGCAAGCGCCTCGTCGATCGAGTTGTCCACCACCTCGTACACGAGATGGTGGTAGCCGCGCTCGCCCGTGTCGCCGATGTACATGGCGGGGCGTTTCCGCACGGCCTCCATGCCCTCCAGCACCTGGATGTTGGCGGCGTTGTACTTGCCCGGTTCCTGCGGCGCGGCATCGCCCTGCGGCGTGGCAGATGTTTCCTCAATCGGCTTGTTCTCTTCTGACATGGTTTTTCCTTTGCGGATGTGCGCATATTATACCATAACGCGCGCGCGCACGCGAGGGCATTTTTTCGTGCCCCTCGGTAAATCTTCCGTGCCCAGGGCGCTGACGGCGGTGAGAAATGGATTTCGGGACTGGCGGAGAGTGAGGGATTCGAACCCCCGGACCCTTGCGGGTCAACGGTTTTCAAGACCGCCGCGATCGACCACTCCGCCAACTCTCCGAGAACGGGTACGTATTATACCACA
Source organism: uncultured Lentisphaerota bacterium (assembly GCA_900320225.1). Classification (GTDB taxonomy): domain Bacteria; phylum Verrucomicrobiota; class Kiritimatiellia; order RFP12; family UBA1067; genus RUG572. The sequence continues at coordinate 5,732 of ONRL01000071.1, forward strand.
TTTATCCGCGCGTGCGCAGTTCGCCGTCAAGAAAGACGGCGCAGACGTCGAACGACTTCGGGTCGAGCACCGCAAGGTCGGCGACGTACCCCTTCTCGACCTTGCCGAGCCGCTTGCCGAGGCCGAGGCCGATGGCCTGGTTCCAGGACGTGACGCGGATGATGTCCTTGAGCGGCAGACCCGTGACCTCGTGGATGTTCTTGAGGCCCTTGTTCATCCACAGCGTGGAGCCCGCGAGGTTGCCGCCCTCCACGAGGCGCGCCTCGCCGCCCTTCAGCGCCACCTTGAGTCCGCCCAGCTCGAAGACGTAGCCGTCTGGCAGGTGCGAGCAGCGCAACGAGTCGGTGATCATCTGGATGTGTGCGAGCGGGCGCTTCGAGAAGATGAGGCGCAGCATGTCGTCGCAGAGGTGGATGCGGTCGCAGATCACCTCGGTGTCGAGGTCGTCGATCAGGAATCCCGCGCCGACCATGCCGATCTCGCGGTGGTGGAGCTTCGTCATCTGGTTGCAGAAATGCGTCATGTGCCGCAGGCCCTTCTCGTACGCCGGCATCAGCTGCGCGAGCGTGGCGCCGGTGTGCCCGCAGCTCGGCACGATGCCGTGCGCGAGGCACGCGGCGGCGAACGCGGCGCCGCCCTTCATCTCGGGCGCGAAGGACACCTGCAGGACGGGCGCGATCTTCGCGATCTTCAGGACCTCCTTGATGTCGGGCTTCCGCACGAACGCCGGGTTCTGAGCGCCGCAGCAGGCGGGGTTGATGAACGGTCCCTCGAGGTGGAGGCCGGGCGCCTTCGCGAAGCGCGGGTTCTTCTGGTACGCGGCGAGGTGCCGCGCGGCGGCCACGAGCGTCTTGTGGTCAATCGTGAGCGTTGTCGGCAGGAACGTGGTGCAGCCCTCCGCGAGTTTCGCCTCGGCGATCTTCTCGATGGCCTCGGGACGGTCCGCGTCGCACACGTCGTAGCCGCACGCGCCGTGCAGGTGCACGTCGATGAAGCCGGGCACCACGTACTTGCCCTTCACGTCCACGACCGTCGCGAACGGACCCGCGACGGGTTCGCGGGTGACGGCCTTGATCTTGCCCTTTTCGATGACGACGTTGGCCTTCTTCAGGTCGAGGTCCGGACTGATGACGTGCGCGTTCTTGATCAGCGTCTTCATTGACTGGAATCTCCTTTTGTTACGGCCTCACAGGGCCACGTGCGGGAAATCGGCTTCTGTCAGCTTGTCGAACGGGATGCGCAGGGTGTCCTTCTGCGAGAGGATCGGCTCCTTCACCGGCCACGCCACGCCGATGGCGGGTTCGTTCCACTGCAGGCCGCGGTCGTCCTTCGGATCGAAGAACTCGCTGCACTTGTAGTGGAATTCCGCCTCGTCCGACAGCACGCAGAACCCGTGCGCGAACCCCGGCGGGATGTAGAACTGCTTGCGGTTCTCGGCGGACAGCTCCATGGCGAACCACTTCTTGAACGTGGGCGACCCCCAGCGGATGTCCACGGCCACGTCCCACACCGTCCCGCGCACGACCGACACGAGCTTCGCCTGCGGGCGGTGAAGCTGGAAATGCAGCCCCCGCACGACGTTCTTCACGGAGAACGAGCGGTTGTCCTGCACGAACACGGCCTTTACGCCGTTCTCAAAGTAGCGTTGCGCGTGGTACGCCTCCGTAAACCAGCCGCGTGCGTCGGCATAGACGTCGGGCGTGATGACCAAGAGCCCGGGAATGTCGCATGTTTCGAACTTTGTTGCCATTGCGGAGAGTAGTTTACCACATTTCAGACGTTCTGCCGCGCGAAAAAATGCGCGCTGTCGCCGGGGACGCCCCAGAGGACCGTCTCACCGATCGACTCGATGCGCCGCTGGAGGCAGCCGCGGCAGAGGCCGGCGTTCTCGTCGAGGCAGGGCTTCCCGGCATACAGCTTGTACTGCGCGCGGTACTTCACGTCCGTAACGTTCGGCATCACCACGTTCGCGCCGGCGAGGAGCCCCTTCTCGCGCCCGAGCGGGTCCAGTGCCTGCAGTGCCGTGGCAGCCGCGATGTTCACGTCGCGCAGGGCAAGGCGCGCGGCGGCGATCATGTTGAGGCCGAGGCGGAGCGCCGTCTCGGCGGACCAGTCCGCCGCTTCCGCGGCAAGGGGCGTGTCGGGATGCGGGATGTAGGGTCCCATGCCGATCATGTCGGCGTCGATGTCGCGGAAGAAGACGATGTCGCGCGCGAGGTCCTCGAGCGTCTGCCCCGGGAGACCCGCCATCACGCCCGTCCCCACCTGGTAGCCGCAGCGGCGCAGGGCGCGCAGACACTCCACGCGCCGGTCGAAGGAGCAGTTCGCCGGGTGGAGCGCAGCGTAGAGCTCGGGGTTGGACGTCTCGATGCGCAGGAGGTAACGCGTCGCACCCGCGTCGCGCCAGCGGCGGTACGCGTCCTCCGTCTGTTCCCCGAGGCTGAGCGTCACGCCGAGCTTCAGCGGCGCGATCGCGCGGAGGACCTCCTCGATAAACCGCGTGTGCGCCTCGCTTTCGATCTCGCCGGACTGGATGACGACCGATCCGTAGCCCGACTCGGCGGCGAAACGGGCGCATGAGACGATCTCCTCCTGCGTGAGCTGGTAGCGCATGAGGTTCCGGTTTGACGCGCGGATGCCGCAGTAGCGGCAGTCCTTCGCGCAGACATTGCCGGCCTCGATCAGGCCGCGCATCGACACGCGACGGCCGACAATCTCCTCTTTCACGGCGTAGGCGCGCGCGTGCAGCGCGCGGACGGCCTCCGCGTCACGCAAACCAATCCAGCCAGCCAGTTCCTCGACCGAGGGGAATCTCATGCCGCACCCGTCAGTCCAAGGCCTTCTGCTCCACGAGGTCCGCGACCTTCGCGGCGGCGTCCGGCGTGGCCGCCAGGCGCATCGCCAGCGCCCGCTGGGCGAGCTCCTCGGGATGGAGGATCTTGTGGAGGATGTAGTTCGCCAGCGCGCGCGGCGTGAGGCTGTCCTGGATGCCTTCGTCCGCGCCGCCCGCCTTCACGAACGACAGCGCGTTGAAATGCTGGTGGTTGCGCAAGGCGCTCGGCAGGGGAATGAAGAATGCGGGCTTGCCCACGAGGGCGAGTTCGAAGCACGTGGACGCGCCGGCGCGGGCGATGACGAGGTCGGCGGTCGCGAAGGCGCGGCCCATCTCGTGCTCGAAGGCCCGCACGCGCGCGGGAATGCCAGCCTCTTCATAACGCGCCTTCACGTCGGCCTCGTCCGCCGCGCCCGTCTGGTGGATGACCTGGAACGAACGGCTCACTTCCCGTTTCTCGATGTCCCGCCGCAGGAGCACGAGCGCCTGCGAGACCAGTTCGTTCACGCGGTGCGCGCCTTGGCTGCCGCCCGTCACGAACACGCAGAACGCGTCGGACGGCATGTCGTCGAAACGCGGTTGGCCGGCGATCTCGGCGCGGACCGGCAGCCCCGTGACCACCGTCTCCCGCCCACGGAGATATTCGGCCGTTTCGGCGAAGGTGATGGCCACCGCCGCCGCGTAGCGGGCCAGGTAGCCGACGGCACGTCCCGGCACCGTGTTCGCCTCGTGGAGGATCACGGGAACGTGGCGCGCGACCGCCGCCAGCACGGGCGGCAGACTCGAGTACGAACCCATGGCCAGCAATGCATGAGGCTTGACGCGCTTCATCTCGCGGGCGCACCGGAACCGGGAATAGAGCAACGAGAACAGGTACTTCGGGTGCAACGGGCGCGCGCGCGTGGAAAACGTGGGGCCGTCCCACGCCGTCATCACGGAACTCTCGATCGCCCGCCCCGACACCCAGACGGTCACCTCGTGACCGCGGGACCGCAACTCCCGCGCGACAGCAAGGCCCGGGAACGTATGTCCTCCGGTACCACCACACGCTACGATGAATCGTTTCGCCATAGTCTCACTTTCCGGGGATTTCCCCCGTCACGTCAAGAATCCACGCCGTGGTCGCCCAACAGGGGTGTTCCCGGTCCTTGAATATCTCCTTAAGAAGCGGCTTCTTCACGCTTTCATCCCGGTTGAGGATGTCATTGTACACGAGTTCAAGGTATTCGGCCGGTTGTCCCTTGTCCAGCAGGATGCCCGCAAGCAACATGACATTCGCGTCCGGCAACAGGTTAAGGGCTCGCTGGAGACACTCCGCCTTGCGGGCCCGCGGGACCTTGTTGAACTGCTCGCGGAACTTCTCCACCGCCTCCATCGGCACATCTGCCTTGGAGGGCTTGAGCCACTTGTCTGTCATGTCGTAAAACGCACCCACGAGCTTCTCCTCCTCGTTGGCCCGGACCTCCTCCTCGGTCATGGCCGTCGCCCCCGGGGGCTCGCTGTCGTCGAATGCGGCCGGGGCTGCGGCTTTCGCCCCGACCTTCTCACCTTTCTGCGCCGCGCGGGCGATCTGACGGCGCGCGGCGCGCGCCTCGCGCGCGCTCGTCTTCTTGGCCACCGCCGGCGCGTCGGCAGGCGGCTTCTCGCCCGAATGCAGGATCCACAGAACGGCCGCCAACGCTATGACGAAAGCCGCGCCGGCGCCAATCCATCTTTTCATGTTTCCGCGTGCCATCACTTCTTCTCCACCACGAGTTCTCGAGCGATGTCTGCCTGAAGGCGACGAATCCTGCCCCAGGCGAAGAGGGGCAGGTCGTGCCAGCGCGCACGCAGGATCTCCGCGAGCGCGGGCCGGACCTGTGCCCAGTATTGGCGCAGGTCATCGCGCGCGCCGAGCGACAGCTCGCGGCTGTATTCAACCGAAAAAGTCGCGTCAAGGCTGGCAATCTGCTGCTCGAGGTACCGGTCGACGGCATGTCGCATGACGCCGAAAAACACGAAACCCGACAGACCCGACAGGCCGAGCACGCCCAGCGTCTGAAGGCCGAACAGGAATCCGTTGCGCCACCCGTGGGCCTCATGGACCGAAATGCCGCAGGCGTTCGCCACGAGGAACCCCGCCGCCGCAAAGAGGGCCACGCCGCCGGCGAAAAGGACGCGCGCCGCCCACAGCCGCTTCGCAAGCATGCGCCGGACGCGCAGCGCCACGCGCGCGTGCATCTCGAGGCAGGAGAGGTCCTTGTTGACGGCCATCTGGATGTTGTCCGCCCGGCGCAGGTTGGCGTTTCTCACCTCGCTGACGATCTCCTCGCGCAACGCATCAAAATCGCGCCGGTCGATGGACGACTCCTCCGCACGCGCCAGCCCGGGCAGGTAGCAGTTGTAGATCTTGGGGAGATCCTTGATCGGCAACGCATGCGCGAGGTTCCAGCAGAGCGCCCCGTACGCGCGCGCGTAGTCGTACATGCTCGTGAAACGGTCGCACTTGTTGAAAACCAGGCGCAGCTTGAAGAAAAAGCCCGTCAGGGGCCCCTTCATCGCCTCCACGGCCTCGCTGGTGGTTCCCGGCTTGTCGGGATCGAAAATCATCAGCACGAGATCGGTGATCTCTGCGAGGAACTTGATCGTTCCGAAGAAGTCGTATCCACGCGAGACGGATTCCTCGGACGCGTCGATCATGCCGGGGCTGTCCACGAGCACCACGCTCTTGAGCATCTCGCGCCGCCGCACCTTCACGCGCACGCGCTGGACCAGCTCGGGGCCAAACTCCCTCAGCGGCGCGAGCTCGTCCGCCAGCATTTCCAGCGCCGCCTGACCCATGACGTCCCGCTCTTCCTCGCCGTAGAGGAGAAAAGTGAACGCATCGTCCGTCGGCGCGATGCCGGCGTCCTGCACGGGCGCGTCGCCCAGAAGATAGTTGATGAAACTGGACTTCCCCGACGAATGGTTGCCGAGGAAAAGGACATACGGCAGACTGTTCGGCGACACCGTCGCGCGTCGGTAGGTGTAGCCGAAGCGATCGGCCGTCGCACGATGGCGCGCATAGAGGCGCCGGATGCTCTCGTCACGCGAGAGGCCTAAAGGAGATGTTGGCATGACGCACCTATTGTAGCAGTTTCCCCGCCGTCTTGACAAGCCTCTTTTGCTTGCCGAAACGAAGCCGATGTGCTATTCTACGCAACATGAAAAAAATCATTCTCCCGCTGTGCGCCCTCGTGGGCGCGTTCACGGCCTCGGCCGAGGCCCGTCCCGACCTCGTCGCGCAGGTCCGCGCCGGCACCTGCACAGAGGCGCGCGCCTCGTGGTGGGGCTTCGATCCAGTTGACGCCACCGCGCCGCTGCAGGCCGCGCTCACGTCCGGCGTCGCGCGGCTCGTCGTGGACAAGATGCCCTCGCCCTGGGTCGTCACGCCCCTCAAGGGCGCGTCGAACCTGGAGCTCGTCCTCGAGCCCGGCACCGAAATCCAGGCGAAGCCCGGCGAGTTCCGATCCAAGGGCGCGGCCCTGCTCACCTTCGCCGGCTGCACGAACGTCCACATCGTGGGCTACGGCGCGGCGCTGCGCATGCGGCACGAGGACTACATGAAGCCGCCCTACGAGAAGTCCGAGTGGCGCCACGCCCTCTCCATCCTCAGCTGCCGCAACGTGCGCATCGAGGGGCTCACGCTCGCGGACTCCGGCGGCGACGGCATCTACCTCGGCTGCCGCGGCCCGCTGCGCCGCAACGTGGACGTGGTGATCCGCGACGTGCTCTGCGACCGCAACCACCGCCAGGGCATCAGCGTGATCTCCGCCGAGAACCTCCTCATCGAGAACACCGTCATGCGCGAGACGTTCGGCACGCCGCCCGCGGCCGGCATCGACTTCGAGCCCAACCATCCCTCCGAGGTGCTGAAGAACTGCGTGATGCGCAACTGCCTCGCCGTCCACAACCAGGGCGCCGGCTACACCACCTGGGCCGGCCAGCTCAACGCCTCGAGCGAGCCCATCGACCTCCGCTTCGAGAACTGCACGGCCTTCGGCGACCGCGCCGCGTTCAATTTCTCCACGGACGGCCGCCGCGGCCGCGGCGTGCGCGCCAGGCTCTCCCTCTCCAACTGCTCGTTCGAGAAGCCGAAATCCGCCCGCGCCGTCAACATCCGCGAGAGCCCGTCCACCTCGACGTACGTCTCCATCGACAGCTGCCGCATCGTCACCACGAACGCCGTCGGCGAGGAGGTCGTCACGCCGATGAACGAGACCTGGCAGAAAATCCACCTGCCGCTGTCGTCGGACGGCGCACCGCCCGTCGCATACGTGACCGCCCCCGACCTCGCCGGCGCGCAGGTGTTCGACGCCGCGCCCGGCACGTCCGTCAAGCTCTCGCCGCTCCGCGCGCGCAACCTCGCCACGTACGTCGTCTACGCGAACGCCGCGCGCACGCTCCACTTCAAGGGACGCCAACAGCGCGTCGGCCGCTACGAGCCCGGAACCAAGCCGCTCGTCGTCACGGACGCGAAGGGGAAGAAGGTCAAGAAGATTCCCCTTCCCGAATTCAAGGAAACCGCGTTCACGTTCGACGCGCCCGCCCCGGGTTTCTACCGCCTATCCGTCGACGTGGGCCGCGTCGCGTTCTGCCTCACGGAGGCGGACGCCCCCGTGGCCATCGAAACGTCCGAACACGCGCAGAGCTTCATCACCAGCGTCGGTTCGTTCTGGCTCGCCGTGCCGCCGAAGACGGAGCGGTTCGCGCTCTACGTCTCGGGCGAGGGCGAGGAGCGCGCGCACGTGTTCCTCACCGATCCGCAGGGCATCTGCGTGTGGGACCACGACAACATCTCCGGATGGGAGCGCGCCGTTGCGAGCGGAAACCCGCCGCCCGGCTTGTGGAAGGTAACAACGAAGAAGCCTTCCCAGGGGCACTTCGAGGACGTCCGTTTCGACGTTGCCGGGATTCCCGGCTTCCTCTTCCTCTCCCCTGGGAAGACCTGGTCCTGCCGCTAACGGCGGGAGGGCCGCGCTCCTGCGCGGCCGCCTCACCCGATCGCGATCTTGCGCGGCTGCGTCTCGGGCTTCTTCTGCACCGTCACGGTGAGGATGCCGTTCTCGAGCGTGGCCGCGAGCGAGGCGATGTCCGCCATCTCCGGCAGATCAACCGACGCGGCGTAGTTCTCGCGGTCGAACTCGGCCTCGACCTGACGGAACCCGGCCGGGTTCTGCCACGTAGCGTGCGTCTTCAGCGTCAAGGTGCGTCCCTCCACGTGGAGGTCGGCGTCCTTCTTGCCGATGCCCGGCAGGGTGAAGGTAAAGGTGTAGCTCGCGGGCTGCTCTTTCAGCGAGACGGCGGGCATCACGAATTTCTCGGTTTCAGCGTTCATTTCAATTCTCCTTTCGCGTTTGACGGTTAACCGGCGATGGCGATCCGGTGCACGCCCTGGGTCTCGGCCCGGGGCAGTTCGATGCGCAGGATGCCGTCGGTGAATTTTGCGTTCGCCTTCTCGGCGTTGACGCGGAACGGCAGCTCGAGGCGGCGCGTCCACGCCGGCTTGGGCTGGCCGGACTCGCCCTTCTCGTCGGTCACAGGGGCGGGCTTGTCGGCCACGACCACTGCCTGCGCCTCCAGGGTGAGGTCCACGTCCTTTGCGGTCTTGCCAGGCAGCTCCATGTCGATCAAGACCGCGTTGTCGTCCAGGAACACGTTCACGGGCGGGAAGCGGCCCGCCGCGCGTGCGCGCATCGTCCGCGTGACGCGGTTGTCCACGTCGAACAAGGCGTCCAGCCAGTTCCAGGGATTCATGTCTATCAGTGTATTCATGGTTTTGCTCCTTTCAAGCTTTTCAACGCCTGATAAGTAGCAAAGCCCGTGCCAACCCCGTCAGCGCCCCCTTTTCGCCCAAAAGTGCGCCATGATGGCACATTCAGTGTGTGCGCCTGTCACACCCTGTCACGTCAGGCGCCAGATGTCGTCGCCGGTGAGGTCGAGCCAGTCGATCACCTCGAGCCAGCGCGAAAGGTCCTTCACCTTGGGGTTGAAGTTGTTCGTGCCGAAGCTGAACTTCGCGCCCATCTTCTTCGCGAGCTTGAAGAACTTCGCGCGGGGGAACGGCGACTCGGCCTGGATTTCGAGCGCGATGCCCTTCGCGACGGCGCGCGCGATGACCTCGCGCATGCGCGCGTCGGTCCAGAGGCGGTCGTATTCGCCCGAGAGGCACGTGGGCAGATAGGTGGGGTTCGCGAGAATGGAGATCGGCTCGTCAAGCACCTGAAGGTTGTGCGCCATGTAGCGCTTCATCCAGGCGTCGGCGTCGGCGATCGGCTTCTTCAGCTGCCAGAGGCGCTGCGGCCTGCCGTCCTCGCCCACGCCCATGATCATCGTGTCGGCGAGGACGTAGTCGAGCGCGGCGCGGTTCTCGGGAGAGATCTGCCGGTACCAGTCGCGGTCGTTCACCTGGACGCCGACGGGCAGGGGGCGCCCGTCCACGCGCGGCTTCTTCGACTCGGCGATGAACTTGGCGAGGATCTCGTTGCTGCAGAGCGGCCATTCGCGGCCGTGGTTCTCCAACACGCCGCTGCGGATGCCGCTCGCCTTCTCGCGCTCGGCGGCCATCTCGGCGGTCATGCCGCCCCGGAGGTGGATGTGCCAGTCCGTGATCGTGATGCCGCGCCGCGCGCACTCCTTCGCGAGCACGTCGTTCACGCGCGTGAGGCCGTAGCGGAAATCCGCCTGCTCAAGCGGCATCGCCGGCTGGGTGGCGCGTGCGGCAAGCGCGACGCCCGCCGCGCCCAAACAAATGAAATCTCTGCGTTGAATGTCCATGGTCGTCTCCTTTTGGTGGCCGATGCGCGTATAGTATACCAACTTGACGGGTTTGACGGAAGACGGAAGAAAGTGTAGAATAACGTCCGCACCCTCAACGAAAGGTCATCGAAAATGAAAAAAGCAATCGTGTTGGCCCTCGCCCTCGGAGCGGGAGCTGCTTTCGCCGAGTTCAAGGCCGGGTTCGCCCGCGTCGAGGCAACGCCGCCTCTCGGCATCCCGCTTGTCGGGTACTTCTCCCATCGCGTCGCCGACGGCGTACTGGACCCGCTCTACATCGACTGCGTGGCCGTTTCGGACGGCACGAACAACGCGCTCATCTACTGTGTCGATGACCTGCACCTGACCAATCCCTTCATGGCGAAGGCATTTCCGGCGATCACCCAGGCGACGGGCGTTCCGCGCGACCGGATCTACGTGCACGCGACGCACATTCACACCGGCCCCGCCGACTGGAAGAGAGGCGGCTTCTCCGAGGAGGAGAACCGGCTTGTGATGTCCTTTGCGGACACGCGCGTCGCCAAGATGGCGGAAGTCGCGAAGATGGCGCTCGCCGACCTGGCCCCCGCGAAGATCGGCGTCGCCCGCACCGTCTGCCGCAACATCTCCTTCATCCGCCGGTACCGCATGAAGGACGGCTCCGTCCGCACCAACCCCGGAATCACGAACCCCAACGTCAAGGAACCCCTCGGCACGCCCGACGAATCGCTGCAGCTCGTCCGCTTCCGCCGCACCGGCGCGCCCGACATCGCCATCGTCAACTTCGGCGTGCATCCCGACACCATCGGCGGCACGAAGTACTCCGCCGACTGGCCGGGCGTCGTCCGCAACACGTTCGAGGCGGCCGTCGGCGACGGCGTGAAGTGCCTCTTCCTCAACGGCGCGCAGGGCGACGTGAACCACCACTACCGCTTCCCGCCGCCCGGACGCGCCGCGCTCAACGCCGAGCGCAAGGAGCGGCCCCGTGCGATCGCCCTCCACATGGGCCGGGCCGTGGCCGGCGCGGCGCTGGGGGTGTGGGACGTGTGCGAGGAGATTCCGGCCGGTCCGGTCCGCGGCATCGTCGCCGCCCGTCCGATGCCCGCGAACCTGCCGACCGCCGACGAGATCAAGTGGGTGGAGATGTTCGACGCCGGGCGCAAGAAGGATATCCCGCTGGGCCACATGGAAATCATGACGCTCACGAGCCCCGGCTCGCGCGTCCGCCGGCTGAAGAACGGGCCGGACCACTTCGACATCCTCGTCTCCTCGCTCGCCATCGGCGACGCTCTGGCGTTCGCGGGCGTGCCGTGCGAGCCGTTCGTCGACATCGGCCGCGCGGTCAAGAAACGCTCGCCGTTCCGCATGACGGTCTTCACGTGCCTCACCAACGGCAGCGAGGGCTACATCCCGACAACCAAGTCCCATTCCGACGGCGGCTACGAGGCGCTGTCGTCGCGCTTCGCCGCCCCCACGGGCGACCGCCTCGTGGACGCGGAGGTCGAACAGCTGACGGCTCTCAAGAATCAGGTTGCCCCGGCGGGGAAAAAGGATTAAAATATACGGCGACAAGGAGAAAAAAAGATGCCGAACATTGAATGGTCAAAACTGGGTTTTGGTTTCTCGGACGTGAACTGCCACATCCGCTATACGTGGAAGGACGGCGCGTGGGGTGCGCCGGAGTTCATCAAGGAACCTTACATCACGATGCACATCGGTGCCTCGTGCCTGCACTACGGGCAGGAGTGCTTCGAGGGCATGAAGGCGTTCCGCCAGGAGAACGGGAAGGTCGTGATCTTCCGTCCCGACGAGAACGCGAAGCGCATGTACCGCACCGCCGAGCGCTGCGTGATGCCGCCCGTCCCCGTAGAGATGTTCATTGAGGCGGCCGAGAAGGTCGTGGCCGCGAACATCGAGTACGTGCCGCCCTACGGCACCGGCGGTTCGCTCTACCTGCGCCCGCTCCTCATCGGCACCGGCCCGCAGATCGGCGTCGCGCCCGCGAAGGAATACACGTTCATGATCATGGTCATGCCCGTGGGCGCCTACTACAAGGGCGGGCTCAAGCCCGTGCGCGCCGTGATCCTCGACGACTGGGACCGCGCCGCGCCCCACGGCATGGGCGACGTGAAGGTGGGCGGCAACTACGCCGCGTCCCTCTTCGCCCACGAGAAGGCGAAGCGCGAAGGCTGGCCCGTGGAGCTCTACCTCGACGCGAAGTCGCACACCTACGTGGAGGAGTTCTCCACCTCCAACTTCCTCGGCATCAAGGCGGACGGCACCTACGTAACGCCGGACTCGCACTCCGTGCTGCCCTCGGTCACCAACATGTCCCTCAAACAGTGCGCCGCCGACCTCGGCTGGAAGGTCGAGTGCCGCAAGGTGCCCTACGAGGAGATCAAGGAGTTCGCCGAAGTCGCCGCGTGCGGCACGGCCGTGGTGGTCACGCCCGTATGGGAGATCACGCGCGGCAGCGAGGTGATCAAGATCTCGGATCCCGACGCCGTCGGCCCGCACCTCCAGAAGCTGTACGACACTGTGCAGGGCATCCAGTACGGACGCCTCCCCGACACGCACGGCTGGTGCCACGAAGTGCGCTGTTAACGCCCGTCCTATGAAGAGCTGCAAAGCTTGCCTGCTGGCCGCCGTCGCGTTCCTGACAACGGGGACGTTCGCGAAGCCGCTGCTCAACGTACTGAAGATCTCCTCAAGCGCGGAGACCACCCTTCTCCCGAAGGGACCGTCCGTCACGACGAACTCCTTCGGCCATGTCTACACCGCCGTCGACAGTGACGAGGAGCTGACTCTGGAAAACGCGCCGAGCTGGCTCAAGGAGGTCAAGTCGAAGCAGACGTTCCGCATCACGATCTCCGCCAACTCCGCAGGCGACACCAACAAGTGGTTCACGCTCAACGTCATGACGATCACGAAGAACAAGGACAACCGGCTCGGCTACGGGTATTCCCCGACGCAGTCCATCAAGTGCCTCTTCACGCGAAGCGGCGCGATGGACGGGTCGCTGAAGCTGATATCAGCACCGGCTGGCACATCAACGGCATCGCCTGCGAGCTGCTGGACGAACAGGGCAAGGTCATCTCGACGTGGGGCAATTCGACGTACAGCCCGCGTACGCGCGCAGGCATCGCCGCATTTATCGCCAACCCGCCCAAGACCCTCAAAACCAAGTCAATGCCCGGCGAGAGCAACGGCGGCTTCCTGAAATACAAGTCGGAGTACGTCGTCGTCCAAATGGCCGAGAAGTAAATTAGCGGTAGCCCGTCGGAGGGGTGACCTCGTACGAGATCGTCTGGCCCGCCTCGCCAAAGTAGCCGCCGAAGCCGATGCGGAACTGGCGCACCTTCGCGGGGTCGAAGATCGACGTCTTGCCGGCGTTGCCGTGGCGCGCGAAGGACGAGAACGGCACGTACGACCGCTCGCGGCCCTTGTCGGCGAGCGTCCGCCCGCAGTGCGCGAGGTACATCGAGCCATCCTCCATCGCGGCGTCGAACGTGATGCCGCGCATGCCGTCCACGTAGGGTGAGGCCCCGTAGACGAACGGCACGAACATGAACGTGTCCACGCCGCCCTTCAGGATGTGCGCCCGCGCCCAGGCCGAACCGTCCGGATTGACACGGTGCTCCGCCTTCACGTCACGCGCACGCGAGGGCGCGCCCACCTCCTTCACGGGCGCGCCCAAGGGCATCATCGTGGGCAGGAATTTCTTCTCGTCGAGATCCCGGCGCGTCTGCGCAAGGGGTTGGGACGTTGTGAGAAGCACGGCGCCGAACGGCGGCAGGTCGAGGGGGATGTCGGCGGTCGCGCGGCAGCGCGAATCTCCCGATGCGGTCGCGCAGGAGCGCGACCCTCCCGGGCCATGCGCGCCCGTGCGCGGATCCCACAACTCAGCTGAGGCATTGCCGGCCAGGCGCACGGACCCGCGCCACGCATCGGCCGAATCGTTCAGCACGAACACCACATCCCCTTCTGCCGTCCGCCGGCGCGCCACGCGCAGCGCGGCCTTCTCGACGTTCGCCGTGATCGTTACTGGCGGCTCCAGGATCATGTCCACCACCTCGGAGAGAATCGCGGTCTGCTGTCCTGCAAGGAATATGCCACACCCGCCGGCTGCGTTCCGCGCCACGCTGAACGAACGGCGCAGGGCGCCTTCGCCGAACATCTCCGAGCAGAGACGCGCCGCCGTCGCGTCGGGGAACGCCGCCTCGCTGTTCGCGGGGCACGCGCCCACCGCCACCACCGCGCCGCCGGCCTTCCAGAAGGCGTGGACGTTGCGCAGGGCAGCCGACGAGAGCGTCGTCGCCTGCGGCAACACCACCACGCGCCAGCGCAGGTCGCCGCGCACGAGCGCGTCGCCCGCAACCTTCGCCTCCGCGAGCGACGGAGCGTCCACGAACATGAACGCGCGGTGTCCCTCGAAGAGCGACGCGCCACAGCTGCGGAAACACGACGCCACGCGCATGTTGTCCGGTCCGCCGCCGCCGTGCAGGCCCGGCCTGTACGTGGACATCAGCGCCTCCGACGGGTAGAGCAGCGCCACCTCGGCGCCGTTCTGTCCTTCGGCCATCAGCGTGATCGTGCGGCCGATCGTCGTGTTGTGAACGTGTTCACGCCGCCCCACACGAGACGGTTGAGCGAACCCATGATCTCGTCCTCGCTCACCTGGTAGATCGGACGCGTGTCGCCCGGCCGGCGCCATCTCTGGGAATGGTCGGACGCCTCGCACATCACGTAGCGGCTGCCGTTGAGCGCGCCCGCGCTGCCGCCGAACTGCGCGGTGATCCACGGCACGGTGGAGGGGACGCTCGTGAGGCAGTCGATACCCGGCGCGCTCAGCGCGCGCAGACAGCGGAAGAAATCGCCGTAGTACGGCACGTGGGAGCAAAGCCCCTCCTCGGCGAGGAGGTGTCCGCCCGAGAGGATGCCGTGCCGCGTGGACCATTCGGTGAGCTGGCCCATGTAGTTCCTCGACACGCGGTCGCCCACCATGTTCCAGAAGCCGTAGCGGAGCCTCGGCGTGGTGCCGGACGCGTTCTCGAAGACGATGGCCGGCACGTCGGCGAGCAGGTCGCGCCCCGTGCGCGCGCGGTAGTCGGCTGGCAGGTCGGGGCACCACGGCAGCACGTAGTACGGCATCGGACGCAGCCAGCAGCTCATGAGCGAGGGCTCGTCCGTGAACGTGGACGTGAACACCTTCAGGTCCTCGCCCAGCTCCTTCGCATAGCGGTCGTGCGTGAGCTCGATGAAGCGGGCGGTCGGCTCGCGCATGAGCAGGTTGATGTAGGGCTGCTTGAGGGCGAGGCTCAGCGCGGCGTGCGTGGATTCGTGGAGGAAATCCTCCGTGACGCCGATCACGCGCCACTGGGCGGGTCCCTGTGCGGGGGCGGTCCACGTCACCTTGCCGCCGATGGCGCATGCGTCAAGGTTCACGGCGGCGTCCGTATCCGGCCGGCCGCCCTTCATCGGACACGCCACCGCGAGGCGGAACGTGCCGGGCGGCAGAACCAGCTCCGCCCGCGCGCCGGCAGCGACGTTCGTGACGGCGACCAGCACGCCGCGCGCCTGCCATTCGGGGTGGCCCTTCAGCGTCTTGTCGCGCGCCGTGCCGGAGGGATAGCCGTTCTCGTCGTAGAGCCAGAGCGTCATGCCCGATGCCTGCGCCTCCTTCGCCACGTAGCGCATCGTGTCCCAGTCGGCCGCCGAGTCGAGGTAGTTCGTGCCGAAGCTCACGTTGCACGCCATGCCGCCGAAGCCGTCGAGCAGCAGGTTCCGCAGCTCAGCGTCGTTCGCCTTCCGGTTGTTGGGGCGGCCGTGGTGGAGCGGCAGGATGCGCGCGGACGCGGGCGGGTTCGCGAACCGCGCGGCGCGGCTGCCGCCCTCCGGCGGCGCCTTGGGCAGAGAATCGGCAAAAGCCGCCCCGGCGGCCAGCATGATCGTGCATATGGTTGTTCGCATGTTTTTCTCCTTGTTAAGATTTCCTTATGGCCAGGCCTCAAGATGCTCGTGCGAATGGGCGAGCGCCCAATCGACCAGCTCGTGCGCGCGCACGTGCATTTCCTGCCGCGTGAGCTTTGCCGCGCGCGGCTCGTATGGCGAAAGGTAGAGCATCCGCCCAGCCGCGCAAAGGCGCTCCTGCTTCTCCGAAGGATGCCACCTCGGCGCGAAGCCCTCCATCGAGAGGATGATCAGCGCCCCGCCCGCATTGATGATCTCGTTGCCCGCCTCCTTCTCGAGCGGCGAGAGGAAGGTGGAAAGCCCGGCCCCTCCCGGGCCGATGCGCGAAGCGGCGGCGCAAAGGGCCTCGCTTCCGCGAAGATGGCCTTGCGGGTGCGCTTCCGGCGCAACCAGGCCGGCCAAGGGCCGCCGATGGCCCTTGATCGCCACAATCACAGGCAATTCCAGCAGCGCCTCGTTGCCGTATGCCCAATAGCGCCTGCCCTGGAAGGCGATCTCGCGCGCCCTGGTGAAGAATTGCCGCGCGGCCCGCCGGCGAGCCGCCCGAGGGCCATTTTCGACGATGTATTTGCGGAATGCCGCCAATTGCCCGCCCTTCTTCACGATCCAATCGTGCCATTCGAAGGCGAAGATCGATTCGCGGAGCGAATCGTGCAAAACCACCCCTTGCCCGCCGCCAGCAGGGCTTTGCGGCACGCGCTCCGCATCGTAGCCCGCTGGGTTTTGCAGCAGGCGCTCCGCATCGTAGCCCGCTGGGTTTTGCAGCAGGCGCTCCGCGCCTGCAACCGCCCAATAGGCCCTATCCAGCGCCTTGATGAGCTGCCGCACCACCACGGCCAGCGACACGCGCTTCACAATCTCGCGTACCTTTATGATAAGGTGCAGGTGATCCGGCATGATCACGAAATAACGGATCGGCTCAATGCAGTACCATGTTTCGTGGAACGCCTCGATCACGCGCAAAAACGCTTCCGTGATGGCGGAGGCCACGATGCGCCCATCGGCCGCGATCGCCGAGAACGGCTCCACGGCCGCCCCCTCGCGCCGCTTGATCGTGACCATGTAGAAGAATGGCCGCTTGTAATCAAATCCCGGCAAACGCCCCATCACCATTCATCCATTTTCACCTGAGCAGCAGCACCGTGCCCTTCGGGCGCACCTCCAGGCAGCCGATGCCGGAGACGAGCCCCGAGGAATGCGAGGCGTCGATGAAGCCCGACACGGACACGCCGTTGAGCCGCAGCCGGTCAATGCGGTTCGTGCCCGCGAAATCGAGCCGCAGGCGCGTGCCGTCGGTGAGGTCGAGCGCCAGCTTCTCGGGAAGGTCCGGCTCGGCGGTCTCGTCCGCCTTCTTGATCAGCACCTGGTCGATGAACGCCGTCACGTCGGAGGCCGTCGCACCCACTTTCAGGTGCGAGCCATCCTCCAGCGGCCAGCCGTTAAGGCCTCGGATGCCGAACGTGTACGTGCCCGCCGCCGGCACGTTGAAGAGCGCGCTGCGGAAGACGAAGTTCGTAGAATAGATGCTCGGCGAACGGTAGAACGTGTTCGTCACGTCGTTTCCGTCCACGAGGAAGAACTCCACCTGGTTGCCGGCGTAGTTCATGCTCGGCATCGTATAGATCCACACGCGCGCCCGCGACGAGAAGTCAAGCCGGTACGCGCCCGGCTCGGGGAAAGTGACCTCATGCGTGGCCGTTCCGCACTGGCAGAATTCAAGCGTCCTCTTGTTTACGCCGTACATAAGGCCGTAGGCGTAGGGATAGACCGGGTCTGCAGTCGGCACGGCACGGCAGGGGTCGCTCACAGTGACGACCGAATGCGATGTAAAGGCAGTGCCATCTCTCAGTGGCGTGAACGTCCAACCAGACGTCGTCGCGAACGTCTCGGCGAGGACGGTGCCGCCGTGGATATCCTGCCGCACGAACTCCAGGTCGTCGATGATCGCGCACGGCACGGCGGTGGACGCTTCCGTCCCGACTTGGGCCACGCGCAGCTGCACGGTCTTGTCCGTATCGAACGTGACGGGCGTAGCGAACGTGGCAGTGACCATGGTCGGGTCGGTATAATTCCCCGTCGTTCCCAGCGACGTTTCCACGCCGTCCACCACGAGCCACGCCTGCAGGTTGTGTTGACGGTTCACCGTCTTCGTGTTCCACTTCCACCCTTCGGAGCAGTACATCCCCCCCATGCGGCAACGCAATTGCCACGTGCCGGCCGGCAACGTGAACGTCGACGAGGTGATGGCGGCCGATGCGCCGTAGAGCGCAAGCTGGATTCCGCCCCACGCATTTGCGGAATCGAGGAAATGCGCACCGGCGGTCATGCCGCGCGTCAGCACGCACACGTCCGGCGTGGTCTGCCCGCTTGTCGTGAACGTCCAGCCCTCGACGGTGTTCGCGCTGCTGAGGTCCGCGCGCGAGTTGAAGGGAATGTCCGCGCGCTCGAAGTCGCCGTTGGGCAGGCGCACCACGGTTTCCGTCTCTGGCTCCGTGATCAGCCGGAAGCGGAAATCGTCGAGTATCGTGTGCGCGTCGCCGGAGCCGACGTCCTGGTTCAGCACGAACGTGTACGGCCCCGCCTCCACGCCGCGCACGCGGAAGCGCTGATGGCGCGTCGTCATCTCCACGTACCCCATCGCCGTGCCGATCTCGTTCGTGACGCCGTTGCGCACGAGCGACATCTTCACCTGCCCGCCTGCGTAGTTGTTGAGCCCGCGCGTATTCGTCATGCGCCCAGCCGAGAGGAAGGTCAGCTCGTAGTCGCCCGCCTGCGGGAACGTGACCGTGTTCTCGACCACACATCCCCTCTTGAGAGCCATCACGACATTCCCCTGGAACGGGTAGTCCTCGTATCTGAAATTCGACTTGGCCGAACCGTCGATCACCCAGTGGCCATTGCCGGACTTGCAGTTCGCGATGTTGAGGAAGTAGAACGAGCCATAGACATTGCTGCTCGTGTCGGACACATAACGATCAGAGAAGGTCCAGTTATAATAGGTTCCCAATGAGCTTCTTTCATATGCAATTGACGTGCTCTGCCACGCCTCCATGTCCGCGTTGGGCATCGTGGCGAAGATGTCGCCGCCCGCCTTCGGCGCGCCGTCTGTGCGTGGGGCGGAGAGGACGACCTCTCCCGGACCATGTACCGCAAGGCGCTTCATCCCCTCCGGAATGGACGCCACGCGCACGCTCGATGTGGCCGAAAGCGCGAGGGTGGCCGCACCGTCCGCTACAAGCGAGGCGGCTGGCGCATTCGAGGCAATCAGGACGCCGTAGGTGGTCGGCCGCACCGTCAGCGCATCGCCCGGCTCGAACGCGAACGGCAATTCGCCCGCGAAGACATTCGCCCGGCCCGAATCGACGCGGAACGTCCCCGGCGCGGGAGTCTTCGCGGAATAGACGGCCTCCGCGCCGTCGGCCACGTCCGCACGGCCCGCGCCCGAGAGGACCGGCGAAACGCCCGGCACCACCGACACGACCGCGTTCGTCGCGGCTGAGATTTCAAGCGCGCCCGGCGCACGGCCCGACGCCGTCCACTTCCGCAGCAGGTACTCGCCCACCGCCATCCGCTCGGCCGCCGAGAGGCGGTTCGTGAACACCACCACCTCGCCCAGCGCG
>ONRL01000339.1 GCA_900320225.1 uncultured Lentisphaerota bacterium
TTCCAGTTCCTCTTCTGGTACCAGCGTCCGTCGCAGATCAAGGAACAGGACCCCGCGCTCGACTTCTGGCGCGAGATTCCCTGCGCGTTCGACGAGACGCGCTTCCTCCAGGGCCAGATCGGCGCGTTCGCCGTCGTCGCGCGCCGCGCCGGCGGGAAGTGGTTCGTGGGCGGCATCAACGCCGGCGAGAAGCGCCTCTTCTCCGTGCCGCTCGCGTTCGCCGGGCCCGGCCGGCTCAAGGTGCGCCTCTTCCGCGACTTCGACCCCGACAACTCCAAACCGTGCGCCGACATCGCGTGCGAGTCGTTCACGGTCGATTCAACCGACGCCCTCACGGTCGCCGCCGCCCTGAACGGCGGGTTCGCCGCCATCGTGGAGCGCGACGCGGCGCCGTCCGCGCCGGCCGTCGTCACGGTGGACCCGCGCGCCGTCGTCGGCCCCGCCTCGCCCGACCTCTGGGGCATCTTCTTCGAGGACATCGACCTCTCCCTCGACGGCGGCGTCTACGCCGAGCTGGTGCGCAACCGCTCGTTCGAGGACGGCAACGGCGAGAAGCGCGAGCAGACGCTCCGCTACTGGCTCCCGCTCGGCAACGCCGAAATCTCGCCCAACAAGAACCATCCCGTCAGCGAGAAGAACCCGCACAGCGCCCGCGTGCGCGGACCGGCCGGCGCCGGCATCGCGAACGAGGGCTACTTCGGCATGGGCGTGCGCAAGGGCATGAAGTACAACCTCTCCCCCGTGGAGGTGACGCTGGAGGCGTACGGCAAGCCCGCGCTGGCGCACGCCCGCATCGACGGCGTGGGCGCGGACTGGCGCACGTTCGCCGCCACGCTGGAGGCGAACGATAACGACCCGCAGGCGCGTCTCGCGATCCGCATGGCGGGCGGCGGCGACATGTACGTCGACTGCGTGAGCCTCATGCCGGCGGACGCCGTGTGCGGGATCTTCCGGCGTGACCTGATGGACCGCCTCGCCGCCCTCAAGCCGAGCTTCGTGCGCTTCCCCGGCGGGTGCTGGGTGGAGGGCGACACGATGAAGGACGCCTACCGCTGGATGAAGGACGCCTACCGCTGGAAGCAGACGCTCGGCTCCATGTGGGAGCGCCGCACGCAGTGGAACATCTGGCGGTACTGGTCCGCGAACGGCGTGGGCTTCCACGAGTACCTCCTCCTCTGCGAGGCGCTCGGCGCCAAGCCGCTCTTCTGCATCAACTGCGGCATGTCGCACCGGGAGAACGTCCCGATGGACAAGATGGGCGAGTTCGTGCAGGACGCCCTCGACTGCATCGAGTACGCCAACGGCCCCACCAACTCCGTCTGGGGCGCGCGCCGCGCGGCGGCCGGCCACCCCGAGCCGTTCGGTCTCAAGTACCTCGAGATCGGCAACGAGAACGGCGGCAAGGCGTACGAGGAGCGCTACGCGCTCATGGCGAAGGCCGTGCGCGCGCGTTACCCCGAAGTGACGCTCATCTTCGACAACTGGCGCGAGACGAAGCGCGTGGATGACCCGAAGGACCTGCGCGACGACCACTTCTACAAGATGCCGCACGACTTCATGGGCGACCTCGCGCACGAGTACGACACCCCGAAGGGCGACTTCGGCATCTTCGTGGGCGAGTACGCCGTCACGCGGGGAACCACGCGCTACGGCTCGCTGCGCGGCGCGATCGCCGAGGCCGCGTTCATGCTGGGCCTCGAGCGCAACCAGTCGCAGGTGAAGCTCGCGGCCTACGCGCCGCTCTTCGCGAACGCCCAGCACATCGTGTGGAACCCGAACATGATCTACCCCACGACCGACGGCTCGTTCGTGAGCCCCAGCTGGAACGTGCAGAAGCTCTTCAGCGAGAACCGCGGCACGGACGTGGTGAAGGTGGACGTCAAGACGCCGTCCATCCGCCTGACGCGCTTCCGCGCGTGGAAGAACGACGTGCAGACGAACGTGATCGACTGCGTGCAGGCGAGCGCGATGCGCACCGCCGGGGGCGGAACCGTGCTGAAGCTCGTCAACTGCGCCGAGACGCCCCAGCGCGTGGAGATCCGCGGCCTGCGCGGCGAGGCCGCGCGCACGCTCTTCACCGGCCCCGGACGCGACGCGCACAACGCGCCGTTCGAGCCGGAGGCGCTGAAGGAGAAGACGGACCGCGTCCGGCTGCCCGCGACCCTGACGCTTCCGCCCCTCTCGCTCTCGATCTACACCCTCTGACAAGGAAACGGCGGCATGGCACGGTGGACAACGGCATTTCTGGCGGCGACGCTGCTCGGGGCACCTCTTCTCGGGGCGCCGGCCGTCCTCCCCGACCATGACCGCCCCGGCGAACTGGAAGGCGTCGTTTCCTTCCACTGCCACACGGAGCCCTACCTGTTCCTGGAAGACGACAAGGACCAGTCCTGGCGGGTGGAGTTCTCCAACCAAGACGCCATCTCCCACGTCGTCGCAGGTGACCGCGTGAAGGTGCGCGGCATCTTCCCCAAGCGCGCCACCACGCCGCGCATGCGCGACGCCACGGTGGAAGTCGTGGGCAAGGGCGTCGTGCCGCCGTACATCGAAATGACGCCGGCGGAGATGCACGCCGTCGGCCCTGACGGCGAATCGGGAAGAAGGTTCTGGTACGGGAAGCTCGTCTCGACGAGCGGCGTGGTGCTGGACATCAACCGCCGCGAGACGTACACGCAGCTCGTCATCGGACCGAAGGAGACGCCGGTGATCGTGTCCGTGCCGCACCTCCTCAAGACGCCTCTCCCCGAAGAGCTGGAGATCGGCGCGCACGTGCGCGTGCGCGGCGTGGGCGTGTACACGGCGGCCTGGGACGAAAAGAGCGGGGCCATCACGCCCGTGCGCGACATCCGTCATCGGGGCGGTGCAGCGCGCCCGCATGCGCGACCGGATCGCCGCCGACGCCGTCCGCCGCGAGCGCCTTCGCCTCACGAGCGAGCTGCACGACAACTTCCAGCAGCTCCTCGCCGGCTGCATGTTCCGCCTCGGCGCGGCGATGGGCAAGGTGGGCCGGGACGACGAGGGCGCGAAGAAGCAGCTGGAGCTCCTCCGCAGCTCGCTCAACCACACGCAGGCGAGCCTGCGCGCCGCGCTATGGGGCCTCACCGAGGAGGCCGAAGGCCCCGCCGCGCTCACGGAGCTCTTCAAGTACGCCGCCGGTCGCATGCCGCAATGGGAGGGCGTGGTGCGCTTCACCGTGCGCGGACACGAACGCGCCGTGGCCCGCCAATGCTCGGGCGCGCTGCTCCTCATCATGCAGGAGGCGATCGGCAACGCGCTCCGGCACGGACACGCCCGGAAGGTGGACGTGGTGGTGGACTTCACAGACAACATGCTCATCTTCGGCGTCACGGACGACGGATGCGGGTTCGACGCGAACCTCGTCCCCTCCGCCGGACACCTGGGAATCGACTCGATGCGCAAG
>ONRL01000215.1 GCA_900320225.1 uncultured Lentisphaerota bacterium
CTCGGCGGCATGGGCGTGTCCGCCCTCGTGAGCCCGTTCTCGTTCTGCACGGTGAGCCCCATCGCGAAGGACATCGCGAAGAGGATCGGCTTCGAGCACAGCGTGGACTTCCACCTCGCGGACGTGCGCGCGTACGACCTCCTGCGGGAGGCGGGCGCGGACGTGCTGCTCCATGCGGACGTGCTGGGGCCGGTGATGGAGGGGAGCCGCGTGACGGGCGTGCGCGTCCAGTGCGCCGAGGGCGAGCGCACGTTCAAGGCGAAGGTCGTGATCGACGCGACCGGCAACGGCGTGGTGGCCGCGGCGGCGGGCGTCCCGTACGAGGAGGGGCGTTCCGGCGACGGACTCGTCCAGCCCATGAGCATCATGTTCACCGTGGGCGGGTTCGACCCCGCGAGGCGGTTCAAGTGCTATTCGGAGGAGCAGGCCCGCTCGAAGCAGTGCCTCGTCAACGGACGGACGTGGGAGGACGTCGTGCAGGACGAGATCAAGGCCGGGCGCCTTCCGCCGGAGGTCGGCGTGATCCGCCTCTATCCCGGGCGGGAGAAGAACCTCAACGTCGTGAACGCGACGCAGGTGAACGGACTCTTCGGCTCGCGCTCCGCGGACCTCACGAAGGCCGAGATCGCCGCGCGCAAGCAGGCCGCGCAGATCGTCGACGTGATGCGCCGCCACCTGCCCGGCTACGAAAACGCCTGCATCGCCGAGATGCCGGCCGTGGTCGGCGTGCGCGAGACGCGCCGCTTCGAGGGCGTGGACCGGCTCACGACCGAGGACGTCCTCTCCGGCCGCACGCGCGCGGACGCGATCGCGCGCCGCTGCTCGTTCGTGATCGACATCCACAACCCCGCCGGGGCGGGGCAGGCCGACGGACACGACAAGGCCGTGACAGGCGGCGCGCGCCGCGTGAAGCCGTACGACATCCCCTACGGCGCGCTCGTGCCGAAGAAGGTGGACGGCCTGCTCTTCTGCGGACGTTGCCTCTCCGCCTCGCACGAGGCGCTCGCCAGCTGCCGCGTGATGGGGAACGCGATGGCGACGGGCGTCGGCGCGGGCGCCGCGGCCGCGCAGGCCGTCAAGGAGGGAATCGACGTCCGCGCGGTTGACGCGCGGAAGCTGGGCCTCTTTACGACGCCTCGGTAAACCCTCGTGATGGCAACCGAAAGCCCCTGCGTTTTTCACCCATGCGCATAGAGATTTGGAAACAACCAGAACAACTGGTAAAAACAACTTTGAGGTGTGCGGGCTGACTCGCGCCGATTGACGGGAGAGGGCGGATATGGTAGTCTATACACCGTCTTTGGACCGCGAGGGGGAGTCCCTCGGAAAGGATGCGATGAACATGAAGAAGATCACTATTGCGCTGTTTGCGCTGGCGATGGCCGCCGTGCCCGCCGGCGCGCACGTGTTCGACGACGCCGTGTTCTACTTCAACGGCGGGAAGGACGCGAACGGCGACGGCTACTTCAATACCGGCGAACTGCGCAACATCGTGGACGCCAACGCCAGCAATACGGCGCAGCCCACCATCGCCAATTTCCATCGGATGACGAACGAGGTGGTGCACTGTCCGTACAGCGGAAAAACCTTCACGAGCGGGTGCATCAACTTCCCGCAAGAGATCACCCACACCTACACCACGAACATCGTGGGCGACGTGACGAACGTGACCGTGGAGGCGCGCGGACGCGTCTCGAAGGTGTACATCGACAACGTATTCAAGGACGTCACCGGTAACTGCTCCAACTACTCGGTGGTCGTGAGGTTCCGGCGCGACGCGGTCCCGAAGGTCGCGAACGATTTCCAGGACTGGATGCTGCGCATCGGCTACGACTGGAACAACGGCGGAAGGGGACTCGCCATCGGCTTCAACGGGTCCCCCATGTCGAACCGCTACTTCACGGTCATGGCGGGGCAGAAAACTTACAACAGAAACGTCGACAGATGGAAGTCGACCACATGGACGAACGCGTGGACCGACGTGGCCGTGGCCGTGGACGGATGGAAGATGACGGTCTGGTACATGCAGGAGGGCGACAACCAGCTGCGGTCCGGCAGCACGACCTTTTCGTACGACAGTAAGAAGCTCAGCCAGTTCGCGGCGCAGTCGAACTGGCAGATCCAGCTCGGCAGCGAACAAGACGTGACATCGACAAGCACGGTGATCTACACCATGACCAACGGCGCGAGGAAGACTTCCCACAACGCCTACAAGTGCTGGGCCGGATCCATCCAGCAGCTGGCGTTCTGGACGCGCACGCTCACGGACGCCGACGTGCGCCAGGCGTTCGGCGGCACGGCGCCCGTGGAGCTTCAGGTGGGCCTGGCGAACGGCGCGTCCACGGAGTTCCGCGGCGAGACAAGCGCGGCCGGCACGGGCAACTGGGAGGAGCTGAGCCCGTCGCTCGCGGCGGGCGGCTCGCTCTCGCTGACGTACACGAACGACTTCGCCATCATGGTGCCGCAGGTGCTCACGCTGATCCCCACGCCCGCGAGCGCGTCCGGCGCCTTGCGCGTGAAGGTGAACGGCAGCCTCGTGAGGAGCGTGGCCGTGATGCCGGGGCACACCAACCTCGTGCCGGTGGCGTCCACGTTCTTCCGTCCCGGCGCGAACACGATCACGCTTGAGCGTACGGACGCGGGCGCGTCGCCGCTCGTGCTGGACGCCTTCTCGCTGGGCGGCTCGTGGGTGGCCGGAAGGAGCAGTTCCTCGAACGACGTGTTCCCGGCCGAACACGCCCAGTACGACTCCGTCGGCACCTGGTATGCGGGCAGCACGTGGCACAAGCTGTGGCGCGGCGTCACGTCGTCGCTCTCCATCACGATCAACTTCCCCGTGGAGAAGAGGCTGCTGGACCGGGGCTACACGTTCCGCTACCGGCATCGCATCGTGAGGGCCGGCCAGCGGCACATGGACTTCATCCTCAACGGGGAGTCGATCTACAGCGGCATACCGTCTGGCGGCGTGAACGTCTACAATCTGCCGTCCGACAAGCTGGTGGACGGCATGAACACGCTGCAGCTCAAGCCCACCAACGGCGGCAGCGACTTCTCCTGCTTCGCGTCCCACCTCGTCGAGTTCGAGGCCCCGCCGGACGGCACCATCGTGATCTTGCGGTAGGGAGGGAAGATCGCGCTCCTGCGCGACCGCCGCCACATTTTGAGGAAAGGATTGTCGCATGAAGAAAAAGACTGCTTTGGCTTGTTTCATGGCCGCGTGCGCGTGAGCGCGCGTGGCGTTCGGCGGGTTGCTCTACGAGCCGACCTGCTACGTGGCGCAGGAAAGCCTGGCCCTGAACCTCGACGGCATCCGCAACGTCGGCCTCGTCAGCTACCGCGGCGCCGACAACAACATCATCCACGCGATATTCGTCAACAGTGAAGACCGCTGGGACCTGGCGCGTTTCCTCGCGCCGGCGCTGCGCGACGTCTCGCCCTACACGGTCGTCCACGCCCCGACGACCGTGATCTTCCGCTAGCGTTGTGTTGGCTTTACGGCGTCGGCGGCAAATGGTATAATGACGGGCACACAACCACTTTATCCGTTCGAAGAAAGGAAGAAACATGAACCGTAAAGAATTCATCAAGCTGGCATCGGGAGCCGCCGCGTTCGCGACGGCGGGTTGCGTGACGGCGGAGCCGAAGGCCGCGCCGAAGAAGGTGGACGCCGTGACGTCTGCGACGCCGGTCATCAAGTGGAAGCCGTTCCCGGATGTGAAGAAGGTGCGCGTCGTGCAGTGGGGCATGCGCCACGAGCACGCGGACGGCAAGTTCAAGTCGGTGAAGAAGCTGCCCAACGACTACGAGCTCGTCGGCATCGTCGAGGACCTCTCGTCGAAGACGATCGCCGAGAAGCGCGGCTTCAAGCTGTACGACGGCGTGCCGCGCCTCACGCCCGATCAGGTGTGGGCCATGGCCGCCAAGAAGGAGATCCAGTGCGTGTTCGTGGAGGTGACGAACGACGACCTCCCCGGTATCGCGTGGAAGTGCGCGAAGCACGGCCTCGCGATGCACATGGACAAGCCGGCCGGGCAGAAGTTCGCCCAGTACGAGGCGCTCGTGAAGTTCTGCCAGGCGCGCGGCATCCCGCTGCAGATGGGCTACATGTTCCGCGTCAACCCCGCGATCAAGTTCTGCCAGAAGATCGTGAAGGACGGCTGGCTCGGCGAGATCCTCAACGTCGAGGCGGACGATGTACAACCTCGGCTGCCACCTCGTGGACTTCATCTACCCGATGATGAAGGGCATGCCCACGCGCGCGCACGTCGTGAAGATGCCGGCGCCCGGCGACCCCGCGGGCTCCGCTACGCACTGCGTGAGCGTGTTGGAGTGGGGGAACGCCACCGTGATGCTGCGCACCACGCGCAAGGCCGCGTGCTGCAGCCGCCTCCTGCGCATCCAGGGCACGAAGGGCGCCGTGGACCTCCGTCCGATCGAGCGCTTCGACGGCAAGCCCACCACGCTCGAGCTGCGCCTCGCGCACGACGTGCCCGGCTACAAGAAGGGCAAGCACGTGGTCGACTGCGGCATCCAGAAGGACCGCTACGCCGACCAGCTGAAGGAGCTCGCGGATATCGTGCGCGGCCGCATCCCCAACCCCGACTACTACGAGCACGACATCGCGGTCCACAAGGTCACGCTGATGGCGAGCGGCGCCCCCATTTGATGGGGGCTCACTCCGCAGGGCGTTCGCCAGCCGCGGTGCGCGCAAAACCTTCCTTGATGGCAACCGTCACGATCTTCGCGCGGCGGTAGCCGTCGTAGATGCCGGCCATGTTCTCCGCAAGCAGCTTGGAGCGGATGGTGGAGCCGCCGCGGTGGTACGTGCGCGCGTCGGCGAAGTGCCAGAACGTGAGACCGGCCATTTCTGGATCGGCGAAGATGCGGTCCAGCACGTCCTTGTTGTAGTAGAGCTGGAACTCCTCGGTGCCCTGGCCCGCCGCGGGGTCGTGGTGGCCGTAGATGGCAGTGGTGCCCATCTCCGAGACGATGATGGGCTTCTCGGGGTAGAGCTTGCGGTAGCGGGCGATGATCTTCGTGACCGCCGCGTCGATGAGGTTCTTCTGGTTCTCGAACGTGCCGGCGTCGGACCCGATCCAGCCGGGGTAGGTGTTGAACGAGATGATGTCCGTGTTCGCGTTCGAGATGTCGTCGGCGTTGTGGTTGCACGCGAACGTGACGAGGCGGCCGGAGTCCTGCGACCGGATCGCGTCGATGAGCGCGTCGTTCATCCTCTTGCCTTCCTTCGTCTGCGAGGCGTTCTCGTTCTGGAAGGCGAAGATGATCACCGACGGGTGGTTGAAGCTCGCGCGCACCATCGCGCGGGTCTGCTCCTCCTGCAGGCGGAAGTAGTCGGGATCGGCCATCTGCGCGGCCCTGTTGCCCCAGCCGAGCGACTCCTCCCACACGAGGACGCCCATCTCGTCGCAGTAGTCGAGGAACCGCTGGCTCTGCTGGTAGTGGCAGCCGCGGAAGAAGTTGCCGTTGAGCGACTTCAGGAGCTGGATGTCCTGCACCATCAGCGCCTCGGGCGTGGCCGCGCCGAACTGCGGGTGCGCCTCGTGCCGGTTCGCGCCCTTCAGGAAGAGGATCTCGCCGTTCAGCCACAGGCGTTTCTTCTCCGCCTTGATCTCCCGGATGCCGAAACGGGCAACCACGGGAGGGACGCGCTCCTGCGCGTCCGTGGCGGTCGCGCGGGAGCGCGACCCTCCCGGTGTGGTTACGGCGGTCGCTCGGGAGCGCGACCCTCCCAGTGTTACCGTGTGGAGGTTGGGGGTGGCGGGGCTCCAGAGTTTGAAGTCCGGCACGCGCACGGTCGCGCGGAAGTTGCGGAACGAGGCCTTGACCTCCTTCGCGCCGTCGAAGACGAGCGTCGCGTCGAAGTCTCCCTTCGCGAAGTTGACGGCCTCGATCTCCACCGTGCCCGTCTTGTAGTCGCGCGTGCGCACGAAGAGCTTCCGGTTGTCGAAGACCATCTTCACGCCGTGGTAGAAACCGCCGTAGAGGTAGAAGTCGTAGTACGGCAGGGCGAGCTTCTGCGTGGACCACCCGAGCACGTTGTCAAGTGCGGCGAAGATCGTGTGGGTGCCGGCGGCGAGCGGACCGGTGGGGATTTCCAGCTGCGCCCACGGAAAGGGCTGGATGCCGCCAACGGGTTTGCCGTCGACGGCGAACTGCGCGCGCAGGCCCATGCCGTCCACGACGATCCAGGCGTTCTCGACCGGCTCGGCGAGCGTGAACGTGCGCCGGTAGAGGCCGGTGCCGCGCTTGCACAACCATTTGGGCAGCATGTCCCAGCATCCGGGAACGGACATCCGGTCCGTCGCGGCGAAGTCGGGGCCGCCTGCGGTCTCAAGGGTCTTCCCCTCCGCCAGGGCGAACTCCCAGCTGCCGTTCAGGTCCAGCGGCTCCTGCCGCGCGCCGGCGCAAAGCGTTGCCACGAGCGCAAGTGCGCCTATCATCGTCTTTGTCGTCATTTTCTGATCTCCGTGTTTGAGGTTTTGAAAGTTGTTACGTTTGCGGTGCGCCTCGCGCCGCAGGCGGGAACTCGTGTAGGCGGCGGACGGGGCCGATGAGGTCCGAGGGCAGGAGCTTGTCGGTATTCTTCCACAGACGCCAGTTCGTGAACGTGTGGCGGCCGGAGACAATTGCGACCGCCAGCGCGGCTGCGAACGGCATCCGGTGGAAACGCGCGTGCAAGGTGGCGTGATTTTTCATGGTGATATGATACCATAATCGCGGCGCTGACATAAGAACTTTTCGCGGCGCGGGGACTGTTTTCAGTAAGTCATTGTTTAGTCCGCATCGATCTGCTATAATCTTCTCCGCTGCCGGGAATAAGCTCGGTTGCAAAAACGCGCAAGCGGAAAGAAGAAGGAGAAAACGAAATGACGAAATACGTGTGCCCGATCTGCGGTTATGTGCATGAAGGCAACGAGCCGCCGGAGAAATGCCCGCAGTGCGGCTGCGCCGGCGCGAAGTTCCTCGTGAAGGAGGCGACCGACAAGATGACCTGGGCGTGCGAGCACGAGATCGGCGTGGCCAAGGGCCTTGACGCCGAGGTCGTGAAGGGCCTTGAGATGAACTTCACGGGGGAGTGCACGGAAGTGGGCATGTACCTCGCGATGAGCCGCCAGGCCGAGCGCGAGGGCTATCCCGAGATCGCCGACGCGTACAAGCGCTACGCCTTCGAGGAGGCCGAGCACGCGGCGAAGTTCGCCGAGCTGCTGGGTGACGTGCTGACGAAGTCCACGAAGAAGAACCTCGAGCTCCGCGCCGCGGCTGAGCAGGGCGCGTGCGAGGGCAAGCTCCAGCTCGCCAAGCGCGCGAAGGAGCTCGGCTACGACGCCGTCCACGACACGGTCCACGAGATGGCCAAGGACGAGGCGCGCCACGGTGCCGGATTCGAGGGCCTGCTGAAGCGCTACTTCAAGTAAGTGGCGTGAGGTTAGCACACGCATCCTGCCCCGAGTCGGTTTCACGCAAGGGATTTGTCGGGGCGGATTGTGCGCGACGCGCGCCCCGTCGGGAAATGCCGCGTGTTCGCGTACGGGTTAATTGTACGCAGAGGAAGCGAATCAGATGAACATGACGAGACGTGATTTCTGCTTGGCTGCTGCGGCGGCGAGTGTGTGCGGCGGTCGCGGGGCGACCGCCCTACCAGGGGGCGGTAAAAAGCGCTGGTACCGCGGCATGCTGCACATGCACACGCATTGGTCGGACGGGCGCGCGCTGCCGGAGCAGGCCGTCGCCGCGTACAGGAACGCGGGCTACGACTTCATTTCCATCTCCGACCACAACCGCTTCCAGGACGATCCGGACAAGTGGATGGCCGTCGGAAACGGCACGGAGAAGGGTTGGCCGCCGAAGGTGGTGCATCCGGACTGCTTCAAGGCCTACGTCGAGCGCTTCGGCAGGGGCAAGGTGCGCGAGAGGGACGGCAAGACGGAGGTCCGCCTCGCGACATACCCCGAGCTGAAGCAGATGTTCGAGGTGCCCGGCAAGTTCCTGATGCTCCCGGGCGTGGAGATCACGACCGACGCCAAGGCGACGGGCGTGACCTACGCCATGCACATGAACGTGATCGGCATCGACGACGTCATCGAACGCGCGAAGAAGGCGGGTCTGATCGAGCCCCTGCCGAAGCACACCGTCGCGTCGGCGATCCGCGAGACGCGCGAGATGAGCGAGGCGCTCGCGAGGAAGCGCGGCAACCCGCCGTTCTTCTGCATGGTGAACCATCCGAACTGGCTCTACTACGACGTGTTTGCGCAGGACATCATCGACAATCCCGAAATCCGCTACTTCGAGGTGTGCAACAACGGCTCCGAGTGGCCCGTGCCCGAGGAGCTCGACGGCGAGTGGTACCACGACAGCCTGTGGGACGCGGTGCTCGCCTACCGCCTGACGCACGGCCAGCAGATGCTCTACGGCCTCGGCACGGACGACGCGCACTTCTATCCCGACACCGGCCTCGCATACTCCGCGTTCGGCGACGGCTACATCATGGTGCGGGCCGAGGAGCTCACGCAGAAGTCCCTCCTGGAGGCGATCCACCGCGGCGACTTCTATGCGGCGTCCGAGCAGGATCTGGAGGACGTGTCGTTCGACCGTGCGTCCGGGACGCTGAAGGTGTCCGTTCCGGCGACGCCCGGCGTCGCGTTCAAGATCCGCTTCATCTCGACGAAGAAGGGCGCGCCTCTCGATCCCGTGCGCTACGTGGAGATCCCGCCGACGAAGGAGCACCTCAACCGCGCGCGCAAGGTGCCGGTCTACGACGCGCGCATCGGCGCGACCGTCAAGCTGGTGGAGGGCAAGAAGGGCGACCGGCTCGAGGCCTCGTACACGCTGGCCGCCGACGACCTCTACGTCCGCGCCCGCGTCGAGAGCGACGCGCCGACGAAGTTCAAGCGCAAGCGCTGCCTGCATCCCGCGCATCACACGGCCTGGACGCAGCCGTACGCGAGGGCGAATTGAGAATGAGAATGGAAAATGGGAAATGAGGCAACGGCTGCTGTTGGCAGTCGTTGCCTTGAGCACGTCGGCAGCGTCGGCCGCGCATGTCGTGCAGACGGGGTCGATTGCCGAAGGCGGCTTCGGCGTGGCGACTGCCGAGACGCTGACCAAAGACGGCTGCGGCACGTTGCTGAACCTCTTCCACGGCAAGTGGACGCCTGAGAAGGTGCGCGCCGTGGGGGCGCACTGCCGCAAACATGGCTGCACGTTCACGATGGACGAGATGTTCAACCCTGGTCGGAGCTCGTCGGCGTCAAGGTACGTGGCGGCAAGCCGTGGCATTTGCCGCATGGCATGAAGTTCGTGAAGAACCCCGGTCCGCACTGGAACTTCCAGCCGCTCACGAACGTGTGGGACCCC
>ONRL01000082.1 GCA_900320225.1 uncultured Lentisphaerota bacterium
TTCAAGGTGGGCCTTGTGGGCTGCGGCGGACGCGGCACGGGCGCGATCCAGAACATCATGGACGCGGCGGCGCTGCTCGGCTGCAAGGTGCAGCTGACGGCCACGGCGGACTTCTTCCCCGACAAGGCGAAGGCGATCTGCAAGAAGTACGGCGTCGACGAGAAGATGGCGTTCAGCGGGGCGAACGGCTACAAGAACGTGATCGCATCCGGATGCGACATCGTGCTCCTCTGCGCGCCGCCCGTGTTCCGTCCGCGCCACATCGCCGCCTGCGTGGCGGCAGGCAAGCACATCTTCGCCGAGAAGCCGATCGCCACCGACCCGCGCGGCCTGCGCGCGTTCCTCAAGACCGTGGCGGACGCGAAGGCGAAGAACCTCTCGATCCTCTCCGGCACGCTCCACCGCCACTCGAACCGCTTCCTCAAGCAGATCGGCCCGGTGCGGAACGGCTGCATCGGCAAGATCATGGCGGGCCGCGTCTACCGCTGCCACGGGCCGATCTGGGTGCGTCCGCGCCGTCCGACCGACACCAACGCCGGCTACCTCTGCAACAACTGGTACCACTTTTGGGAGATGAGCGGCGACCAGGTGACCGAGCAGGCCATCCACGAGGTGGACCTCGCGAACTGGTTCATCGGCCGCTTCCCCGTGAGCGCGTTCGGCATGGGCGCGCGCTGGCGCCGTCCCGCCGGCATCGGCGACATCTACGACGAGATCGCGATCGACTACGACTACGGCGACGAGCTGCACACCACGACCTTCGGCCGCCACATGACGGGCTGCGCGAACCCGTTCGGCACGCGCCTCGTGGGCACGGAGGGCGAGATCTCCGTGGGCAACAAGATCAAGCGCTGGGACGGCAAGCCCGTGGAGGAGGACCTCGCCGCGATCGCGGGGCGTCCCGACAACGGCCTCATCGCGGAGCACAAGGACTTCCTCGCCGGCCTCCTGAGCGGCAACTACCTCAACGAGGGCGAACAGGTGGCGATGTCCACCGCCACGTGCATCATCGGCACGCTCGCGGCCTATTCGGGCCGCATGGTGCGCATGAAGGACGTGCTCGAGAACGAGCGCAGCGAGTTCTACAACGGCTGGAACGCCGCGTTCACGCCGGAGCAGTTCGAGGAGACCGAGGACATCCCGGTCCCGCCGGAAGGCGTGGCCCCCGTGCCCGGAAAGGCGAGTTGAGGATTAAGAATTAAGGATTAAGGATTAAGAGTGAGGAGGACAAAGGACGACGAAAGACAGAGGCTTGAAAAAGGATCCTTTGTCATCTGTCTTCCGTCTTTTGTCCTCCCAACAAGTGAAAGGCAAAGCAATGAATATCAATCGACGTGATTTTATGGTGACCGGCGCGCTGGCGTTCGCGGCGGCGGGGCTGCCGCGCGCGGTGCGCGGCGCATCGTGCGGCGCCGCGTGCGCGGGGTCATTCAAGACCGTGCTGAAGAAGGCGCTGATCCGTCCGCGCCTCACGCCGGAGGTGGTGAAGGTCCTGAAGGACAACGGCTACCCGGGCGTGGAGCTGCAGGACAAGAAGGTGACCGAGGCCGAGGCGCGCGCCGCGCGCCGCCTCGCCGAGGACGAGGGCGTGCGCATCCACTCCTTCATGGGCGGCTGGTTCGAGTTCAACGCGAAGGACCCCGCGAAGCGCCGGGAGGCGATTGACTTGGCCAAGCACAACCTGCATCTCGCGGCGGCGTACGGCGCGCCCGTGATCCTCATCGTGCCGGGCCGCGTGGGCGGCATCAAGATGCCGAAGCCGAGCGAGTTCAAGCTCGCGTTCGACCCCAAGACGCTCACGCTCGTGCGCGCGGCGGACGCCGACTACCCCGAGTACGTGCAGGCGCAGAACGACGCGACGAAGTACGCGCAGGACGCCGTGTGGGAGCTCGTGCCGCTCGCGGCGGAGCTTGGCGTCGTCATCGGCCTCGAGAACGTGTGGAACAACCTGTGGGTGAAGCCCGACTTCGCCGCGGCGTTCATCCGCTCCTTCAAGGTCGCGACCGTGAAGGCCTACCTCGACCTCGGCAACCACGAGCGCTACGCGCCGTCCGCGGAGTGGGTGGATGCGCTGAGCGACCAGATCGTGAAGCTCCACATCAAGGACTTCAAGGTCGACCGCGCCTTGGAGAGGGAAGGCACGTTCGTGCGCATCGGTGACGGCACCATCGACTTCAAGGCCGTGCGCCGCGCCATCGAGCGCGTGGGTTACAGCGGCTGGGTGTCGATTGAGAGCTCCGGCTGGACCGACGCCGAGCACTCCGCGATCATGGACCGCTTCTTCGCCGGCACGCTCTAAACTTTTTTCAGAAAAAACAATTTCCCGCTTGCGCGGGCTACGGAAAATTGGTACACTTGAACCGTCTCTACTCAGAGGCACCAGGTCTGATCAACCGAAAGGAACCGTTTATGATGTCGAAAATGAAGTGTTTCGGGCTCTTCGCGGGTTGCGCGCTCGCGACGGGGGCACTACACGCCGCCGCCTATAGCGAAACGTTTGACAGTTCTTCCTCGTGGACAGGAGGAGAGTTGAAGGGAAGCAACTATGCGTTCCGTGCCGAGGCGGGGCTGCCTATTTCGGGGAGTACGCAGCCGGCGGGGAATAAGGTGCTTGTGATTGAGGGAAACGCCTCTTATTCTCGCGAAGCACTTTCTGGATCGCCTGTAGTGGATATGATGGTGCAGACGGCGCGTCCTGATGACGAATTGGGATTCCCCTCGTCCGAGGACACCACCACCATTCAGATTGCGGTGGCAGTGGATTCAGACGGCTACTTCAATGCCTACTGTAAGAACAAATCTGACGTAGTTGGTTGGTATAAGCTGTCGAATACGCCGACGGACGCAACTGGCTGGGCACGCGTGAGTTTCCTGTTCGACTACACGAACCATCGTTGCCAGATTCGCATCGATGGCGAGCCAGTGATGTCCACAAACGGTTATCTTACCGCAACGTCGACAGAAGCTTCTAGCCAGGACAACAAGGGTGCATGGTACAAACTTGTCAAGAGCGACGCGACGGGTGTTGCGAACATGAAGGTGATTGGCTGCACGGCCATTGATGAAGTGGTAATGAACAATGAGGCCAGCTACACTTACCCGCTTGCTGCAAACGCCGAAGTCGATGGTGTGCCCTGCGCCTGGTACGATCAGTACGGCCTTGCATGGGCTGGCGACGTTTCTTATG
The DNA here is from genome assembly GCA_900320225.1 of uncultured Lentisphaerota bacterium. Classification (GTDB taxonomy): domain Bacteria; phylum Verrucomicrobiota; class Kiritimatiellia; order RFP12; family UBA1067; genus RUG572. Next base: position 3,188 of record ONRL01000082.1, read on the forward strand.
ACGCATCGGGTATGACGGTCGCTCAGAAGTACAATGCCTGCCTCTCGCCCCTGGACGGTCAGACATTCGCGATCAAGTCGATGACGACAACGGCCACTAAGGCGGTCGTGGGTGTCCCTGCGACGGTTGCCACGGATGGCCGTAAGGTGGTGCTGGACTACGGCACAGATCCGACATTCGAGACGGGTACGACAACAACCGATGTGGCTGCGGGTGCGACGACGGTTGAAATTGATCTGCCTGCGGCGGGCGCGGTCAAGTACTGCCGTCTTCGTGCGACGACGGCGTCGGCTCAGTGATCAACCGACAGGAAACACTTTAACACGAAAGAGGTCTTGAGATGAAGAAACTGATGACGATGATTGGCGTGGCAGGTCTGGCGTTCGCCGCCACCGCTGCCATTGACGATGCGCTCCTCGCGTTCTCCACGGTCGGTCCCGACAAGTACGCGGACGGTACCACGGTGCTGGACGGTGAGTGCTACGCGCTCGTGTGGACGAAGAACGGCGCCACGTTCGGCGGCATCGCGGCCGACGGCACGGCGGTGGCGGAGACGGACAAGATCGTGCTTCTCGCACCCATCGCGAAGGATGGTCGTTGTCCGAACGTGCTCTTCCAGATTGATTCCGCGAAGGCGGACGAGCTGGCGGACGGCACCTACGGCGTCTATCTGCTTGATACCCGCGTGGTGTCAAACGGCACGACGAAGCCGGCCGGTATCAAGAACGGCAAGCTGAGCCTCGTGAACGGCTATGGACTGGCAACCAAGGCAACGAAGGCCGGCAAGGCGATGGCCGGCGGTGCCGCGAAGGCGCAGGAGAAGGAATCCGAGGGCGGGCAGATGGTTGCCGCGGGAGCGGCCGCGCCGAAGGATCTGCCGCAGCCGAAGATCACCTCCATCAAGATCGAGGGTGACTACGTGAAGCTCACCGTGCAGAACCTGCCGGGCTTCATGCGCGTGAGCAGCGGTGCGGACGTCGCGGCTGATGACACGCAGGGTGCGGCGCAGGCAACGGACGGCAAGACCGACGAGGTCATCCTCTACGCGCCGAAGGCCGCCGGAGCATCGGGCTTCTTCAAGGTGATTCGCAACTAAACCAGAAAAGGGAATCAGACAATGAAACTCCGTTTGATGATTTGCGCGATGGCCGCCAGCACGGCCCTGTTTGCAACTGACGTGACGAGCGCCACGCATGCTGTGATGGCCGTGTCCGACACCGCAACAAATACGGTTATAGGCGTGCCTTGGGTGAAAACAGGGGAGGGCGAAGTTTCGCCCGCAACAATAGCAAGCCTTGTGAGTGCGACTTCGTTGTCCGCCGGTGATGTTTTGTATGTCTATGACGATTCAAGCACGTCTGCTTGGCGCGCTTATACGGTCCAGAATGGTGAATGGGTTGCTTCGACGACGATCAGTTCAGAAGGAATGAGTTCGGTTGAGGCCGATGCGAAAACAGTTGCACTTGGTTCGGGAATGATTCTTCAGCGTAGCGATCCTTCCAAGACCATCTATCTGAGTGGCCGTGTGCCGACATCTGCGGGAAGCTCAGCCATTTCTGCTGGGACGGCAGAAGCGCCTGTGCGGACGCTTTTCGCGAACGCCAGCGCGTCCGACGTGGTGTTGAGTGTCGAGGGCGCTGTAGGCGACCGTATCATCGTTCCGCAGAATGGCGGTGCCTCCACCCAGTATGAGTACAAGGACGGCGCGTGGGGGACATATGTCAAGCAGGAGGTTACGAAGACGATTGGCTCTCGTACGATTACTTCTACGAAAGACGTCTGGACTTCTGGATGCACGATTCCCGCCGGGAAGGGTGCATGGTATTTGAGCGTTGGCGGGAACCCGACAATCACGTGGTAGTAAGCAAGGCGAAGCTAGAGGATCAACAAATGAAACTCATTTCAAAGTTGGCGTTTGTGGCGGCTGTTGCGTTGGCCACATCTACTGTCTCGGCTGGGACGCTGTATTGGCAGATTACTTCTGACACCGGCGTTGATTTCTCGGTCGCACGTCTCGTTGTTACCGATGGTTCCACCACGACTTATATTCCCGGTGAAAAAGGCCTGTTAGCCACGGATTATGATGACGGCAAAGGTACGGGTACGCAGTTGGCCATGCAGCAGACGGACATCAGCTCTTACACCAGTGATGCGTATTCGTTCTTTGTCGAGATGATCAATTATGCGTCGAATCCGGAGACGGTCACCAAGGGTGCAACGTATAAATACAACGATTTGGTCTCTGCGGGATATGTCTCGTTTGGTGCAGACGACGTGACGGCCGTGACGATTGCGGCAACTGCTGGAAACATGGGTTCACCAATTCCTGAACCATCGAGTGGATTGCTCCTCTTGATGGGCGGCGCGATGTTGGCGTTGCGCCGGCGCCGCCAGAAGTAAGGATTCAGATGGCTGAAAAGTTCGGCGGGTCGACAACGGCCCGCCGTGCTTGTTGAAGGGAGGAAGCTTCATGAAGTACTACGATGACGACTACGAGGATACCGAAGCGTATCCTGCGAAGGATGAAACGGTGCGTCGCCCCGAGGTTCAGTTGGAACGTCTGCGTGGGCTTGACTGGCTCTTGGCGTTGATTCTCGCCGGTGTATCGGGGGGATTGATGGTACTTTGGGCTTTCCCCGGGATGAATCCGGATGCCTGGGGCGATGCGGCGATCGGCGCGGGTCTGCGACCCATGGAGGCGATCTTCCCCGGCTTTTGGAATGCGCTGGCGCGAGGGCTTTATTCCGTGGCGGGCGTGGGCGCGGGAACTTTCCTGCTGAAAGTGCTCGGCCCCGCCATTGCCGGCGTGACGGTAGGGCTCGTCTATCTGTTTTTGCGGCAGGTTCTGTCGGTCACGATTCAGGTGCGTCTGCAGTTCGCCCGGCGGCGTTTCTTCGTCGTGCGCGGCGTCGCCGTGCTCGGCGCGTTGTTCTTCGCCTGTTCCGATCCGGTCTGGCGCGCGGGTCAGGCGTTTACGTCGCCGCTCTTGCTCCTCTTCATGACGGTTCTTGTACTGACGCTCTTCTTCGGATTCCTCATGAGCGGCGGCATGGGGCAGCTTTACTTCTCGATGTTCCTGCTCGGGTTGCTCACCGCCGAGACGCCGCTGGGATTCTTCCTGCTCGCGCTCGTGTGGGGGGTCTATCTGATCGCTCTGCGCCATGGCGCGATGGCGGCGAACTCGCCGATTCTGAATCCCATCGTCGAGCAGAGTTCCAAATGGCACCTCACGTTCCTCTATGCCATCGGGCTTGTCATTGGCGTGGCGATCAACTGTTCGTCTTTTATTGCGTTCAACGGGCTGGAGGTGTTCGGCAAGATCGGCGCCGACGTGCCGCTTCTCTATGCGACGCATTGGTGGACGAAGTTCATCCACGCGGCGTCGGGGCTTGGATGGGTACTGGGAATTGGCATCGGCGTACTGCCGTTCGTCGTTTCCGCCGTCCTTCTGCCGCGGGCCGTGGATGAGGAGCAGTTCCTGCCCTATCACATGGGCGCTGTCTTTTTCGTGGCGGGCGCGTTCGCCTTCGCCCAGTTGGCGGAATTGCCGCCTCTCTGGTTCTGGACGTGGAGCCGCGAGGCGACGATCAATTCGCCGTACTTCCTGCTCGTGCTGATGCTCTTCTCGGCGGCCTCCGTCGTCTTCGCGCTCGCGGTGATGGCGGTGGACATCTGTTGCCGCGACCACCGACGCCTCGCGATGCAGCGTTTCGCGGAGCTGAAGGAGGACGAGGGACTGGCCCCAGTGGACTTACCCGACGTCAAGCCGTTGGGCGCGGGGGCGCGCATCGTGCTCGTGACCGTTCCGCTTCTGTTGCTCGCCGCCGTGGTGCCGGGACGTCACCAGGGGCAGACGCGCCGCATGCTCTCGATCGTGAATGACTATGCGCGCGAGGTACTGACGGAATGCGGAGACGCGAAGTGGATTTTCACGGACGGCTCGTTTGATCCGTGGCTGGAACTGAACGCGGCGGCCCAGGGGCGCCCCATTCGCGCGCTCTCGATGATGGCGGGAAATACGCCGCGCGAGCAGTACATCCGCACGGCCGGCGTGACGAACCAGGAAGACCGCATCGCGCTCTCGATTGGCGCGCCGATGGCTTTGCGCACGTGGATGCACGACCATCCCGACCGTCTCTCGGAAGTGGCGGTCCAGCTTGGCTTCGAGTTGTGGAAGCGTGACGGCAAGGAACTGCCGCCGTGCAGCGGCGTGCTGTCGCGTCCCGCAGGCATGTCGGAAGAGGACCGCCAGCGCGGCGTGGAGGCGGCTGCGGAACTGGCCGACCGCATCCTCGACATTTATGTGGAAGGCGGTCCGTCGAAGAGCGCGGGCGTCCGCGCGAACGAGCTGTTCCTGTTCGTTCAGTGGCGCATTTCTCGTCTGGCGCGCATGCGCGCGGAGCGCGAGGACCGCGCGGGCAACACGAACCTGGCGATGAAGGACGTGAGCCTTTCCGACCGTCTCGACCACAACAACGCCTCTTTGAATCGCATTCTGCGCGATATGGAAAAGGCGCGCGAGCGGACGCTGCGCTCCGTGACGCCGCGGGAGAGCCTGCAGATGGCCCTTGCGCGCGCGGACTTCACGCTGGCGCGCCGGTTCGCCGAGCCGATTCTCCAAGGCGATCCCGACGACCCGAATGCGAACTTCGGCGTGGGCATGAGCTACTATACCCAGAAGCAGTGGGCGCGGGCCGAGGAGTTCCTGCGGAAGTGCCTGATCAAGAAGCCGAAGGAACCTGCCGTGTGGAACAATCTCGCGATGATTTGCATGTACACGGAGCGGTATGACGAGGGATTGAAGTTGGCGCACAAGGCGCTGGAGATCATCCCCGAGTCCGCCGAGGTGAAGGATACGATCAAACAGATCAAGGAAGCGCGCGAGAAAGCGAAGGAGAAGTCCCCGGCGGACGCCAAGAAGCCCGAACAAAAGCAAGCTGCGGACCAGTCGTCCCCGCCGCCCCCCGCCGCCAACAAAGCGCCGGCTCAAGTTGAGACCATCCCCCCCGCGCCCACAAACGCGCCGGTTTCGGTTGCGGACCAGCCACCTGCGGCGACGAACGCCCCGTCCCCCGGCCCTGCTGCGCCGACGGCTCCCGTCCTGCGCATGGCGTCGCCGCGGGAAGAACTGGAACAGGCGATTGCGCGCGGTGACTATGCGGCGGCGGCGCAGTATGCCGGCCCCATCCTGAAAATCAATCCCTCCGACCCCTACGCGAACTTCGCGGTCGGGATGGACCATTTCGGGAAGCGTGCATGGGACCGGGCCGCCGAACACTTGCATCGGTGCGTGAAGCAGAAGCCCGACGAGCCGGTTTTCCTGAACAACTTGGCGATCGTTCTGCTCTACACGGGGCGTTACGACGAAGCGTTGAAGCATGCGCAGAAGGCGCTCAAGATCCAACCCGACTCCGAGATCGTGAAGGACACGATTTCCCAGATCAAGAAGGCGCGCGATGCCGTGGCGGGCGCGAAGAAGGCGGCGAAAAAGCCCGATGCCAAGAAGTCGGAGAAGAAGCCCGTGAACAAGAAGGAATCGAAGAAGAAGGCGGAGCCTCCGCCGAGGCCTTCCGAAGGGCAGGACGCGCCGGAACAAACCGAACTGGAGGGCCTTGTGCCGTCCACGCCGGCTGCGGCTCCCGACATGATGTGACGAACGAAGAGAGAACATGAACGCAGAAACGAACACGGCGAAGGTGCTGCCGCGCCTCAGCGCCGAATTGAACATCCCCGCCGGCCAGGTGGCCGCAGTCGCCAAGCTCCTGAAGGAAGGTAATACGATTCCCTTCATTGCCCGCTACCGCAAGGAAGTGCACGGCAACCTTGACGAGGTGCAGATCTCCAAGATACAGGAGCGCCTCACCTACTACGCCGAGCTGGAGGACCGCCGTGCGACGATCCTCAAGTCGATCGACGAGCAGGGCAAACTCACGGACGAGCTGCGCGAGAAGATCGAGTCCTGCATGGTGAAGGCCGCCCTCGAGGACCTCTACCAGCCCTACAAGCCGAAGCGCCGCACGCGCGCCATGATCGCGAAGGAGAAGGGGCTTGAGCCGCTGGCGGATGCGATTTGGAATAACGATCTCGGAGCGGCGGACTTCCAGTCCGCATCAGCAGAGGATTTGCAGGGCGCGCGCGACATCCTCGCGGAGCGTATCGCCGACATGGCGGAGGTGCGCGGTTTCGTGCGCGAGACCTTCGCGAAGAAGGCCGTCGTGAAGAGCGAGGTCGTCTCCCCCAAGCCGACCCAGCCCACGAAGTTCGAGCAGTACTACGACTTCGAGGAGCCGATCGCCGAGATACCCAGCCACCGCTACCTTGCCATCTGCCGCGGGCAGAAGGAGGGCGTCCTGTGGCGCAAGTTCGTGGTGGATCCCGAACCCGTCCTCGCGCGCATCGAGGAGATTGTCGGGCGCGGCGGGTCCGAACAGCTGCGCCTCGCGATCGCGGACGCCTACAAGCGCCTGCTCGCGCCGTCCTGCGAGATCGACGTGGCGACGGAGAAGAAGATGGAGGCCGACCGCGCGGCCGTGGACGTGTTCGCGGAGAACCTGCGCCACCTCCTGCTCGCGTCGCCGCTCGGCGAGAAGCGCGTGCTCGCGATCGACCCCGGCATCCGCACCGGCTGCAAGGTGGCGATGCTCGACGAGACGGGCAAGTTCCTCGTGAACACCGTGATCTACCCCGCGCAGCGCACGGCCGAGGCGCAGGAGGTCCTTGCGCGCCTCGTGGAGAAGTTCCACCCCGACGCGATCGCCGTGGGCAACGGCACGGCCGGGCGCGAGACGGAGGCGTTCGCGCGGAGCGTGCTGAAGCTGATCGGCGCGAAGGACGTGATGGTGGTGAGCGTGAGCGAGGCTGGCGCGAGCGTGTACTCCGCGAGCGAGACGGCACGCGACGAGTTCCCGGATCTCGACCTCACCGTGCGCGGCGCGATCTCCATCGGGCGCCGCCTGCAGGACCCGCTCGCCGAGCTCGTGAAGATCGAGCCGAAGGCGATCGGCGTGGGGCAGTACCAGCACGACGTGTTCCAGCCGCTCTTGGAGGCTAAGCTGGACGAAGTGACCGTGAGCTGCGTGAACAAGGTGGGCGTGGAGCTGAACACCGCGTCCGCGCCGCTTCTCACGCGCGTCTCGGGCATCGGCGCGTCGCTCGCGAAGCGCATCGTCGAGTGGCGCAACGAGCACGGCGCGTTTAGGAGCCGCGGCGACCTCAAGAAGGTGACGGGGCTCGGCCCGAAGGCATTTGAGCAGAGCGCGGGCTTCCTCCGCATCCGCGGCGCGGCGAACCCGCTCGACGCCTCCGCCGTGCATCCGGAACGCTACGCGCTCGTGGAGCAGATGGCGAAAGACCTCGGCGTGGGCGTGGGCGAGCTCGTGGGCAACGCGGCGCTCGCGGGCCAGATCGAGCTCAAGCGGTACGTCTCGGAGGACGTGGGCCTGCCTACGCTCAAGGACATCGTGGAGGAGCTGAAGAAGCCCGGGCGCGACCCGCGCGCCGTGTTCGAGAAGCCTGCGTTTCGCGATGACGTGACCACCATCGACGACGTGCGCGAGGGCATGACGCTCGAGGGCATCGTGACGAACGTGACGGCGTTCGGCGCGTTCGTGGACATCGGCATCCACCAGGACGGCCTCGTGCACGTCTCGGAGCTCGCCGACCGCTTCGTGTCGGACCCCTCCGAGGTCGTGAAGACGGGCGACAAGATCAAGGTGCGCGTGATCGGCGTGGACAAGGCGCGCAACCGCATTTCGCTTTCCGCCCGCACGAAGCCGCGCGGGGAGGGCCGCGCTCCCGCGCGGCCGGGTGCGGGGCCGGGTTACGCCGCCTCGAGACGGAACGGTGACCGGCCGCGCCCATCATCCGGTTTCGTGTGCAATCCCTTCGCGAATCTCTAGCCTATTTCAGGCGGATGTGGTATACTTGACGGCAATGAAAAAACATTTTGTCGTTGTTTGCCTTGCCGCACTGGGCGTCTGGTGCGTCCGTGCGGAGATTCGTCCTGCCTGCACGGTCACGTTTGCGGATTTGCCGACGATTGCGAACCACGTGGCGTCGCTGGGGAAGGGAACGACCGATCCGGTTCTCACGCAGCTCGTCCCCTCCGCCATCCGGAACCAAGGGGCGGCGAAGCTCTTCGGCCCGATGCGCGCAGGGGCGCCGGGCGTCGCGGTGTGCTACGTCGATGCGGCCCGGCTCGCCCAGTTGATTCAGCGCCTCAACGGCCGAGGGCGCAAGCCCAGCGCGGACGAGTTCGACCGCGCGAAGATGTGGTCCGTGCTCTACCCCGCGACGATCACGAAGGCCGCGTTCCTCGCGAAGCACCCCGACGCCGTGCCGCAGAAGAACGGCGCGCTGCGCATTCCGGCCGGGCGCCATTCGCGGCGCACGCTGTATGCGTTTTTCACGCCGGACGGCAAGTGGGCCGCGCTGGGACCGTCGGCGGCGATCGCCGCGAACACGCCCGCGGCGGCCGCGGGCGCGCTGCGCCGTCCGCTCGGCGGCGACCTTGCGTTCATCCAGATGGGGCCGTCCGGCGCGCGCGCGCTGTTCCAGTCGGACGCCTTCTCCGGCGGCACGATCGTGGTGCGCATGACGCCGAAGGGCCTTGAGCTCAGCGGCAGCGTGCGCCTCAACGACGCGCGCCGCCCGGCCTTGCCGCCCGCTGCGATGTCGTTTCCGGGAATCCCCACGTCCGCGCCGCTCTTCGGCGCCACGTCCACGCCGGGCGACCTCGGGTCGGCGGACATCTTCGCGATGTTCGACCCCGCGATCGCGAACTTCATCCGCAAGTCGATCGCGTTCACGCGCGCGCCCGGGGTGAACTACTACTCGCTCAACGCCTCGGCGGACGTGCCGGGCGGCGGCCCCCCGCGCGTGCGCCTGATGAAGCTTCTGCCCGAGGCGAACAAGCCGGGACTCTCCAACGTGATGTTCTGTTCGCCCACGACGGTGCTCCGTCTCTACCTGCCGAAGGTCGCGGACACGCTCATGCCGATGGAGAGCGCGAAGATGCGCATGGCCGCGCGCCTGCTCCGGCGCGTGCGCGGCGACGGCCTCGGCTTCATGAGCTGGCGCGTCGGCAACAACGACCTCTTCTTCATCCGAGTCTCCCGCGACGAGCTGCGCGGCACCTCGTCGCTCTGGAGCATGCTTTTCATCGACTAAGGAAAAAACAATGTCCATGCAAGTATTCAATTCCCTCACGCGTCGCACCGAGCCTCTCGAGCCGCTCGCGGACAACACGATCCGCCTCTACACGTGCGGGCCCACGGTCTACAACTTCGCGCACATCGGCAACTTCCGCGCGTACACCTTCGAGGACATCCTCCGCCGCGTGATCCAGTTCAACGGCATGAAGGTGAAGCAGGTGATGAACCTCACCGACGTGGACGACAAGACGATCCGCGGCGCGAACGCCGCCGGCGTGGCGCTCACCGACTACACGAAGACGTACAAGGACGCGTTCTTCGCCGACCTGAAGGTGCTCAACATCCAGCCGGCCGAGGTCTACCCCGCCGCCACCGACCACATCCCCGAGATGATCGCGCTCGTCGAGAAGCTCGTCGAGAAGGGCGTCGCCTACAAGAGCGACGACGGCAGCGTGTACTTCGCCGTCACGAAGTTCCCCGGCTACGGCAAGCTCGCGCACATCGACTTCGACCACCAGCGCACGGGCGCGCGCTGCGCGGCCGACGAGTACGACAAGGAGAACGTGGGCGACTTCGCGCTCTGGAAGGCGTGGGAGGAGAGCGACGGCCCCGTGGGCTGGGACTCGCCCTGGGGGCGCGGACGCCCCGGCTGGCACATCGAGTGCTCCGCGATGTCCATGAAGTACCTCGGCGAGACGTTCGACCTGCACACGGGCGGCATCGACAACCTCTTCCCGCACCACGAGAACGAGATCGCCCAGGCGGAGGCCGCCACGGGCAAGGAGTTCGTGAAGACGGCACTGCGCCCACCTGCGCGTGAACGGCGAGAAGATGTCCAAGAGCCTCGGCAACTTCTTCACGCTGCGCGACCTGCTCGACAAGGGCTGGACGGGGCGCGAGATCCGCTACGTGCTCGTGAACGCGCACTACCGCCAGGGCCTCAACTTCGCGTTCAGCGCCCTCGAAGACGCGCGCAAGTCACTTGAGCGCATCGACCGCTGCGTGGACGCGCTCGCGGCGCGCGCGAAGGACGAGCCGGCGCCCGCGTTCGCGCAGGAGGCGCTCGACGCCTTCACGGCGGCCGTCAACGACGACCTCAACATCCCGAAGGCGTTCGCCGCGCTGTTCGAGCTCGTCCGCGAGACGAACGCCTCCGGCACGTGCTCGAAGGACGTGCTGGAAGTCTTCCAGAAGATGGACACCGTGCTCGGCGTGATCTTCTTCGGCAAGGCCGCGAAGGCCGAGGTGCCCGCCGAGGTGCAGGCGCTCCTCGACGCCCGCGCCGCCGCGCGCGCCGCGAAGAACTGGGCCGAGTCGGACCGCCTGCGCGACGCAATCGCCGCCGCCGGCTGGACCGTGAAGGACTCCAAGGACGGCCAGACCGTGACGAAGAAGACATGAGGATGAGAAGTTTCTTTGCCACAAAGAACACAAAGATCACAAAGGAACAGGAGTCGATTCGAACATTGAGGTTATGTGTTCTTTGTGTTCTATGTGGCTAAAATTTCGACGACAAAACTACAACCCCGAAAGTGAGGAGAATAAGAAATGAAACTTAAATCAATGTTCTTAACAATGGCACTTGCGTTTGCGGGCTTCGCGGCGGAGCCCGTGTGCTCCGGCACGCATTTCGCCGCCGACGCGCTCAAGCCATACGTCGAGAGCGGCGAGCTGCCGGGCGCCATCAGCGTGTTCTACCAGAACGGCAAGCAGGAAGTGGCGTGCGTGGGCTACGCCGACGTGGCCGCGAAGCGTCCGATCAAGATGGACGACCCGTACATGCAGTGCTCGCAGACGAAGGGCTTCTGCGGCGTGACGATTGCGATCCTCGTGGAGGAGGGCAAGCTCAACCTTGACGACCCCGTCTCGAAGTACCTGCCCGAGTTCGGCACGCTCTGGGTGAAGACGTCCGAGAAGGACGGCGTGCGCACGCTCACGAAGGCGAAGAACGTCCTCACCGTGCGGATGGTGCTGAACCACACGGGCGGCTTCCCGTTCGAAATCCCCGCCAAGCAGGGCAACATCAAGGGCGGCGGGTGGTCCGGCGGCGCGCCGCTCCGCCAGACGGCCGCGATCGCGGCGGCGTGCCCGATCCTCTTCGAGCCCGGCACCAAGGTGCAGTACTCCAACACGGGCATCGACATCGGCGCGGCCGTGGTCGAGGTGGTCACGGGCGAGAAGTGGGAGAACTTCCTCAAGAAGCGCGTCCTGGACCCGCTCGGCATGAAGGATTCCTGGTTCTGGCCGACCGACGCGCAGCTTGCGCACCAGGTGGAGATGTACACCTGCCAGAAGGACGCGCCGGCGAAGTACCAGCGCGAGGCGAGCATGCAGCAGCGCCCCTACAACGACGGCCACGTGTTTCCGTCGGCCGGCGCGGGCCTCTGGACCACGGCGAACGACCAGCTCAAGTTCTACAAGATGCTGATGAACCTCGGCGTGGGCGAGAACGGCGTGCGCATCCTCAAGGAGGAGACGGTCAAGTCGATCCTCGCCGTGTCCACGCGCCCGAAGGGCCTGGGCGGCTACTCGCTCGGCCTCTCGGCGCCTGAGGAGGACGGCGAAGACGCCTGGTTCGGACATGGCGGCGCGTGGGGCACGAACTGCATGGTCAACTGGCACAAGAAGCAGCTCAAGCTCTGGGCGGTGCAGCTCACGGGCGGGCCGCGTCCCTGGGACGTCGCGCGCGCGAAGGCGGCTGACCAGTTCTTCAAGACGACGCTCGACACGTCCGCCGAGAAGGCCTACACGGGCCGCGTGAAGTAAGGCGGTGGAAGTTCCCATGCGCAGAATATCCCTCCTCGTCCTTCTCGCCCTTGCCGGCTCGGCGGCGTTCGCCGCCGAGCGGCACGCGGAGCCGATCATCAAGCAGATCCTTGAAAACGTCCAGCGGATCAAGGCCGCCGATCCGACCGCCGTGCCGATGGCGTTCTGGGACTTCGACGGCACGATCATCAAGGGCGACGTGTCGGAAGGACTCGTCGAGAAGGGCGAGCAGCGTTTCAAGGGGTTGATCCAGCGCACGATCGAGGAGGGGTTCTCCTTCGTCTACCGTCCCGAGGACGGCTGGAAGCGCTACAGCGAGGTGGACTACCCGCGCCTCAACGAGATGGGGCGCTGGATCTCCTGGCCGTTCAACGCGCAGATCTACGCTGGGACGCGCGTGGCGGACCTCGACGCGTTCTGCGTGCGCGAGTACGACCACGTGTACAGGAAGTGGTATTTCGCCTCGTCGATCGCGATGCTGCACGCGCTCGAGAAGGCGGGCGTGGAGAACTACGTGGTCTCGGCGAGCCCCGAGCTGTTCGTCGCGAACGCGGCCGCCACGCTGCCGCTTCCGCGCGAGCGCCTGCGCGGCATCCGCGTGCATCTCTCGGCGGGCTACGTGACCACGCAGATCCTCTATCCGCTGCCGATGGGCGAGGGGAAGGTCGAACTCGTGCGCGAACTCGTGCTGGCGCGCCCGCACGGCGTGGCCGTGGCCGCGTTCGGCAACAGCTACTCCACGGACGGCGCGTTCCTGCGCTACGTCGCGAAGCAGCCCTCCCTGCCGGGCGGCGCGAAGGGCACGGCGGTGATGGTGAACGGCGGCAAGGTCGTGCCGGGCTACACCGAGCACTTCATCTGCGTGGACCAGGACGAGGTGACCGGCGACGCGCGGTGACCTGAAAATCGCATTTCCCGCTTGAAACCGGCGCGGGAATGGGGTATACTAGCCTCGTCTTGCCCCTCAAAAGCGAGGAAAGAAGATGAGCGTGATGATAGATATGCCGGCTGCCATGGTACAGCGGGCAAATGAATATGCGGAGCTGAGCGGATGTTCGTTCCGCGACCTTCTTTGCCTGAGCGTCGAGAGGTACCTTGCAGAGCAGTCGCGCAAGCACAAGGCGGATGCCTCCGCATGGGAAGAGCAGTTCAATGCGCTTTTGGATCAGACCGAGAGCCGTAATGACGAGCCGTACAAATTCAATCGTGCCGATGCATACGAACCAGAGACGGTGTTTGCATGAAATTCATCGACTCCAACGTTTTCATATATGCAGCGGATTCAAAGGACAAGGCGAAGCGGTCCGTTGCCGGGAAGGTGATATCAACGGCGGTCATGTCCGGCGGATGCAGAATCAACGTTCAGGTGTTGAATGAGTTTTCAAGTGTTGCGTACCGCAAGCTTGGACTTACAGTTGAGGAGATTAAGGCGTATCTCAAGATGTTTCGCGCCTTGCCTGTCCTCCCGGTGTCCGCCGATGCAACCGAGAAGGCGTTGGATGTGATGAAGCGGTATGGCTTCAGTTCTATGATTCGCTTTTGCTTGTCTCCGCATCGGAGAACGGCTGTGACGAATTCATCTCAGAAAATCTCAATGACGGTCAGATTTACTGTGGAATGAAGGCGGTGAATCCCTTTAAGGAGGGTGCTTGAATTGATCTTTGACATCGGCGGGCATGTTTTTTCGTGACGCGATTGCGAAGCGAAGAATGACCCGCTACCGGCCCGAAGCCAAGGGAGGGTCGCAACGTGTTGCGGCCGTATGGAGAGCCGCCATCTTGGCGGCGTTGTCCCCCAAGGCAAGGGCAGAACCTCAGAATACTGGGAGAACGGGCGTCTCGCCCGTTCAAGAGCCAGAACCGAGGAGCCGGGAAATCCCGAAAGGACTCCGGCAACGTACGCAACAGCGTATCGTATGCTTAGTGTGAAACTTCGCCAAAGTTAAATTAAGAGGCACGATACGAGGGTTGCGCTGCGTGGGCTAATCCCACGTGGCGTGTCTTCTCATCATGTTTCTTAAGGGCGTTTGGCGATGCCTCACACTAGACATGAGAAAGTAAGGCACGCCACGCTTCTTTTCTGCGCCGAGGGTGTCGTGCCTTTGTTAAGCAATGGCGCGGGAGGAAAAGTACGATGACTAAGATTAGGAAGTGCGGCATAGTTACGGCGCTTGCCGTGGTGGGCGTGTGCGGGGCATACGCGAAGCAGTCCGATGACCGAAAACCCGTTGACGGGGCGTCTGTCGCAGTGAATAGTTCATATGAAGAAAAGGCACAAGGATCAGTTCCTGACCGCATCAAGAGGATTCTCGCCTTGGCGAAAAAATCTGCAGAGGAGGATGGCAATGTCAACTTTTATGGGTTCTTTACGGGAATGTCACCATATGATGCGGTTGTACTCGCAAAGTATTATAAACTGAAGGGAGGATACGAATTTAGTGTTGATGCCATAACAGGAAGAGCTGTCAGTCGTATTTGGATGTCCCTTAAGGGGGTACGCCGGATTACACGGAGTGGGAGTACACTTGACGAACTTGCCCAAGCCGTTGTAAACCAAGTAGGGGATATGAAATACAATAGGTTCGCAGAAGATCGAACGTATGAACGTAAGACAATTGACGGCGTTATTGTTACATTGGATAGCAAGGGGCTACTCATTCAACATGATCAAGTTGCATCGCAGGAAGCGATTGCAACGAAAGAAGCCATGCAGACTGACCGTGATGTGGTAAAAGATGCTATACAAAGCATCATTACGAATATGGTTGCCATCGCCGGGAGGAGATTCAAGATTGGAAAATACGAGGTTACACAGGAGCAATGGGGTGCTGTCATGGGGACCAATCCGTCTAAGTTTAAAGGATTCAACAAACCAGTTGAGCGTGTTCGCTGGATTGATTGCAAGAGGTTTCTTGAAAAGTTGAATGCCTTACCGGAAGTGAAAGCAAGTGGCTTGATATATCGCCTTCCAACGGAGGTTGAATGGGAATATGCTTGTCGTGCTGGCGGTACGGGCGAATACTGTCAACTTGCAGATGGCACCGAAGTGACGAAAGATACGCTAGGTAAGGTGGCGTGGTATGGCTTTGGTATTCTTGGTGGTAATAGTGGAAGCAAAACACATCCTGTTGGTCAGAAAGTGCCTAATGGTTATGGACTTTATGATATGCATGGAAACGTGAGTGAGTGGTGTGAGGAACCCTGGGAGCAAGGATCTTCATATCATGTGACCAGGGGTGGTAGTTTCGACTACCAAGATACGAAATACAAGGTTTCCGATAGAAACCGTGCTGACGATGGCCTTCGCTACGAGTATGTCGGCTTCCGCCTGGTAGCCTCGACTGAAGCGGATAGAGCGGCGGATAGGAAAGCGGAAACGGAGGCGATTGCACGTGTCGCGGAAGAGGCTGCTCGGAAAGAAAGAGAGGAAATGGAAGCTGCCCTTAAAAAACAGAAAGAAGTCGTCGAAGGAATCATCGAGGAAATGATTGCCATTCCTGGTAAAAACTTCAAGATGGGAAAATACGAAGTAACGCAGAAGCAATGGTATACTATTATGGATGACACCCGAAAATCCTCAACTCAAGGAACTTCGCCTCGTAGGGGGGCACGTGCTGGGGATGATCATGGTAGAAGTGGAATGTCGGAATTTTCTGGTGACGAATATCCTGTAGGAGGCGTTAACTTAGATGACTGTAAAGTTTTCCTCGATAAGTTGAATGCTATGCCGGACGTGAAGGCATCGGGACTGAGATTTCGTCTTCCCACGGAGGACGAATGGAAATTTGCTTGCCTTGCTGGAGGGAGGAAGAAATACTGTCGTCTTGCAAATGGCACCAAGATAGAAAAAGATACACTTGATAAGGTCGCGTGGTTCGATGTGAATAGTGGTGGAGTTCCTCACCCCATAGGGCAACTAACGCCAAACGCCTTTGGCCTCTATGACATGCACGGAAATGTATACGAGTTATGCTATGGGGGCCGCTTTTATCGGCCGCTTGGTGGTGGTGCGCGCAGTGATGCCAGAGACTGTGCTGTAACGGCTAATAATCCGAGCGGTATGAGTGCCTTGGACGCGAAATACCGTTGTGGCTTCCGTCTTGCGGCAGACCAGAAGTAAGTCAGTAGAAGAAGAATAAGCCTGCAGGGTTGGCTGCGAGGAGCGGACGCCCTGCAGGCGTAGTGTGCGTGGGGTTCATTTCCTTTGCGCCTGTAGGCACATCGGCATACTTCCCTCACGCATCCTTGGTAGTTTGGTCACCATAATTTGGTTTGCGGGTCTGACTTGCGCAGGCGTGTCGGTTTTGGTAAAATAGCGCGACCCGAAAACATGAAGGAAAGAAGATGGAATTCAGCTTGAACCGTCGCAATTTCGTGAAGGGAGCCGCCGCCGTCGGCGCCTTCCTGCCGAGCTTCAACATCCTCCACGCGGAGGAGGGCACCATTGGCCCGAAGGACGATCAGATCAACGTGGCGCTCATCGGCTTCGGTGCCGAGGCGCGCGTGTTGTCGGCATCGCTCGTGCGCATCCCCGGCGTGCGCGTGCGCGCCGTGTGCGACATCTGGAAGTTCCAGTGCCAGCAGGCGAAGCAGTTCTTCAAGTCCTACGGCATGTCCGTGGAGACGTACGAGGACTACCGCGAGATGCTTGCGAAGGAAGACAAGAACATCGACGCCGTGGTGATCGCGACGCCGGACTGGATGCACTGCGAGCACACGTGCGCCTGTCTCCGCGCCGGCAAGCACGTGTACTGCGAGAAGGAGATGTCCAACCGCCTCGAGCTCGCCGCCGAGATGTGCCGCGTGCAGAAGGAGACGGGCAAGCTCCTGCAGATCGGCCACCAGCGCCGCTCGAACCCGCGTTACCGCCACTGCTTCGAGAACATCGTGCCGCACGTGCTCGGTCGCGTGACGACGGCCTACGCGCAGTGGAACCGCACGCTCGCGCCGTTCTTCAGCGTGAAGCGTCCGCCCAAGCAGGAGATCCTCACGAAGTACGGCTACGAGAACGCCGAGCAGTACCTCAACTGGCGCTGGTTCTACAAGTACGGCGGCGGGTCGATGGTGGACCTCGGCTCGCACCAGATCGACCTCTTCATCTGGGCGTGGGGCGTGCCGCCGTCGAGCGTGCGCGCCGTGGGCGGGAAGGACGCGTTCAACCCGCCGCGCATGGCGTACGACCGCATGTACTGCATCTACGAGTTCAAGATGCCCGACGGCACGAAGAACGAGGCCATCTACCAGGTGATCTCCTCCAACGCCCGCGGCGGCTTCTACGAGCAGTTCATGGGCGTGAACGCCTCCCTCACGATCGCGGAGATCTCCGCGCGCGGCAACACCGTGCAGCGCGAGCTGCGCCAGGGCGGCCTCTCCGACGCCGACTGGCAGAAGTTCATCGACAAGGGCTGGATCCTGCCGAGCGAAGGCGACAAGATCAAGAAGGAGGTCACGAAGGACATCGCCGTGGACACGCGCATCTCCGCGCAGGCGAACGGCAACGCCCTCGCCGTGACGATGAACAAGCCGGCGCACATGCCGCATCTCGAGAACTTCTTCGCGGCCTGCCGCCACGGCACGCCCCTCAACTGCCCCTGCGAGCTCGCCTACGAGAGCGCGGTCGCCGTCTTGGCGGCGAACGTCTCGGCGGACCGCGGCGAGGTCTACCGCTTCAAGCCGGAGGAGTTCAAGGTTCCCCCGCGCCCCGCCGCCCCGGCTACCCCTGCCGCGCCGAAGGCGTAATGGCAACGGGAGGGTTGCGCTCCTGCGCGACCGTCGGCGATTTGACGGATTGGGAAGAATCTGATATACTATCCGCCAATTTTCCGTCTGGACCAGGCCGTAACCGACTGCCTGGCCGGTAAGGAAGCAACAAAAAGGACACACAAATGCCTAAGATGAAAACGAAGAAGTGCGCCACGAAGCGCATGAAAATGTCGGCTACGGGAAAGGTCATGCGTTCCCAGGGTGGCAAGGCCCACCTGAACGGCTACAAGAGCCGCGGACGCAAGCGCAATCTCCGTGGCAGAACCGTCACTGACGTATCGGTCGAGAAGACCATGCACCGCATGCAGCCGTACGCCTAAGGAGGAATGAACCATGTCAAGAGCAACCAACGCACCTGCTTCCCGCGAACGTCGCCGCAAGCGCCTTGAACTGGCGAAGGGATTCCGCGGCCATCGTTCCAAGACCTTCCGCACCGCGACCGAGGCCGTCGACCGCGCCCGGCGTCTGGCGACGATCCACCGCAAGCTCAAGAAGCGCGACTTCCGTCAGCTCTGGATCGCCCGCATCAACGCCGCCACGCGTGCCGAGGGCATGAGCTACAGCGCCTTCATGGCGGGCCTCATCAAGGCCAACGTCACGATCAACCGCAAGATGCTCAGCGAAATCGCGATCCGCGACCCCGAGGGCTTCAAGCAGATCGTCGAGATCGCGAAGAAGGCGTAAGCCCGCCTCGCGGAATCGACCAGCAACCAGCAGCCAGTCCCCACTGGCTGCTGTTTGTTTTTTGCGCGAACCACGAACCACGAATTCCCAATTGAATTTCCCGCCCGGTTTTGGTATACTCCATTCCCGTTTTTCACCCGAGAGGAAAAGAATAATATGGCAGTGATAGGACAGGGCCTCGTGCTGATGGTTGCCGGCATGGGCATCGTATATCTCTTCTTGACCGTGCTGATTTTCGTGGCGAAGTACGCCTCCGCTTTCGTCGCGCGGTTTGACGGAATTCTCCCGCAGGACGCGCCGAAAAAGGCGCCCGCGAAGGTGAAGGCTTCGGACGACGACGCCAACGTCGCGCTCGCCATCGCCGTGGCGCTGGGGTGACAACGATTTAACAAAGGAATAATCATGGCAAAGAAAAACGTCAAGTTCATGCTCACCGCGTTCCGCGACGGCTTCCAGAGCGTCATCGGCGCGCGCGTTCTCTCCAAGGATTTCCTCCCGTGCGTGGAGGAGGCCTACGCCGCGGGCGTCCGCTGGTTCGAGGCCGGCGGCGGCGCGCGCTTCCAGAGCTGCTACTTCTACTGCCAGGAGGACGCGTTCGACGTGATGGACGCGTTCCGCAAGGCTGCGCCCGAAGCCGATCTCCAGACCCTCTCCCGCGGCGTGAACGTGGTGGGCCTCGAGAGCCAGTCGAGCGACATGATCAAGCTGCACGCGCAGATGTTCAAGAAGCACGGCATGAGCTCGATCCGCAACTTCGACGCGCTCAACGACGTGAACAACCTCAAGTGGTCCGGCCAGTGCATCCACGACGCGGGCCTGAACCACGAGGTGGTGGTGACGATGATGGGCCTTCCCCCCGGCATCGACAACAAGGGCACGCACACGCCGGAGTTCTACCGCGACCGCCTGCGCATGATCATGGACGCCGGCATCCCGTTCGACCGCGTCGCGTTCAAGGACGCCTCCGGAACCTCCACGCCCACGACCGTCTACAACACGATGAAGCTCGCCCGCCAGCTCCTGGGCGACAAGGTGCACATCCAGTTCCACTCGCACGAGACGGCCGGCAACGGCGTCGCCTGCTACCTCGCCGCCCTGCGCGGCGGCGCGGACGGCCTCGACCTCTCGATGGCCCCGATGAGCGGCGGCACCTGCCAGCCCGACATCATCACGATGTGGCACTGCCTCGACGGCGATCCCGACTTCGGCTTCGACTTCGACATCAACAAGATCAAGAAGGC
>ONRL01000043.1 GCA_900320225.1 uncultured Lentisphaerota bacterium
CTCGCCGGAGGCCACGGCCGTCTTGTACTGCTCGTTGTCGAACTTGGCGATGTTCTTCTTCCAGCCGATCACCACGTCGGCGGCCTTGTTGATCTCCTCCGCGCTCGTGGAGTTGAGAGAATAGCCGAGGCACTTGAGAGCGCCGCCAATCGTCTCGCGCATGTCGCTGAGGAGGGACATGCGGCCCTTGAGGGCGGCCGTCTCGAACACTTTCCAGCTGTCCACCGGCGCGTTGCCGACCTTGTCCTTGCGGTAGGCGAGGCCCGTGTAGGTGACGGCGTACGGCACGCCGTACGTGAAGGACGGGTCGATGGTGCTCGAGGTGTAGCCCTTGTCGAAGTTCTTCTTGAAGTTGGGGATCTTCGCGTGGTCGAGTTTCTGGATCATCTTGTTCTTCGCCATGAGCGGGATCTGGTAGGATGTCGGCATGATGATGTCGTAGCCCGTGGAACCGGCCTGGAGCTTCGCGTACATGGCCTCGTTCGAGTCGAAGGTGTCCACCACCACCTTGCAGTTGTTGTCCTCCTTCGCCGGGCCGCAGCCCGCGAGGATTCCGCACACCGCGGCGGCGCCCATCAGGGATTTCAGGTTCTTCATTTCTCTTGCCTTTCTTTCGGTTTGTTGATTGTCCGAAAACCCCCTGCGGGCCTCCGGCAGAAGATGTCATTTCAGCGCCTTCGCCGCCGCGGGACGGCGATGGCGGCGGTTCGCGACGAGGCGCGAGGCGGCCACCAGCACGCAGGTGAACACGAGCATCAGCGTGGAGAGCGAGTTGATCACCGGCATCTGCCGCGAGTGCTTGATCATCGAGTAGATCTTGAGCGGAAGCGTGTCCGCGCCGGGTCCGGTCACGAAGAACGTGATCACGAAGTCGTCGATCGAAAGCGTGAACGCGAGGAGCCCGCCGGCCACGATTCCGGGGAGGAGGATGGGCAGCTCCACCTTGAAGAACGCGTAGAGCGGCGAGGCGCCGAGGTCGTAGGCGGCCTCGATCACGCGGTCGTCGAAGTCCTGCAGGCGCGCGAGCACCGTCATCGTCACGTACGACACGCAGAACGTGGTGTGCGCGATCCAGATCGTGAAGAGGCCGCAGCCGAGGCCGATCGCCGTGAACATCATGAGCAGCGAGATGCCCATGAGGATCTCCGGCATCACGAGCGGGGTGTAGATAAGGCCGTAGTGGACGGTCTGGAGCCGGTCCTTCCACCGGTGCAGGGCGAGCGCGGCCGTGGTGCCGAGCACGCACGAGGCGACCGTGGCCGTCGCGGCGATCAGGAGCGAGCGTTCGAACGCCTCCCAGATCGGCTGGTTCTGCGTAAACAGCTTCACGTACCAGTCGAACGTGAAACCGGCCCACTCGCCGCCGTAACGCGAGAGGTTGAAGCTGTTCGCCACCAGCACCACGATGGGCAGGTAGAGAAAAAGCATCACGAGCAGGAGGACGATTCCGGCAAAACGCGAGTGCTTCATGCGGCGCCTCCCGAGAGCTTGCGCGCGGTCGCCTCGGCGAGGCGCTTGGCCTCGCGCGCGTCCTGCCGCTTGAACCACCACGCCACGCACGCGAGCGGCACGAGCACGGAGAAGCCCATCACCGCCGCGAGCGCCGAGGCGTGCGGCAGGTTCCGGTCGGGGAACGTGCGCTGGTAGATCTTGTTGCCGATGAGCTCGGAATCGCGTCCGCCCACGAGGTCGGGGATCACGTAGGATCCGATGGCGGGGATGAACACCATGAGCGCCGCGCTCACCACGCCGCGGCGGACGCCGGGGAGGAATATCTTGCGGAACGCGAAGAAGCTGCGCGCGCCGAGGTCGCGCGCGGCCTCCAGGAGGGAGAAGTCGAACTTCTCCGCCGCCGTGTAGATCGGCATGATCGCGAACGGCAGGAAGGAGTAGACGCTCACCACGAGGATCGCGCCGGAGTTGTAGTTGAGCATCGTCTCCGGCGTGCAGAGGCCGAGGGACACGAGCAGGTGCTGGAGGAACCCGTCGGGGTTCAGGAGCGTGCGCCAGGCGAACACGCGCACGATGAAGCTCGTCCAGAACGGGAGCATGATCAGCCCCGCCACGATGGCACGCCATTTCGCCTTCATGCGCGCGATCGCGTAGGCGCACGGGAGGGAGAGGACGATGCAGAGGAACGTGGTGGCCGCCGAAATCCAGATCGTGCGCCACACGATCTCCTTGTAGGGCGTGCGTACGACCGCGTGCCACGTCTCCATCGTGAAGCCAGAGGAGTACCCGCCGTCCGCGCTCGGCGCGTGGAACGCGATGCCGAACACGATGACCGTGGGCACCACGAAGAAGAGGGCCAGCCACGCCAGCGAGGGCAGCGTGACGCCCCATTCGGCCCACTTCTCGCGGAACGAACTCACGAGACGGCCCCCTTCGGCGCGGCGGAAGGCGTCGTCTGGACGAGCGACTCGTCGAGCGCGGAGAAGTTCTCCACCATGTACCCGTCGTCCGGATGCCACCAGCAGTAGGCGTTGTCGTTCCAGGTGATGGTCTCCTGGTCGAGCAGGAAGCGGGAGTGCGGCTTGAGGGCCGAGACGCTGCGGTCGCCGCTCTTCAGCCAGTACTTCGTGTACACGCCCTGGTAGATGACGTCCGTGACCTGGCTTTGGAACACGTTGATGCGCGCGCCCTTTTCGGGCGGCGGGGGCGTCAGGGTCACGCGGATCTTCTCGGGCCGCACGGAGAGGTGCACCTTCTGGCCGACGTCGAGCTTCTTGTCGTTGTACGCGCAGATGGCGGCGAAACCGGGGACCTGGATCGTGCAGTAGTCGCCGTCTGTGGCGACGATCGTTCCCTCGAAGAAGTTCGTGTCGCCGATGAAGGCCGCCACGAACGAGCTGACGGGCGCCTCGTAGATTTTCGCCGGCGTGTCGAGCTGCTCCACACGGCCGCTGTTCATCACGGCGATGCGGTCGGAGAGCGACATGGCCTCGCCCTGGTCGTGCGTCACGTACATGAACGTGATCCCGACCTGGTCGTGGATCGTGTCGAGCTCGAGAAGCATGTGCTGGCGGAGCTTGAGGTCGAGCGCGGCGAGCGGCTCGTCGAGGAGGAGCACCTGCGGACGGTCCACCAGCGCGCGCGCGATGGCGACGCGCTGCTTCTGGCCGCCGGAAAGCTGGCTCGGGTACTTCCAGGCGTGGTCCCCCATCCGGATCATCTCCAGCATGGCGTCCACGCTTTCCTCGATCTCCGCCTTCGGCTTCTTCGCGAGCCGAAGCGAGAACGCGATGTTGTCCCAGATCGTCATCGTGGGGAACAGCGCGTAGTTCTGGAAGACGGTGTGGACGCGCCGGATGTTCGGCGGCGCGTCCGTGATGTCCTTTCCGTCCAGCCAGATGCGGCCGGAATCAGGGCGCTCGAACCCGCCGAGCATCCGCAGCAAGGTCGTCTTGCCGCAGCCCGACGGGCCGAGAAGGGAGAAGAACTCGCCCTTCTTGATGGAGAACGAAACGTCGTCGACCGCCGTGAGCGCGCCGAAACGTTTCGTCACATGGTCGAATACGAGGAATTCGCTTGCCAAATCCATCCTCCCCCTGGGACAGGTCAGGGCGTGACCCAGACCTGCGTCTGCTGCTGCTCGTAATGGCCGGGCTGCCAGGTGCGCACGACGGCACCCTGAGGCGTCGTCTGGTCGACGTAGCGGCCTTCCACCCACACGTTCTGCACGCGCGTCTCGTAGTGGCCGGTGGCGACGACGGGCGGCGGCGTCTGCACGACGACCTGCGGCTGCGGGGCCACGACGACGGGCGCGGGCGTGACGACCACAGGGGCCGGAGCCACGTACGGCCGGGGATGCGCGGCGTCATAGATCGTCGAGGCGAGGAGACCTGCACCAAGGATGCCGGCGCCGATGGCGAAACCCGTGCCATGGTGGTGGTGGTGGTGGTGCGCGAACGCCGTGGTGGTCGTCGCGGCCATCAGCACGATCAGAAACGTTTTAATCATCTTGTTCATGGTTTGTTCTCCTTGTAGCGTCTGCGACGCGGCATGCGCCGCCTGACATCAGGTTAGGCGGACCGAGGTCTCATATCTGACCTCGCCCGCAACATTTTTTGTACTTTTTCCCGCTTCCGCACGGACATGGGTCATTGCGCCCAACGGCCGGCGCGCCGGCGGCTGGTGCGCCAGGGGGCGGCGGGCGCCGCACGGGCACGGCGCGCACGGGACGCCCGGCGACCTGGCTCATCATGGACGCAAACACGTCCTGCGTGCTCTTCGGCTCGTCGCCCGCCGACGCCGCCGGGGCCGGCGCGGCCTCGGGCTGCGCGCCGTCGAACGCGTCCCCGTTCGTGCGCATCTGCGGCTGCACGACCGAGAGCATCCGCCGCACGTTCTGCGCGGACGTGACGCGGAATTCGCTGTTCGCCACGGACGTCTTGATCGTGAGCATGAGGTTCTCGAACATGTTGAACGCCTCGCGCTTGTACTCGACAAGCGGGTCGCGCTGGCCGTACGAACGGAGGTTCACGCTGTGGCGGAGATCGTCCATCGCGCGCAGGTAATCCTGCCACTCGCGGTCGATGCACTGCAGGAACATGCCGCGCTCCATGGAGGGCAGCACGCGCGGGTCCTCGCTCGCGCACTTCGACTCGTACGCCTCCTTCACGCGCCCGAAGACGAGTTCCGCGGACTTCTCGGGCGTGCCAAGGAGCGGCGTGAGCTCCTCCTCCGTGGCCGTCACGGGGAACGTGACGCCGAGCCACTGGAGGAAATCGCCCACCTGCGCGTCCTTCGGGTCGCACAGGAAGCGCTCGCACTGCGCGAAGACGAGGTCGTTCATCACGTCGAGGACCGTGCCGTGCACGTCCTCGGGCGTGCCCATGAGGATCGATCCGCGCAGGTCGTACACGATCGCGCGCTGCTTGTTCATCACGTCGTCGAACTCGAGCGTGCGCTTGCGGATCGCGAAATGCTGCTGTTCCACGCGCCGCTGGGCCGTCTCCACGCTCTTGTTCAGCCAACGGTGCTCCATCACCTCACCTTCCTTCATGCCGAGGCGCTGCATGATGCCGCTGATGCGCTGCGAGCCGAAGAGTCGCATGAGCGGGTCTTCGAGCGAAATGTAGAACTGCGAGCTGCCGGGGTCGCCCTGGCGCGAGCAGCGGCCGCGCAGCTGGCGGTCGATGCGCCGCGACTCGTGGCGTTCGGATCCGATCACGTGCAGGCCCTGCGGGTGCTCCTCGAGGAGCTGGCGGATCGTCTTCGGCGAACCGGGCATCTTGTCGTCCAGCTTCAGCTGCCCCTTCACGACCTCCTGCGGGATGGTCACCACGCCCGGGCCGAGCTTGATGTCCGTGCCGCGGCCGGCCATGTTCGTGGCGATCGTCACCGCGCCGGGCTGGCCGGCGAGCATCACGATCTCGGCCTCGCGCGCGTGGTTCTTCGCGTTCAAGACCTCGTGCGGGATCTTCGCCACCTTGAGGAGGCGCGAGAGGATCTCCGAGGTGTCCACCGTCACCGTGCCGAGCAGCACGGGCTGGCCCGCCTCGTGGCGCTTGCGCACTTCCTCGATGATCGCCTTGTACTTCTCGCGCTGCGTGCGGTAGATCTGGTCGTTGCCGTCGATGCGGCGGATCGGGCGGTTCGTGGGAATCACCACCACGTCGAGCTTGTAGATGTCCTTGAACTCGCGCGCCTCCGTCTCGGCCGTGCCGGTCATGCCGGCGAGCTTCTTGTAGAGGCGGAAGTAGTTCTGGATCGTGATCGTGGCGAGCGTCTGGCTCTCGCGCTCGATCTCCACGCCCTCCTTGGCCTCGACGGCCTGGTGGAGTCCGTCCGACCAGCGGCGGCCCGGCAGGATGCGGCCGGTGAACTCGTCCACGATGTAGACGTGCCCCACGCCCTGCGCGTCCGGCTGCACCACGTAGTCGACGTCCCGCTCGTAGAGGCAGTAGGCGCGCAGGAGCTGGTCCACCACGTGCACGCGCGCGGAACGCTCCATGAAGTCCGCCTGCGCGGCGCGCTTGCGGTCGGCCTTCTCCTCGGCCGACATCTCCTTGTCCCCGTCGAGCCGGCTCATCTCGCTCGCGAGGTCCGGGATCACGAACATCTGCGGATCATTCGGGTTCATCTTGTCGCAGCCCTTGTCCGTGAGGGCCACCTCGCGCGTGCGCTCGTCGATCGTGAAGTAGAGCTCGCCCCGCAGCTTGATGCCCTCCTCCTTGTGCATCTCGCTGAGCATCTGCATCTCCACGTCCTCATGGAGCTTGCGGATGGACGCCTCCTCGAACATGTGAAGCATCTGCTTGTGCTTCGGCATCGAGTGGTACACCTGGTAGATGCGCTGCTTGCACCCCCACTCGTCGCCGGCCGCGAGCGCCTTCTTCGCCTGCGCGATGAGGTCGTTGCACTGCGCGGTCTGGACGCGCACGATCGCGTCCACGAGGGGCTTCATCGCGATATACTGCGCGCTCGTGGAGATCGTGGCCGGGCCGGAGATGATGAGCGGCGTGCGGGCCTCGTCGATGAGGATCGAGTCCACCTCGTCCACGATCGCGAAGTGGTGGCCGTTCTGCACCACCTGCTCGGGGGACTGCGCCATGCCGTTGTCGCGCAAGTAGTCGAAGCCGAACTCGCTGTTCGTTCCGTAGGTGACGTCGCACTTGTACTGCGCGCGGCGCTCGTCGGAGTCCATCGAGTTCTGGATGCAGCCCACCGTGAGACCGAGGAACTTGAGGAGGTGCCCCATCCACGTGGCGTCGCGCCGCGCGAGGTAGTCGTTCACCGTCACGAGCTGCACGTTCTTGCCCGCAAGCGCGTTGAGATACAGCGGCAGCGTGGCGACGAGCGTCTTGCCTTCGCCCGTCTGCATTTCGGCGATCTTGCCCTGGTGCAGCACGATGCCGCCCACGAGCTGGCAGTCGAACGGGACCATGTCCCACGTGAGCGTGTGCCCGCACACCTCCGCCGTGGTGCCCACGAGACGGCGGCAGGCGTTCTTCACGAGGGCGAACGCCTCCGGCAGAAGCTGGTCAAGCGTCTCGCCCTTCGCGAACCGATCCTTGAACTCCGCCGTCTTCTTCGGGTAGTCCTCGGCCGTGAAGTGCCGCGCCTCGTACTCCTCTTCGATCTTTTTGATCCGGTCCACGATCGGCGCGATCTTCTTGAGGTCGCGCTCGTTCTTGGTGCCGAACAGAAATTTCAAGATGTTCATGGCTGGATAGTATACCAAATCTCGGGGCTGAACGGGGGATTTAATTCAGCACGAAAACGGCGGCGTCGTTCGCGGCGAGCTTGAGGACGCCGTCCTTCAGCTCGCCGTTCCAGATGCGCTCGACCGCGCCCGAGAACTTGACGGGGCACGCGACGGGCGCGGGGTCGTAGTTGACGGCCACCACCGCGGTGCGGCCGTCCGCGAGCCGGTGCTCGGTGAAGCCGACGTTCGGCGACTCCTTCACGACCTTGCGCGTGATGCCCGCGATCTCGGCCGCCTTCCGGTAGACAAAGTAGCGCGGGTTGGGGTTCGCGCCGTAGAAACAGTCGCTGCGGTACAGGGAATCGCTCTCGATCGCGAAGTTGCAGTACACGACGTTCCCCTTTCCGCGACGGCACGTGGTGACCATCGCGCGCCCTTCCGCATCCGCGCCCAGCACCTCGCTGCGCTTGGGCGTGACGACCGTGGTGGTGTTGCACCAGGCGTCGATCGTCTTGCCGGGGTAATCCTTCAACGTGAACTTCACGCCGCGCGCCTGCTGGCAGAAGAAATCGATTTCGTTGCCCGTCGCGTCGAGGAACCCGGAATAGCGCGTGTTGTTGCCCTTCGAGACAAGGAGCGTCGCCCCCGCGTCAACCTTCGCGAGCGCGCCGAGCCACGCCTCGTAGCTGTAGGGGTCCGCGCCGTCGCCCGACGGCAGGATGTAGAGCTTCGCCTTCGGCGCCGACTCGGGACGCTCCGCGTCCGCGTAGGCCACGTCGAACCCGGCCTGGCGCGCGAGCAGGTACGCGCCGAACGCGCTCGCCCACGCGCGCTCGCGGTCGCTCACGAGCACCACGGCGTCCACCTGGCGCGGCGGCAGCTTCGCGATCTCCGGCGGCAGCTCCGCGAGGAACTTCCTGAACGCGCCCATCGCGCGCAGCACGGGCTTCGGCTCGTAGTCGCGCGTGAAGAGGCCGAGCTCGCGCTCGACGGCGTTCCACGTGTAGGGCGGGAAGTCGAGGTGCTGCTGGTCGAACCCGCACCACCACACGTACGCGCCAAGTCCGTTCGCCCACGAGGTGAACATCGCGCAGCGGGCGTTCGCGGCGCTCCGCTCCGGCGAGCCCGTGCAGCGCCCGAGATCGCCCGCCTCCTCCACGAAGCAGTGCTTGCCGGAAAGGCCCCAGTAGAGCAGCGACTCCGCGGCTGGATGCGTCTCGGAGCGCATCGTGTTGAACGGGTCCTTCGCGCAGTACGGCGTGAAGAGCGGATAGGGATGCGTGGTGAGCTCGTCCATCAGCTCGCCCTGGAACGAGAGGTTCCACCGGTCGCTCTTCACGTTCGAGCAGCCGTGCATGCCGCTCACCACGGGACGCGTCGCGTCCTCGGCGCGGATCGCCGAGGCGATCGTGTTGAGCCACATCCAGCTCTCGTACGGCCCGATGTCCTTCCCCGCCATGCAGTTGCACTCGTTGCCGAGGTCCCAGCCGAGGATCGCGGGATGGTCCTTCATCTCGCGCACGAAGTGGCGCACGAAGCGCGTCTGCCACGTCATCACCTCGGCGTCCAGCAGCACGTTCTTCGCCTCGAAGGCGGGCGGCACGAAGAGTCGTCCGCTCATCCAGCCCGTGATGAGGCCCACGACGAGCTTCACGTCGTGCTTCTGCGAGACGTCGCACATGAAGCGGAAGCGGCGCATCATCTCCTCGTCCACGCCGGCCGGGTTCTGGAGCGGGCCGTCGTTCTGCGCGAGGCCCTTGTCCGTGCCGCCGCCGCCCAGCATGCGCGTGAGCGGCTGGAAGTCCGGCCAGAGCGGGAACACGCGCATGATGTTCACGCCGTTGCGCGAGAGCTCCGCGATGTCCTTCTCGACGGCCTTGGGGGCCCAGCGCCGCCACATGTACATGCCGGCGTTCGACGCCCAGTAGTTGCAGCCGGTGTAGAAGACCTCTCCGGAACTGAGCGGGTTCTGCAGGTCGGACTGGGCGGCCGGAGCCGCGGTCAGGACCAGCGCGGCGAGGGCCGCAGGAAAGATGCGTGTCATTGTCATGTTCCTTTTGCGGGTTGAAAGATCCGTCTCATACGAGTGGCAAGGCATGGTTCTCGTCACGTGCCGACACTGCCCGCGACGCCGACCCCGTACATGATCACGTCGGCGGCGATGACCGCCGCCTGCCAGAGGCTGGAGACTGCAAAACCTAACAAGCTGCCCATCTCATTTCCTCCTTACTTGTTGCAGAGCTCGACCCGGCCCTTAGAATAGGCAAGACCCTGCGCACCGTGCTGCCAGCGCGCATTTGCTTTCCGTCTCTGTCTGCCTCTTCAACCATGGTCGGCCTTGTGCCATTGCCAAATCGAACCACAGGGCAATGACCCGTTTGCGTCGCATATTATACAACATACCTCTTCCCGCCGCAACCACCCGGTCAAACTGAGCCTGCATTTCATGCATGATAGTTATCCAAAGCTCACGAATCCGGCGCAAGCAGTTTAATGCCGGTGTCGCGCGCGACCTTGGTTTCGATGGCGTGCTTGAGCGCGGCGGCCGTGCCGAGGATCACCGCGCGCTTCTTCGCGCGCGTGATGCCCGTGTAGACGATCTGCCGGTTGAGAAGCGGATGTTCCTTGTCGTCGGGCAGCACCACCATCACGTTCCCGAACTCCGACCCCTGGCTCTTGTGCACCGTCATCGCATACGCGAGCTCATGCTCGGGCAGTTTCGAAACCGGACAGCAGACAACGCTCTCCCCACGCGGGAAGAGCACGCAAACTCCCCGCTTCGGTGTCTTGACGGTTACCCCCACATCGCCGTTGAAGAGGTTAAGCGAACGCGTGTTCACCGTCACGATCACAGGAATCCCGCTGTCCACGAGCGGCTGGGCCGGATTGTGTCCCAGGCGTTCCTTCAGAAGCAGCTCGTTCACATGCTGGACGCCGAACGCCCCCTTGCGCACGACGGTCAGGATTCGCGAAGCGTCCAACACCTCAAATAGCTTGCGTGCAGCCTCTGAACACGTTCCGTCGAAAGCTTCATCATCGTCCTTAATTCCACGCGCCGCCTCAACGAGCGCGCCGCCCTTGCCAAGTCCATGCGCCTGTGCCCATTCGCGAAGAAGCTCGTCCATCTTCTGCAGCAGCCCATCACCGGACAATTCATACCAGAAACAGCCGTTCTTGGATTCTGGACTTGAAAGCGTACTCGTCCAGGCTACGCCGGGAGCCGGAAGACGAGACTCCGGCGACATGATGGCATCTGACTTGCCCGCGTTGAACTCTTCCGCGCACTTCTTCAACCTGCCAGTAAATCGGTGAGATTCCTTCAGCTCGGGGAATGCGCTCTCGTGCCCCTTCTTTCCCCAGAGCATCAGGTCGCCGAGAACGGCACCCGCCTCCACGGACGGCAGCTGATTTTTGTCCCCCAAAAGCACCAGACGGCAATCTTTGCGCAAGGCGCCCAGCAACGACCGCATCAGAAGAAGATCGACCATCGAGCATTCGTCCACAACGACAAGCCGGTGCGGAAGCGGATTCTGCTCGTTGTACTTCCACTTGGGTCCATATCCCCCCAGAAGCGAATGCACCGTCGTTCCCGTAAGCGTGGCAATCTCATTGCAGGCCTCGCCGTCGTCGCCCAGGGACGTTTCGCATTGCGTGCGGAGCGCCTCCCCCATGCGCTGGCCGGCCCGGCCTGTCGGCGCGGCCAATACGACGTCCGCCACCTTGAGTCCGATTTTCTGGATCAGCGCGCGCAGAATCGAACAGACGATCGTCGTCTTGCCCGTGCCGGGACCGCCCGTGATGACGGTCAGGTTGTTTTCCACGGCGGCGCGCACGGCCCGCTGCTGTTCGTCTCCGAGCGAATACTCCCCCGCCCCGTCGCCTGTTGAGTACCTGACAACCGCCTGCAGTTCTTCGTCGGGAAGGCTATCCCCGCTCCCGCTCAGCCGATCTTTGATCATCTGCGAAATCTGCGTCACGGCATCTCCGTACCGGACGAAATACCAAAACCCGGTCGAGTCCTGTTTGACGACGTCGTCCTTCAAACTGCTTGCCGCCTCCACCGCCGCAGACCACATTCCGGCGACCTCGGCGCCAAATGCATCCAAGTCCGTTTTGTCCGCATCGTCCGCATTACGACGGCAGGCGTCGACCAGCAGCTTGCCGTTCTTGTTCTCCTCTCGCGAAAGATTGAACGCCGTGTTGCCGTCACGCAAGGACGCAAACATCCCCGCAAGGAACAAATAGGCGTGCGCGCCAACGCCGCCTTTCCGTCCGACGATGTCGCGCGCCGTCTGGAGTTCGCCCAGCGACACCGCACGTGACGCCAGGAGCCGCGCCAACACCTTGCGCACGGACTCACATGCCGGGTCACTCCCGTCGGGAATCTCAAACGACTTCAGTCGCCAGAATGCCACATCAAACTCCATCACTCGGCCTCCTTCCTGCCGGCGAAATAGCCCATCTTTGAAATCTCGTCCCGGAAAGTGTCGAGAGTCGTCGCGCCATACTCCTGCGCGAACACGCCGCTCCTCTCGCCGACTTCCCCGCCACGCACGAACAGATACGCGACGCCGCCCAATTTGAGGCCGCGCGGCTTCAACCATTCCGAGGCGGCGAGCGAATAGATTTTGTACTGAAGATGATACCCCTCCTCGTCCATTTTCCCATTGACCGCGACCGCGTTGTAGACAGGGAGGGAATTCGTCTTCCAGTCCAGAACGAACACCTTGTCGCCCCACCGGACCAAGAGGTCGATCTTGCCGTTCAAGGCACCATCCCGATCCTCCGGCAGATCGACCAGGCACTTCTGTTCGGACAAGACAAACTCCACCTCCGCAAGACGATCCTTCTTCGAGATCTCCTTGAGACAGAACTCCGCCGTCTTGCCAATCTTGATCGGCGTCTTCAGCGCATTCTGGACCATGCGCAGAAGCACCTTCTCCGTTGATTCCCCGCTGTTTTTGTCGCCCGTGCGGTTCGCGAGGGAATACTTGCGCATTACCTTGCGTATCAACTCCATCAAGGGAGAGTCCTCTTGCTTCATCTTCTCGTCGCATGCCGTCGTAAAATCAACCCCGTCCTTCTGGGCGTCGTTCTTGCACAGAACCTCCATGATTTCATGGAAAGCGTCTCCCGACACCTTACCGCGCGGAAGAAGCGTCTTCGCCTTGACCGTCGGATCGTCTGGTTCGGGATCCGGACCGGGACCGCTTTCGGTCGTAACCTTCTTTTCCCCAACATTGGCGGGAGGGGTTCCGCCCTGTGGAATGTACGTGAATGAATCCCAATGGAAGCGGCGGCTCTTGATACCGGGAATGGACAGCCTCTCAAACGGTTGCCGCGACAATGATACGCGCCCCAGCCCGTTTCCAGATGATACCTCCACCTGCACGCTCTGCGGCGAACGTTCAGGAGCAAAGGCAGAATCTTCCCTCCCCTTGAAATAGACCTGAATCGCCCGGCCAAGGAAACCCTTCGTTTGACGGGGATCGGTGCCAACAAGCAAAGCGGAGTCCTTACTTCCAAGCCCTGATCCTTGAACGTCCCCGTCCCAGTTCCACGCCCGCGCCGACCAGGGCAGGTAAAGACGGTATCCCGCGCGCGTAATGGCCACGTAAAGGAGCCGGCGACGCTCCTCCAATGCCGCAGGTTCATCCTCCTTGGGCGTCCCCTTCGCGATCTGCTTCGAGAAACCGTAGGCGACGAAAACGATTGGGAACTCCAATCCCTTCGAAGCGTGCATGGTCATGATCTGCACACGGTCCGCCTCGCTCTCCTTCCTGAACAGAGGCCCGTCGTCGCCGGCCGCCACGTCGTTCTTGCGCCACTCGCGCAGGACTGACGCGAATTCAGACGCGCTGCAGGCGACACCGCCCATCTCGGACAGCAAGGCGTCGAATATCTGCCGAACCGCCGCGCGCGTGCGGTTGAACGCGCAAAGATCGCCGGAAGGATTCGCCAGGGCGGTACACGGATCGGACATCACGCGCTCGAACAGCTTGTTCCACTCCTTGTCGGCCGCACACTTCTGCAGGTATTCGATGAGCGCGTCGAATGCCGCGTCGTCCGCCTGCGAAAGATGCGACAACCTGGACGGATGGATGCCGAAAATCGGCGACAGCAGCAGCGCCGCCCGGTTCCCGCTTCCGCTGGGACGCGCCAGATAGTCCAACAGCGCAAGAACGCCCTCCGCCTCGGGCGATTGGTAAAGTCCCTGCTGCTTGTACTGTCCGTACGGGATTCCATACTTGGCCAGAATCCGCCGCACGACGCCGGCATCGGCGTTCGTCGCGACCAAGACGCACATGTCGCCGTATGAAAACGTCGTCTTCTCCTCGCCGTGCTCTTTCCGGATCCACGGTGCCGGATTCAGGCTCTTGAGATAAAGCATCTCGCGGGCCGCACGTTCCATGAACTCCGGAAGGCAGGCGGACTTGTTGCCGAATCGTATGCCTTGCGTGCTTGACGTCGGCACGATCCTGGACGGCATCGATTCAAGGAGCAGCACGGGGGTTCCCGTTCCTTCAGGAGACTGGAGGCCCGCGAACTTCTCGTTGCCCTCGGGATAGGATACATCCTCGTAGATTATCCCTTCGCCCGCATCGCC
The DNA here is from genome assembly GCA_900320225.1 of uncultured Lentisphaerota bacterium. Classification (GTDB taxonomy): domain Bacteria; phylum Verrucomicrobiota; class Kiritimatiellia; order RFP12; family UBA1067; genus RUG572. Next base: position 13,758 of record ONRL01000043.1, read on the forward strand.
ATTCTTGAACCAATCGGAGCCAGGCTTCTCAGCACCTTCAACCGGAACCTCACCATGTGGAGCATCGCGGAAGAATATGTTAAAAGCCTCGACGAGCGATTTCTTTGAGCGGTATGTCTTTCCAAGCGTTTTCCGCCACCTCAGATCTCCCTTCTCGTCCTTCGCATCGTGTTCGGTCAATTTGCCGCGTGCGTCGCAATAGACCCGCACGTCCGCACCGCGGAAAGAATAAATCGCCTGCTTGGGATCGCCGACCACGAGGAGGAAACCCGGCTTTTCCCCCTCGACACGAGGCACCTTGCTTGAAAACAAGGTGCGGAAGATGTCCCATTGGCGCTGGTCCGTGTCCTGGAACTCGTCCACGAGTGCGACGCGATACCGTTTGCGGATCGAGTCAAAGAAGCGCCGCTGCGCCAGTTTCTCGCCTTCGCCCTGCGGCGTACGCGTCACGACCTCGGCCGCCCGCAGTACCATGTCGTCGAAGGTCAGCAGCGCCGCAGCCTTCTTCAATTCCAGGAATCGCGGCATTGCCAATTCGGAAAGGCCCAGCAACAGCTTATTCTTGCGAATCGCCTCATTACCCCCCGCATCAATCTTCCCCCTTTCCTTAATTAGTTCCTTGACTGCGGTGAACAGGTGAGCAAGCGCCTCTCCGCAACTGGAGATTTCCCCGATATCAAAGAGGCTTTTCTCAGAACGCCCATCCTTAGTCGGATTTCCATTCCACGTTTTGATTTTTGGATTCCAGATCCTGTCGTCCACCTTTTCGGGAAATCTGCCGAGCAGAGAAATGAAATCCTCACAGCCAGGATTGTCCAAAAGCGGGAATGCCTCTTTGAGCCAGCCATAGAGGGCCTTCGGCTCGTCTTTCTTGAATCCCGCGTTGTCGCAAATGACCTCTCCAAGGTTGCCGTTCGACATTTCACGTAATTGGCGATAGGCCGCGATGACTTTTTTCTGCGCTTCCCCTACCGCCTTGAACAGCTTCCCTCTCAGGCGCGCTACCCCGTCACTGCGTATGATTTTCTCCACTTCCTCAATAAACGCCCCAATCGATTCAATCTTGGCTTTAGAAAGTTCCGTGTAAAGGTCTTGATGGTGGCTTTCAAAATCGGCGCCCTTCAGCGACTCCAAAACGGCCTTGTGCACCAGGGCGTCGCTGTCGCTGCCGATTTCGCTTTTCATCGGCACGCCGTTCTCGAAGGCGTATTCTGACAGCAACTGGCGGCAGAACGAGTGGATCGTGCAGATCGTCATCTCGTCGAAGTTCGCGGGTAGCTTGCCGGCCTCGTCCAAAGCCTTGCGAATGCGGTTCTTCAACTCGCCGGCGGCCTTCTCGGTGAATGTGACGAGGAGGATGCTCGTCGCATCGTATCTCTCGTTCTGCACGAGCTTCAGCACGATGCTCTCAAGCGCATACGTCTTGCCGGTGCCGGCAGACGCCTCAATCAAGGCATCATGCTTGTAGTCAAGCTGATTCCACACGTACTGCGGATTCGTCAAACGATCATCGTCGGCCATCTTACGCCTCCTCCGTTTCACGCTGCTGGCCCTCTCTTTTTCCAGACATAGGCAACTCATGTAGATTCTCGAAACGCCTCTTGACCTCCGCCACGTCCGCCTCGCCTGGCACCCGGCTCCACGCCTTCATCGTCTCTCCGATGACAAGTTCGTTGTTGAAGGAACGATCCTTGCTCCCGAAATCGTCATCGGATGCAAACTCCAGCGCGTACCACTCTTCCGGCGATTCGGGGAAGACCCCGCGTATCTTCTCTTTCTTCTTTGCCTGGACGATCGCCTCTGCAAGGTCGGAATACCCGTAGTCGAGGTAGAATCCGTCATCATCGGCAGAATCCAGGAACGCCAGATACGCATCCGCGAGCCCGTCAATGTAGCCCCTGGCCTTATCCGGCGTGACACGCCAATTCCACGCGTTGGACAGCACCTGCTGGATGTCGGCAATTCCAACCCGCAGCGAATAGGTCTTGCCATCGTCTTTTCCCGCCACCATCATCAGCCACGTCACAAACGGCTCCAGCACGGCCTTGGGCGGGAATTTTGCAGGATTGACTTGGCCGCTCTTTCGCTCGTCGCCGCACTTGTTGAACACGAGCGCGTAACTCGTCGTTCCGTCTGGCGACTGCCCCCATCCAGATGTCTGCCCCGTGTAGAGCCTTTCACCCCGTTCAAACTTACCATCTTTGCCTTTCAGTGACGGGAAGAGAGTCCGTACCGGATCGGGTTTTGTACCATCGCCGGGAACGAATTTCTCGACGAAAGCCTTCAGCGCACCGATGCTTTCGGCGTTAGTCAAAAAATCGGCCTTAGCCTTCTTGAGCGAATAGTCGCCCAGCAAACTGTCGGATTCGGGGACGTGTCCTCTGTCGGAAAAGTTCTTGTAAACGTCCTTAATGTCCGTTTTAACGGGGTCATCCGGAACGGCGTCCAATACAGCCTGCTGGAATTGCCACGTCAACGGGCCGGACGCGAGTTCAAGCGGAGCGTCGGGGCCGATCGACTCGTCGCGATGCCCTTCGATGCCGATACCATGGTGCCGATGCAGAACCGCCTTCAGCGGTGATTCGAGAAACTCGGCAAGTTCCTTCGCCGTAAGCGTCTGGCGCGGCGTTTCGCCAGAATCTGTTTTTTCGGTTGCAGGACGATTATCCTTTGGCGGCACATTCGACGGCGCAACTTGCGCTGGTGACTTTTGCGCTTCAATCTGCTGGGCAATTCCGCGTTCGACGTTTGAGTAGGTCGGAATGATTCCGGCGAACCATTCATTCTTCCATCCAATCGGCGCAACGGGATTCTCCTCAAGCTTTTTATCTGGTTCACCGCGTTCGAGAAGCGACAGTTTCACTTCCTTGAATTTTTGGTCCTTGGGAAGAACGCCCTTCTCTACAAACGATTTCAATTCGCAGATCATCCCGGAGGGGAACAGCTCCGCGTCCTTTACGATGTCCTGGCAGGGGTAGGAGAGGACGAGCCTTTCCCTCGTCGCCATCAGAGTTTCGAGGAAGAGGTACTTCTTCACTTCGGACGGTTTCGTATCGCCAAGCCGCCTCCGCGCCCCGCGGATTTCCAGCGTGGTGTCGCTGTCGCGTCCGGGGAAGAGACCCTCACCCATCCCCAGCACGAACACCTGCTTGAACGGCACGGGACGCATCGGCTGGAGTCCGGCGATCGTCACGCCGTGCGTCAGGTAGCCGCCGTGCTGGCACTTGAGACCGACCACGAACTCCGCCACGGCCTCGACGACGAAGTCCAAGCCTTGAGGTCCCTCTATCTTGTCAAGAGCGCGGAGAGTCTGGAACAGTTGTCGCCTGACGGACTCCTCAAGCGGCTCGTCATTCCCGACGGCAAGGAACTCCCCCGCGATGCGGTGCAGGCTGTCGGCCCAGTTCTGTCTGTCTGACATGTTCTCCGTCACCTCTGAAGGCGTGCAGCGCAGTTTCACTTCCGCAAGGGGCGTCAATTCGCGATACAGCATTTCGACGATTTCCGAAAACTTTAGCGCCGAATCCTCTCCGCCCTGCCAGACGGGCAAGCCGGGCCGGTCGTCCGCCACCAGTCCCAGCCGGAGACGCGCCAGAGCCCGATTCCAGGAAACGTTCTGTTGGTGCGCCGCGCCGGTGAAGCCGTCAAACGCGCCGATTTCCTGCGCGTATCTCCGCCAATCACCCACGTCCTTCGCGGTGAACTTCAGCGCTCTCTGCACGCAGGCGTTATCCAGCACGCCGAACACCGTCTCGCGCGAAAGACCTTCCCGTGCAAGCGACATGAGCGCGCGGAACCCGGAGAGGTACACGCTGGAATCGGAAGCCGAGGCGTCGATCAGGCCATAGGGAATTTGATCGCGTGCATCGAAGACGGACTCGATCACCGGACGGTATGTCGCCATATTCGGAACAAGCACGGCGATGTCGGAAAACGAACAGTCTCCCCATGGACGATCCCCGCTCCCCTCCGGCTTCCAGACAGCGCCGAGAATCGCGTTGTAGACCATCTCGACCTCACGGCGGATTCCTGGCGCGCCGACAATCTGGATAGATGCGTCCTGCGTCTCCACCGCACCGATGTCTTCGGTCCGTTTCCGAATGGATGCCTGCACCCTCTCCAGCATCGTGGATCCCGTGCGCCCTGGGTTCTTGGAGATGTCCCGCCACTCGAATTCAATGGGGTTCTCGTTGTTTCCGTTTGCCTCCTCGAGATCGACCAGGAGGCGCAGCGTCTCCCGCCCGGCGACGCCCCATTTGCGGAGAAGTTCGTTTTCGATGCCCTCGATGTCCGTGTCGGCGTCCTTGGTTTTACAAAGCCGCTGCAACATCTTCTTCTCGTTGTCCGTCTCCACATCTCCCCAGTATTCGAGGCAGACGTTGTTGTGATAGACTACGACATCGTTCGTCTTCGCCAGCCAGTGGAGGATCTTCGCCTGAAGCGACGAAAGCGTCGAGATTCCGAAAATGTAGATCGGACGCTCCACAGCGCATGGCTCTGCCTTGCCCGCCCTTTCGAAAAGCTGGCGCAGGGAGAGGTTATCCTCGTCTGGAGGGAACACGCCCTCCTCGCCAAAGAGCCGCCGGGCGAGCGCCGCCTCCGCGATTTCGGTCGGGTCCTTGATGGACGCGGCCCGACCCTCGTCAAGCCACCCGTTGACAATCTCCTCGCGATGGACCTCGTACTTGTCCATGAGGTCGGCAAGCTTGACGGCAAGCTGCCAGGCCATCCGGGCCTTGCTGCGCGTGTCTATCTTGAGCGGCCCGGCATCTCCTTCGGCGATGTATCGGCGAAACGGTGCCAGCTTTTCATCGTCGTCCTTCAGCAAGATCGACATGATGGCGTTCGCGTATGCGTTCATCTGCAGAAGCTGCGGACGGCGCTCTCCATCCACGCTCTCGCTCAGCAAGCCAAAGAGCCGTTGCTCGATGAACGGGAACTCCACCCCCATGCAAAGCGACGGCGAGTCCGCAAACACGCGGATCTGCAGCCACTTGGCGATGTTGGTGTTGGGCACAACCACCTGCGAGAACTCGAACGATTTGTCCTTCGCCCGCTCCGTCAGCAATCGCTCCTTCAAATCCGCCGCCAGGTCCTCAATCCTGTCGCTGTAGTAGATTCTTAATGCCATATTCTCTCACTCCTCAAATTGACTCGCACATCCTGCACGATTAATGGTTCATTTCCTCATTTCACCTTGATTCTTTTCGTATTCGATCAGCGGAACAGGTCTTCGAGCGTGACCTTGTCACGACCAATCACGAA
>ONRL01000341.1 GCA_900320225.1 uncultured Lentisphaerota bacterium
CCGGATACGGCGTGCGGTCGCGGCGGAAGATGCCGAGCTCCACGCAGGGCTGGCGCCAGTTGTAGGGGGCGATCGTCATCCCCGTCTGGTCGTAGGCGCACCACCAGAGCATCGCCTTGCAGTCGAGCGCCCAGGCGTTCCAGAGGAGCCCGCGCATGTAGTTCGCCACGCCCTTCTGGCTCGTCTGCTCCTGACGGCGCGAGCCGTGCTCTTCGATGAACGCGGGCTTCCCGCCGATCTGCTCAAGCGCGTACGTCTGGGCGGCGGCGAAGGTGAGCGAGCGCACGGAGAGGAAGTCGTCGTTGTAGGCCGCGCCCCAGAAGCCGTAGGGGTGGGTAGTCGTGTAGTCGGAGAGCGACGCGTTCATCGCGCTCGACCACTTGTCCTCGCGCGAGATGTTGAGGCCGTCCACGCCGATCACGGGACGCGACGGGTCGGCGCAGCGGATGGTCTGGTGGACGTACCGCAGCCACGCCTCGGAATGGAACGCGTTCTCGCTCTTGCCGAGGATGCGGGACTCGTTGCCGCTTTCCCACGCCGCGATCGCCTTCTTCGCCTTGAGGCGCGAGACCATGCATTCGAGATAGCGCCCCTCCCACATGAGCGCGTAGGGGTCGCTGAACGGGTTGCGGTTCGCGAGCGCCGGCGGGATGTAGTTGCGGAACGTCATCTGCCCGGTGAGGAGCGGCACGATGAGACGGATGCCGTGCTTCTCGGCGAGGTCGCAGAACTCCTCGAAATGCTCCACCATGCGCTCGTCCACGCCCGCGCGGCCGCACGGCGTGTCGGGGAGAGGCTCCTCCGAGTCGAACATCCGCGTCTCGTTCACCTGGTCGAACCTGTCGGCGCTCAGGTAGCAGGCGTGGATGGGCTGGAAGTCCGCCCAGTTGGGGAACACGCGCAGGATGCGGAAGCCGTTCGCGGCGAGGACGCGCAGGTCCTCGTCCACGGCCTTCGCGTCCCACTTGCGCCACATCTCGGTGGCGGCGTGGCTCGCCCAGTAGTTCGCGCCGAGCGCCATCCGTCCCGAGGGCAGGAAATCCCCCGCCGCGCCCTGCACCGGGAGGGACACGCATGTCGCGACCGCCGCCAGCATTCCGACCAAGCACGGCAGGGGAAGACGTACAGTTCTTGAAACACTATTCATGATTCTCCTTTTAGCGAACGATTACGAGCAGTCCGGACGCGGCGTGCGCCAGCGCGGCCACGCGCCGCCACTCCGCCTCGGTGAGCGACGTCGCGCCGGCCGCCACCGCCTGCGCGTAGGTGACGTCCTCGTCCACGAACGTTCCGTAGATGGTATTATAGAGCACCATCGCCACGAGTTCGTAGCCGTACTTCCCGCCGGCGTGGTAAAGGTCGCTTGAATAGAAGTCCGTCGCGAACTTCGCGTTGCGGAACGCCGCGCCCACCGGTGCGATCGTGACGGCGTCCGCGCCCCAACGGGCCTTGAACAGGTCTGCCGCCGCCTTGTAGTTCGCCACGATCTCGCCCTGCATCGCGTCGGGATCCGCGAACGTGTCGGGGTAGAACGCGTGCCCAGATGCGCGCGCCCACGTCTGGAACAGGACGGCGCGCACGCCTGCGCCCTTCGCGGAATTGCGCACCAGCGTGTAGAGGTTCGTCGCGTTCGGGATGAAACCTTCGGCCGGAGCGGGCGTGTACGCGCTCGTCGCCTCCGTGCTGTAGCCCTGGATCACCACGTCGTCCCAGTTGCCGGACGAGTGGTACATGATCTCCTCGGCTTCAATGTTCGCGGCCGGGTTACTCGTCACCTGCCCGATGTGGTACGAGCGTCGCCACCCGGTTCGGGATGTCGCCGCCGTTGCTGAAGCTGTTGCCGAACCAGAGGATGCGCCGCCCGCCCGCGTCGGAAAGGTCGCCTTCGATGGAAAACGCCGTCAGGTACACGTACCGGGGGGCGTTGGCGTTGTTCGGGCCAGACAATATCTCAAGGCGTATCGTGCCGTTTTCGTCCGGCAATACGTCCGCCACCTTCGCCACCTGGGTGGAGTTGCCCATCGGTTCGAAGCTGGCCGTCACGCGGTTCTGTCCGATGGCTCGGTACAGCCCCTCGCGCGCGCCGCTCCCGTCGCGCGCCGCCGCGAACTTGAAGGTGTACGGATGCCCAGGTTTCAGGCCGATGACGTCGTAAGCAACTACGCCTCGATTGGTGACATTGGCCACTGCACCCGAACCGGCGATCTGAACGTACAGGCTCCTGTTGTTTTTACGTGCCGCCTCGAACTCGGCCGCGTCGCCCGTGAAGGTGACGCCGGACGCGGTGGCGTTG
>ONRL01000101.1 GCA_900320225.1 uncultured Lentisphaerota bacterium
ATCCGGCAAAACGGCGAACAAGCCAAACAAGAACAACCAACCACAGAAGGATGAATGATATGAAGATGATGAAGCAGATGGCGTGCGCCGCGCTGGCCGTCGCCCTTGCCGCCGGCATTTCCGGCTGCGGATCAAAGGCGGACTACTCTCAGCCGAAGGTGGCCGAGGGCACGATTGCCGTGCTGGCCGGCCGGTCGGCCCAGGATACGTCCCTCAAGCCGATCTGCGAGAAGTACGGCCTCGCGTCGAACGACCTGTCGAAGCTTCCGAAGGAAGTCAAGGAACTGGTCGCCGATCTGGGACTTGACAAGGCGGAGTCCAAGTGGATGGCCGTGACGGTGGGCGACGTCTCCGCCGCCGTGAAGGGCGAGGACGCCCCCGACGTGGCCGTGGCGCTCGCCACCACGCTCGACCTCGACAAGGCCATTGCCGCATGCGAGAAGAAGATCAAGGAGGAGAAGAAGGACGGCGAGGTCTCGTTCAAGAAGACCGCCGTGGCCGGCGTGGATGCCTACGAAGTGGCCTGCAAGGACTGCAAGGTGGGCGCGAAGGCCGTTGTGCCGTGCGTCGCCTCCCTTGACAAGCAGCTCATTCTCGCGGCGACCTCCGCCGCCTGCCTGGAGAAGCAGATCGCCCTTTACCGCGACGGAAAGGGCGCGAGCGCCGAGTTCGGCGCGTTCTCGCTCAAGGCGAACGACCTCATCCGCGTCAAGGTCGCCAAGGTGGGCGAGAACGTCAAGAAGAACCTGCCCAGCCCCGACATGCTTCAGGCCGTCAACAGCATGCTTCCCGATGGCGACAAGCTGATTCTCGGCCTGGGCACGGCGGAGATCGCCGTGGCCGCCTCGGCCGACGGCAAGAACGTCGCGTTGGACGTCTCCCTGGAGACGGCCGCCGACGCGGACGCCGACAAACTCGTCACGCTGGCGAAGACCGGCCTGATGACGCTGACGGCCATGGTCAAGGGCCAGGCGGAGAAGGACGCCGACGCCAAGGCTGCCGCCGCCGCGCTGGAGGCCGCCAAGATCGTCGCCGAGGGCAAGGTCGCGCGGCTTTCCGCCTCGGTCGACGCCGACGCGGCACTGAAGGCCCTTGCGGAAAAGGCCAAGGACATCAAGTAAGAAGGAATCGATGAGCAAGCAGTACAACGTGGGCCTTGTCGGCGTGGGTGCCGTCGGGGCCGAGATGATCAAGGTCCTCAAGGACCGCAACTTCCCCTGCGGAAAGGTGCAGGTGTTCGCCAGCCGCGAGCGCGACGAGGTGATCAACGGCGAGACGTATCACGTCCTCAAGGCCGGGGAGGACAGCTTCAACGGCCTCGACGGACGCCGTGGTCAAGGCCGGCGCGAAGATGATCGACAACTCACGCGCGTTCCGCCAGGACCCCGAGGTGCCGCTTGTTGTCCCGCAGGTGAACGCCGAGGACCTCGACTGGAACAAGGGCGTGATCGCCAACCCGAACTGCACGACGGCGATCATGCTCGAGGCCGTGGCCCCGCTCCACAAGGCGAAGAAGCTGAAGCGCCTCATCGCCTCCACCTACCAGGCGGCGTCGGGCGCGGGCGCGCCCGGCCTCGCCGAGCTGGAGCTGCAGATGAAGGAGATGGTGGAGGGCAAGCCCCTCACCGTCAAGGCCTTCCAGCACCAGCTCACCTACAACCTCATCCCGCACATCGACAAGTTCGACGAGACCAACTGGTACACGCTCGAAGAGCTGAAGATGCGCAACGAGGCGCGCAAGATGCTGCACGCCCCGGACCTCATGCTGAGCTGCACGAGCGTGCGCGTGCCGATTCCGCGCGCGCACTCCGAGTCGCTCAACCTCGAGTTCGAAGAGGACATCACGCCCGAAGAGGCGCGCGCAATCCTCGCGAAGGCCGAGGGCGTGAAGGTGGTGGACGACCCGCTCAACGGCGGCTATCCGATGCCGCTCGACGCGACGGCGAAGTACGACGTGCTCGCGGGCCGCATCCGCCAGGACATCTCGCGCAACGACAAGAAGGGCCTTGACATGTTCGTGAGCGGCGACCAGCTGCTGCGCGGCGCGGCCCTCAACGCCGTCGAGATCGCCGAGCACCTCATCAAGCGCGGCCTCGTCTGAGGTCGCGTGCCGCCAGGGGAGAGAGATGAGGCGGATCCTTCCAATCGCCGTGGCGGGCGTTCTCGCCTGCACGTTCAGTCTCTCCGCCTGGCAGTTCCCCCTGCCGGAGAGGTTTCCCTCTGGCGTGCGCGTGCCGTCCCTTGACGAGACGTACCCCAACTTCGTCGTCAGGGACGGTAACGCCGCCCGTCTCGAACGCGTGTTCGCGAAGGGGTTGAAGGGCGAGCCGATCATGGTAGCCGTCATCGGCGGCTCCATCACGTCGGGCGCGCGCGCCTCGCGCCGCGAGCTGCAGTGGGGCGCCGTTCTCGCCGAGTGGTTCCGACACGCCTTCCCGAAGAGCGAGGTCACGTACGTCAACGCCGGCATCGGGGCGACCGGCAGCAACTACGCCGTCCACCGCGTGGAGGCGGACGTCTGCGCGAAGAATCCCGACGTGGTCGGCGTGGAGTTCGCCGTCAACGACGGGGACGACGCCTTCGCCACCGAAACCGACGAGGGGCTCGTCCGCCACCTGCTGAAATGCCCGTCGCGTCCCTTCGTGTTCCAGCTCAGCATGATGGCGAAGGGGTGCGTCAACCGCATGGCGCGCCACCTGCCCGTCTCCGAGCACTACGACATTCCCCATTTCAGCTACCGCAACGCGTTCTTCCCGCTCATTTCCGCGGGCAAGCTGGCGCACACGGACCTCGCGAAGGACGAGCTTCATCCCGACGACATCGGCCACCCGTACGTGGGCGCGCTCGTGGGGCGCTACCTGGACGGGAAGCTGGCCGCGTTCAAGGCGGCCAACCGCGCGCCCGCCGCGATTCCGCCCTTGCCGCCCAAGCCGCTCGTCGGCACCACGTTCGACACGGGACGCGTCCTGACCATGGCCGACATGAAGATCCTCGAGAACACGGGCTTCACGCGCGGCGCGCACGCGCGGAACTACAAATGGACGAAGTGCGGGGGGCTGCAGGCCGACAAGCCCGGCAGCCGGTTCTCGGTCGAGATCGACGCCCCGACCTGCGCGATGCTCTTCTTCCGCATCAACGGCCCGATGGGCAAGGCCTGCGTGACCGTGGACGGCAAGGAGGCCTGCGTGTGCGACGCCTGGTTCGCCCAGACGTGGGGCGGCTACACGCCCTACCAGCTGCTCTGGCGCGACAAGCCGGGAAAGCACGTGGTCGCCGTGGAGGTACTTGAGGAGAAGAACCCGGGCAGCGCCGGCCATGCGTTCGAGGTCGACGCCTTCCTCCCCGCCGGCCCGTAACCGCGGCGCCGCCGTGCGCGCGGAGTTCGGCGCGCTCGCCACGGCCCAGGCCCGCCTCGACTGGATCAACGGCCTCGGAAACGCGCACGACGCGGGCTTCAAGCTCCGCACCGCCGTGATCATGATGCTGACGGAGGGCGGCACCGACGACTGGGAGACGCTTTCGCGCATCAACCGCGTGGACGACGGGATCGCGCGCGACTTCGCGCGGTCGCTCGCACAACTGAACGGCACGCCCAAGGTCCAGCCGCACCATGCCGCCGCGCTCTCCGCTCCCGAGGCCGACTTCCCGCCGGAGGCGCGCGCCTACGAGAAGGCCGGCAACGAGCCGTGGAAGGCCGACGCGCTCGTCGTCGCCGTGTTCGGCGCGTGCGGCGACGATGCCGAGCTGCGCGCCCACGTCCTCAAGCACCTCGACCGGATCCTCGTCGGCGGAAACGCGCAGTTGCGCTCCGAAGCATCCGTCCGTGCGGACGTAGCCGCCCTCGCGGCCAACTTCGCCGAGCTGCGCCAGCTCGCCGCGAACGATCCCGAGCTGCTCCGGCACGGCCGGGACCTGCTTGACTCCCTGCACGGCAAGGGGCTCCCCAACGGACTCATCGGCCGGCTCGTCCAGACCGCCCGGGAGCAGCCGATGGACGCCCTCAAGGGCCTTCCCGCACGTTTGAAGGGAATGGCGATCCACAAGGCCGTCTCCCAGTTCTACGGCAACATCATCCGCATTGGCCGGGATTCCGGCGTGGGCGACGCGCTCGGCGGCGAGGACGAGGCTAAGCCTTGCCGCGCCTTCCTCGTGCGCTACATGCTCGCGGGCCTGAGTCCGGCCGACCGGGAGGGCCTCTTCGCCGCGCTCCACTCGGCCAACGGCATGCTATTCTTGAGCGGCTATTCCGTCCTCGCCCAGTTCGTCGGAAACAGGCAGATCTCGGACGCTGACAAGGGCTCCCTCAGCGCGATGGGAATCTACCTCCGCTACCAGATGCTCGAGCTCAACGACTCGCTCTGCTCCCTGCTCGGGCGCGAACTCGAGCCGATCCAGATGCTCGATGGCGACCCGGCGCAGCCGGAGACGTATGGCGCCGCAAGGCTCGTTGACGACGTGCTCGTCATCGCCCGTGCGCGTGTCGAAGCCAAGATGCAGGAGGCCGTGGGCCGCTACGTGAAGGGGACTGGCGCGGCCGCCGAACGACTCCACGGCATCGTCGAGGCCAGGATCCGCACCGATCCCGCGTCCCCCGATACGGTCGTCATGAACGCCCACCAGTCGGTCGTCGGTCCGATGCTCAACCACACCATCGTCATGGACATGCAGAGTTTCGCCACGGGCCAGCAGACCCAGTTCGATCTGGACCGCCATCGGCAGTTCCCTGCCCGGCTCGCCGGCATCGGGGAGGCCTCCGAGGATCCGGCCGTCGCCCGCGACCAGTTCGCCCGGTTCGTCACGAAGAACCCGTCCGCGACCTACGCCTCGCTCGACCCGGTCACGCGCAACAAGGCCAACTTCGCGATGACGCTCGTTTCGCAGGGCACGCACAACGCCGTCTTGTTCGGCTTCGGCATCGCCCTTGACCCGGATAGGAGCAAGGCGAACGTCTCCTTCGCCGTCACCGGCGACATCGATCGTTCCTTCGAGTTGGAGTTCGACGTGAACGGCGGCCTGAACCTCCGCTTCCGCGCCCGGCAGAAGGCGACCGCCGTGGTCGCCAGCGTCGACGCGACGCCGTGCGGCCCGGGCAGCGAGGTTACGTCGAAGCTCGACCTGCACGTGAACGCGGAGGAGCTCGACCGCATCGGCGGCGTTGACTTCGCCACCTACGACGACCGTCCGATCGCGCAAATCATCAACGACCCGCGGCCGGAGAACAAGAACAAGTACGTCAAGGCCAAGTTCGCCATCCCGGAGCGCTTCCGCCTCGCGATTGACGTCGGCCCGAGCCTCGTCGCCGATCTCAAGTAGCCCTCTCTTTCCGGGAGGGTCGCGCTCCCGCGCGACCGCCGTATGCCGAGCCGCCATTCTGGCGGCGGCAACTGGGACAACGCGCATCTTGCGCGTTGCCGCTGCGCGGGGATTGCAACCGTTGCGCCACCGTACGTGATCGGCCTGCGACGTGACGACAGGCGCATGTCGGAATGTCGCCGCGCGTGTCGCATGCCGCATGTCGCATGTCAAAATCCGTGAAAAGTCCTATAACTCTTTTCCCCTCCGCGCAACTCCGTCCCATTTGTGATATACTATTCACCGCGAAAGGACAGAATGTAATGGAACTTCCATACACTTACTGGAAATCATCTGATGGCTGGTTCGTCGGCTATTGGAACGACTATCCTGATTACTCCACGCAAGGTAAGTCTTTGCGGGAACTTCAGTTTATGCTTCGTGACCTTCGCAATGGCATCAACGTCATGATCTCCAATGGCGAGATTCAAGCTTCCTCGATTCATTCCGGCGTATTGGAGCTTGCTTGAAGCGCCGCGATCTTCTTGCCCGTCTTCGTGACGAGGGTTGTGTTCTTGTCCGCACTGTCGGTAGGCACGACTTCTACCGCAACGTCATCACTGGCAATTTGCAGCCCGTTCCTCGTCATCGAGAAATCAACGAGCTCACCGCTCGGGCGATCATTCGCAAATTGTCCGCCCCACCAGATTCTGACAACAGCTAAGTTGCGGGACATGCGACGTGACGACAGGCGCATGTCGGAATGTCGCCGCGCGCGTCGCATGCCGCATGTCGCATGTCAAAATCCGTGAAAAGTCCATTTTCCTCCTTGCGCCAAGGGCGTGGATTTGGCATAATTGACGCGCTGAATTCCTCAGACGCGCCGAGTGGTTTATACGGGTTCTTCAAGCCGCGTGGTTTGGCTCGCGAATGGTGCGGAAGAGGTTTTGGCAACTGCCTCCATTGGTGAACTTGGAGAACTGAAGATGACGAAGATGATGCGTGTTCTTGCCGCAGGCGCAGCGGTTTGCTCGGCGTCGGCGCTGTATGCCATTGAATGGGGCGCGGACAACGTGGCCGTGCTCGACGTGGCGGACGCCACCGAGACGCTTTCCGGCAGTCAGGCCCTGAAGGGCGTGAAGGTGACGGCGGCGAACGTGACGCTGGCGGCGGAGGACGGCGCCATGCTCGCGCTCGGCGCGGGCGGCTTCACGAACACGGCCGCCGGCACGATGTGGAACTGGCCGACCACCCTTGGCGCGAACCAGATCTGGTACACGGCGGACGGGGCGTCGCTGACGCTGAACGCGCCGTTGACCGGGGCGAAGGATCTGACGTTCTACGGCAAGGGGCGCGTGGACGTCTATTCCACCAATACGATCACCGGAACCGTTAACGTGGGAACGGACAACAGTGTTGCGGAGGGAACGGTGCAAGTCTACCTGTATCCGGGCGCGAAGCTGGTCGAGGACGGCAAAACCGTGACTGTCGGCGCGAACTACGGTTGCGGCTTGCATTTGATGGGTGGCACGAACAACTGCAACTTCACGGTCGGCACGGCGAATTCCACTGCGCCTGGCGGATTGTTCGTGGAGGCTGGCAAGACCAACGTGATCGACGGTTCGTTTGTGACGCAATACAGGAACAAAAGCGTGATGGGCGTTGCGGGACATCTGACGATCCGTGGCAGCGTGACCGCCACGTCTATCCAGAACGCGCAGGGCCTCTGGTCGCCGTTCGGCAACAGCGGCACCTACGCGAACGGCTACCTGAAGGTGGAGGAGAAGCCGCTTACGGTGAACCGCCTGGCGATGGATCGCGGCACGCTTGAACTGGCGGTTGCAGGCAACAAGGCGGAGACGCGCGGCCTCTACGTTTCAGGAAGCGGCGTCCTGAAGACCTCCGCTGCGGATGCATTCAGACTTTCGGACAGCAACAAGGTGAAGATGACGGGCGGCACATGGGACCTGTGCGGCATAGACCAGGGCGTGAAGCTCTTCTGCGGGCTCGGCGGCATGGTGACGAGCGAGACGGCGGCGACGCTACACGTGGGCAACAGCGAGTACTTCATTGATGCGGTTTTCTCAAGCGGGAAGCCAGCCTCCTCACCCGCACTCGACATCGGCACGAACGCGACGGTGTGTACGACGGCCTTCACGGGCGGCGCGGGCCTTTCAATGGAAGGCTCGCTCGACCTCTACGTGGCCGGCACGAGCACCTCCACGGGAACGCTGTCCGTGACGACGGGGCGGCTCGTCATGAGCAAGGCGGACAGCAACGCCAGCTATCCCGGCACGACGATCAAGAAGACGCTCGGCGCGTGGCCGAACGCCTCAACTGTGGAGGTAGCCGGCGGCACGCTCGTGGTCGAACACGAGGCGGCATTTGGCGCGTCCACCGAGGTTCTGGCCTCCGGCGGCACCATCGAGCTGGCAGAGGGCGTGATCCTGCCTGCGGCGGCGTTTCGCGTGACGGACGGGAACGGCGGCTGGACGGAACTGCGCGGCACATGCGGCGGACCGGAATCCACAGCCGCCAACAAGCCCAAGTATCCCGGCTCTGACACCTACGTCTTCACCGGCAAGGGGACGGTCATCGTGGGCGCCACGCTGCCAGACGGCTGGCCGGCGGCGACCGATGAGGCCAGTTGGACGCAGCAGGGGGCGGACGACCTGGTGACTACGGTAGGCAACTGGGATCCTCCCTCGGCGAACGTGTACACGGGCTCGTTGCTTGCGCACTTCGCGTCCGGCACCGAGGCGCGCCTGGCGGCGCACGACTTCACCTTCCTGAAAGGGGTGGACGTAACGGCGGCGAACTTCACCTTCTCCGCGGAGGAGGACACGACGCTCTTCCTCGGCGCGCTCGGCCTCACGAACAAGGCGGCGGGCGTCACTTGGGGCTGGCCCGTCTCCATCGGCGCGATCAACCAGGTGTGGTGGCTGGACGAGAATACCACGATGGATCTCGTCGCGCCCGTTTCCGGCAGCGGAACGTTGACTTTATACGGACGCGGCCGCTTGGACGTCTATTCCACGAACACGGTCTCGGGCCGGGTATGCATAGGCGCTTCAAACGACCAGTCGTCCACGCCGCGCGGCGAGGTGAAAGTGTATCTGCACCCCGGCGCGCAACTTGCCGCGGCAAACGGCATCATCGAAATCGACTGCCGCGCTGGCTGGGGATTGTACCTGATGGGCAATACGATCGAGAGCCAAGTGATCTTCGGCACGCAGAACCAACCTGCGCCGTCAGCCCTCTTCGTGGAGGCGGGGACGACGAACGTCATTAACGGTCCTCTCATATCGCAGTTCATGAACCAGAGCACGGTTGGTATCGCGGGGCACCTGACGGTGCGCGGCGGCCTGACGGCGACGTCCATCGTCAACGCGCAGGGCCGCTGGACGCCGTTCGGCAACAGCGCCACCTACGCGAACGGCTATCTGAAGGTGGAGGACGTGCCGCTCACGGTGAACCGCCTCATGCTGCCCCGCGGCACGCTCGAGTTGGCGGCGGCCGGCAACAAGGTAGAGACGCGAGGTCTCTTCATCTCGGGCGGTCTGCTGAAGACGTCGGCGGCCGACGCCTTCAGGATTTCGGACGACAACAAGGTGAAGATGACGGGCGGCACGTGGGACCTGTGCGGCAACGACCAGGGCGTGAAGCTCTTCTGCGGACTCGGCGGCACGGTGACGAGCGAGACGGCGGCGACGCTGCACGTGGCCTACGACACGTATTTCTTCGACTCACGGTTCTCGAACGGCGAGCCGGCTTCAGAACCCGCGCTGGGGCTGGGGACGAACGCGACGGTGTGCGCGACGGCGTTCGCGGGCGGGGCGGGGCTCTCGCAGGAGGGCGCGCTCGACCTCAACATCGCCGCCGAGAGCGCCACCACGGGCATGCTCGCGGTGGCGAACGGGCGGCTCGTCATGAGCAAGGCGGACAGCGGCGCCCGCTATCCCGGCACGACGATCAAGAAGACGCTCGGCGCGTGGCCTGCTGCGAGCGGCGTGGTCGTGACGGGCGGCGTGCTCGTGGTGGAGCATGCGGTGGCGTTCGGGAAGGGGACGGACATGACGCTGGGGCCGGGCGGCACGCTGAACCTGGACTATTCGGGAGTGATGCGCGTACACGACCTGTACCTGCTGGACGCGAACGGCGTGCCCGTGCGCCAGCCCCTCGGCAGCACCTGGGGCGCGGTCGGATCCGGCGCGAGCCGCACCTCCAGCCTCATCACGGGCACGGGTCTGATCCTGCCCGTCGGCGAAGGCATCGGCATGACGATCATCTTCCGCTGACGGAACTTTTCCGCAGTACTTTGGGATAGTCTGCGGAAAGGTGTTGCTGTGTAGAGTTTTCCCCATAAGTACAGAATCGTACGAGTTGTGGGGAAAAGTCTGGCATTTCTTTTGGGCGGCAAGTGGCGCTTGCCACTGTCTGTGGGATGTGATAAACTCTTGACCGAGCCTCTCTTGTATCTGCGAAAGGTCGTAAGAGGAGGGGGGACGATTAGGAAGAGTCAAGAGGATCTCTGCATGAAAAGACAGATAACCTTTGCATGCGCTGCCGTCTGTCTGGCCGGCACGGCGCTTGCCGCCACGCGCTACTGGAATCCAACCGTGCAGAATCCGCAATCCAGCGGTTCGACCACGATGCGTTACTTCTGGTCGACGCCGGAGAACTGGCTGGACGAAGACGGCAGCACGGGCGTGCCGCAGGATGGAGACGACGTGGTGTTCGACAAGAACATTCAGGCGTGGGCCGGCACGTCTGCGGCGCTCCATAGCCTCACGCTGGCCAAGGGATGCACCACGTACCCCATCAACCAGACCCCTATCTTGCTGGCTAGCGGCGGGGACGGCCTTTGGTACACTTCCGACCAAGGCAGCCTGACCATCTACTGCACCCTTAACTTCCGTGGCGACGGCGACGTGCCGATCAACATACCGTCGGGCAAGACGCTTACCGTGCAGAAGTCATATATGCAGGACACGGCGCAAGCCTATACCGTCGGCGCGGCGCTCGTGAAGAGGGGCGGCGGAATGATGTCTTTGCGGGACAGCAGCTATTGGACGGCGCAGTGTACCTACAAGCGCACGCGGCTGGAGGAGGGGACGCTGCAGTTCGAGTTCTTGGGGGCGGGTGGCAAGGCGGGGCCGAAGGATCTCTTTCCCGAGGGGCACGACTTCCTGTTCGCCTGCTCCAACGCCCCGGCGTACCTCAGCCTCTGCACCCTCGACCTGCGCATGAAGGACGTCAAGTTCCACGAAAGCGAGGGCATAGCGAACATTGAACACGGCATTTCCGCCAACGCGAACAAGCACGTCTACCTGCGCTTCACGGGCACGCCTCAGTTGGAGAGCACGGTCTTCAGCGGTAAGCTCTACAACTCGGCGGGCGTAAGCTGGGAGACGGTTGATCCGGCGCGCGAGTTCGTGTTCTCGAACGCGGTGTCGGCCACCACTGGCGGGCTGCTCGTCTCGAACGGCACGATGCGCGTGGTGAGCGGGGCGAGCTTCACGTCGCTCTCGAACGTGTACGTGGCGGCGGGCGCGAAGTTCAAGGTGGAGAAGGGCGCGGGCAGTCGCTTCCACAGCACGCTGCTGGGCCTGGAGGACGCGACGGCGGAGATCCATGCGGGGGAGGACGTGGTGCTGTCCTTCACCTCCGTGGAAATGGGCGGCGTCGCTGTTGGACCCGGCGTCTACGCGAGCGGGGACGTGGCGTGGCTGAAGGGACTGGGGCGCGTGCGCGTGGGCGACGCGACCGTTGCGGGCGAGGAGTCTGGATGGTGGGAGCGCGCGAATGGCCCCACCGTGCTGGCGGCGAACGTCACCACGAACTACGTGGGCGTGCGCCTCACTGGCGGCGATCTGGCGTTCACGGCGGGCGAAGGCGCGCTGGCGTTCATCGGCACGAACGGCTTCAACACGGCGGGCGACGGCGGCGTCTACAGCTGGGGCTGGCATACGTTCCTCGAAGGCGTGCAGACGTGGCAGGTGGCGGCGGGCGACACGCTGGAGATCACGGGCGAGATGGACGGTTTGGCGGGGGCCGTCGTGCGCAAGGAGGGTGCGGGCACGCTCAAGTTCACGGGCGCCAAATCGTTCGCGGGCGACATGTCCATCTCCAACGGCACGGTGATTGCCACGGGCGATGAATCGCTGGGTGGCGCGTCGGGCACGACCATGTTCGAACTCGTCAGTTCGACGGAGAAAGGCGTCCTGCAAATCCAGCCGGAGCCCGGCAAGAGCGAGGTGACATTCCACCGTTCGGTGACCTTCCACTACGCGGTGGACGGAGGCTGGGGCAACTTCCTCATCTTGCCGGCCAACACCACCGTGAACTTCCACGGACTCATGTCCACGAGCGACAAGAACCGCCGGAGCGGGCAGGGCTGGCCGTGCCACTGGGCCATGACCTGCCCGAACACGACCACGGTGCACTGGTACGGCGGCATGTACGCGCAGCTGAACCACAGCTTCCCCGGAGGGCACCACTACATGCACAAGGCGATGACGGGCGGCGACCGTTTCACCATGAGCGGCGGCGCGGTCCTCGAGCTTCTCGCGCCGAGCAACAGCATAGGGTTGGCCACAGGCGGCTTCAACAACGGCACCATCTACACGCGCGTACCCTACGCCTTCTGCTCCAATGCGTCCGGGCGACGCCAGCTGCTCAGGTTTGACGGCAACGGCAAGATCGACCTGTGCGGCAACGACCAGTCGCTCGACGTGATCCACTCCAAGGATACGTCCTTGGCGCAGATCACGAGCGAGACGCCCGCGTTCATGCGCCTGGTGGGACCATATGTCCCGGACAGCGGCAATGGCGGCTATGCGGGCATCGCCACGAACCGCGTGATGTTCACGGGCGCGGCCGGTCTCTCGATGGAGAAGTCGACCAACTTCTACCTGTTTGCGGATTGCACAACAACGGGTACGCTGCAGGTGGCGGCTGGGCGCGTGACGATGATTGCCGGAAAGAGCTTCTGGACGAACGCGACGGAGGCGGTGGTGAAGGGCGGCACTCTCGTGCTGGAGCACGCGGCGGCGTTCGGCACGAACACCGTGGTGCGCTTTGAGCAGACGGGCGGCGCTTACGGCCAGATGGAGATCGCGTCCGGCGTGAAGCAGAAGGTCGGCGGGCTGGTCGTGGACGGCGTGAAGATGCCGGACGGCTATTACGGCTCGTCGGCTTCCGTGGCGCGCTATCGGCGCGATGACCTCTTCGCGGGTACGGGTCTCCTGAAGGTGGGCGATCCTGTCGGGTTGATTGTCGTCATTCGGTAGTTTGCAACGCGCAGGGTAGACGCAAAGTCACCCGTCTTGCGCGTTGTCGTTGCGCGGGGATTGCAACCGTTGCGCCACTCTTTGCCCATCGGGGCCTCTCTCGCCGGGAGGGTCGCGCTCCCGCGTGACCGCCGCATGG
>ONRL01000174.1 GCA_900320225.1 uncultured Lentisphaerota bacterium
TAGGCGGGGTTGCCGGTGATGTGGTAGAGTTCCAGCATCGGGCGGAGGATGCTCATGGACGAGATGCCGTTCCACGCGCCGGTCTTGTCGAGCGTGAGGTTGAGGCGCTTGAGCTGGGCGATCAGGTGGTCGGCCATCTTCACCGCGCCGTCGAGCGCGGTCTTGTCGCCCGTCGCCCGGTAGATGTCGATGAGGGCCCAAAACGTGTACTTGCGTCCCCAGATGTTGAAGCACCAGTGTTTCTTCGCGTCGGGGTCTTCCGGATTCTTGCGCAGGAAGTCCTCCTTGCTGTAGGTGCTCAGGTAGCCGTTGGGCTTCTGGAACTCCTTGAGGAAAGCGTGCGTCTTCTCCACGATCCACGCCTTCAGCGCGGGGTCGCCGGTGTACAGGGCCGCGCCGGCGTAGCAGAGCATGGTCTTGCCCCAGTACTCGTTCTGCCAGCCCACGCGGTCGTCCCAGTGCGTGCGGAACGCGTTGACGCATTCCTCGTACATGGCGCCGCGGGCCCAGTCGGAGTAGGCGCGCGCGCGGATGCAGGCGTCGGCGCTTTCGCCGGCGTGTCCCGCGAGGTGCACGGCGCCGTCCGTCGCCGGCGCGAAGGCGTCCTTCACGGCGGGCGCGGCCGCCAGGACCGCGGCCATTCCGGCGGCGGCTCCCAATACGCACAGTTTTTTCATGGCTTTCTCCTTTGGCAGAATTGTTTGAGGATGAAAAAGGTTACGATCAGAAGGGCGAGGGCGATTGGCAGGGCGATCCACGCCGAGCCGGCGAACGGCGCCACGACGTACGCGACGAACGAGACCGCAGCCACGGTGAGCACGTACGGGAGCTGCGTGTTGACGTGCGCGATGTGGTCGCAGCGCGCGCCGGCGGAGGCCATGACCGTGGTGTCGGAGATCGGCGAGCAGTGGTCGCCGCACACCGCGCCGGCCATGCAGGCCGAGATGGCGACGATGGTCAGGGGCGAGTCCGGGATCGCCGCGAGCACGATCGGGATGAGGATGCCGAACGTGGCCCAGCTCGTGCCGGTGGAGAACGCCAGCGCCACGGCGACGACGAAGATGATTGCGGGGAGGAAGTTCTGGAGTCCGGCAGCCGGGCCGCTGATCAGGCCCGCGATGAACTCCTTCGCGCCGAGCGAGTCGGTCATCGCCTTGAGCGTCCACGCGCAGCAGAGGATCATGATCGCGGGCACCATCGCCTTGAACCCCTCGGGGAAGGCGTCCATGCAGGCGCGGAACGGGACCACGCGGCGGCAGAGGTAGAACGCGACGGTGAGGACGAGGGCCGCCGTCGAGCCGAGGGCGAGGCCGAGCGAGGCGTCCGAATCCGAGAACGCCTGGACGATCCCGGGGCGGGCCTCCTCGAAGTAGCCGCCGGAGTAGAGCATGCCCGCCACGCAGCAGGCGACGAGCATGAGGACGGGAACCACGAGGTCCACCACGCGGCCGCGGTCGTTATTTACGAGCGAGGCCGTCGCGTCCTCGAGCGCGTCGAGGTCGGGTCCGCCGTCGGCCACGGCGGCTTCGTGGCGCCTCATCGGGCCGAAGTCGAACTTCATGAACGCGAACAGGAACAGCGCGACGATCGTGAGGATTGCGTAGAAGTTGTAGGGGATCGCGCTCACGAAGAGCGCGAAACCGCTTGCGGCGCCCGCGTCCTGGGCGAAGCCGGCCACGGCGGCCGCCCAGCTCGAGATCGGCGCGATGATGCAGATCGGCGCGGCGGTGGAGTCGATGAGATAGGCGAGCTTGGCGCGCGAGACGCGCTTGGCGTCCGTGACGGGGCGCATCACGCTGCCGACCGTGAGGCAGTTGAAGTAGTCGTCCACGAAGATCAGCAGCCCGAGCACGACCGTGGAGGCCTGCGCGCCGGCGCGCGACTTCACGTGCGCCTGCGCCCAGCGGCCGAACGCGGCCGACGCGCCCGTCTTGTTCATCATCGCCACGAGCGCGCCGAGGAAGACGAGGAACAGCAGGATGCCGACGTGGTCGGCGCTCGCGGAGGAGGCGATGAAGCCGTCCTTGACCACGTGCGCCAGCGTGCCCTCGAACGAGAATCCTGAACGGAGGAGCCCGCCCGCGACGATGCCGGCGAACATCGACGAGTAGACCTCCTTCGTGACGAGCGCGAGGGCGATCGCGAGGAGCGGCGGGAGGATCGCCCACCACGTGCCGAAGAAGGAGGGCTCTGCCGCCGCCTGGGCCACGTCCGTCGCGGCGTGGGCGCATGAACAGGCGAGGACGACGGACAGCAGGCTGGACAGCTTCTTCATGTCGTCTCGGGCTAGTTCGCGCGGCGGCGGAGCGTGGCGGCGTTGGCGAGGTTGAGCAGGTAGAACAGGACGAGCATCGTGACGACGCCCGAGTTGCCGAAGCCCATCTTGTCGCTCACGAGGATGGCCGCCTGGTTGCCCACGAGACCCGCCACGCCCCAGGCGGAGAGCACCGCGCCGTGGATCTTCGAGATGTTCGTCATGCCGTAGTGGTCGGCGAGGATGCCGGGGATCACCGAGAAGCCCGCGCCGTAGCAGGCGTTGATCACGAGGAGCGCGAGGCCGATCAGGGGCGGCCACCAGCTGGCCGCCATCACGCCCGCCGAGATGGAGAGGATGAAGAGCAGGATGTTCACGCGGTGCGCGAGGCGGTCGCTCCACCAGGCGAAGAGGAAGCGTCCGCCGCCGTTCATGAGGCCCGAGAGCGCGATGATCCACGTGATCAGGCCCTCGCCGTAGCCGACCGAGGGGTCTTTCATCATCTGTTTCGCGAGGGGGATGAGGCAGAGGCCGCAGGAGATGTTCAGGAACATGAAGAGCCAGGCGCGCAGGAAGTAGGTGTCCTTCGCCAACCCCGCGTACGTGAACTCGCATTGCGGCAGGCCGTGCGCGAACGACATCTGCTCGACCTTCGGCTTCTTGAGGATGAACGCCGCCACCGCCATCGGGACGAGGTAGAACACGGCGAAGGCGAGGAAGACGGATTCGACCTTCCCGGGACAGGCCTCCACGCCGAAGAAGTCGTAGAAGCCGAGGAAGCGCATGGAGAACATCGAGCCCGGTCCGCCGAAGCCGAAGCCCTTGTAGAGAATCGTCGAGAGCGTGGAGCCGAGGCCGAAGGAGATGATCGGCACGGCGGCGGCGATCGCCTTCGCGTTCGGGAACCACAGCATCATCGTCTTCACCGGCGAGATGTAGATGATGCCCGTGCCCGTGCCCACGAGGAAGCCGTAGCCGAGGTAGACGAGCGCGAGCGACTTCGTCCTCACGCCGAGCGCCGTCACGAGCAGCCCCGAGATGAAGAGCGTCGTGCCGATGATCGTGGAGAGGCGGATGTTCCGCTCCACGATCTTACCGAAGAACGCCGCGCCCATTCCGAGGAAGAAGATGCCGAGCGAAAACGCGAACTGCACCGCGCTCTTCGATTCGCCGATGTGCGCGGCGATCTGGTCCGAGAAGTTCGTGAACGCGTAGATCTGCCCCACGGAGACGGCCAGCAGGAATGCCGGAATCACCGCGCGAACCATACGCTTGAAGCCTAGGGATGTCTTTTCCATGTCAATTGCCTCGTTTCTGGTATCGCGCCCAGACGAACGACTTCATGGGGAACTCCCCAGCCCGCGGTCCATGTGGTGAACTCCACAGAGGGCACGCGCCCTCCTTCGTCAGTTCCGCGGAACGTCCGTAAGTATAGCACAATTCGGCGCGTTGTGGGGAGGAAAAAGACTCCGAAAAAATCGAAATCCACGTGATTGAAATGTTGGCTTGACGGATCGCGGATTTTTTGATTTACTATTTAGCTCACACGCGGGATCGGCTGACGAAGTCGGTCCCCCGCGGGCGGAGGGATCCGTCCGCGCAACCGGACAAAACCCCGCCTTGGCGGGCCACAAAGCCACACAAAAAGGAAAGAAACATGCAGAAAAGCACTCGTCCAGCGAACCCCGGCGACAGCCGCAAGTGGTTCCTGGTGGACGCGAAGGACCAGGTTCTCGGTCGCCTCGCCGTCGTGATCGCGAACAAGCTTCGCGCGAAAGACACACCCTCGTTCGACCCCTCCGTGGACGCCGGCGCGTTCGTGATCGTGGTCAACGCCGCCCAGGTGAAGCTCACCGGCAAGAAGGAGCAGCAGAAGGACTACCAGCGCTATTCCGGCTACCGGGACGGCCTGAAGCACTTCACGGCCGCCACGATGCGCAGGTTGCATCCCGACCGCATCATCAAGGAGGCGGTCTGGGGCATGCTCCCGAAGAACACGATCGCGCGCAAGATGATGACGCGCCTGAAAGTGTTCGCCGGCCCCGAACACACCCACGCGGCGCAGAAGCCGGAAGTGATCACGCTGTAAGGAGATTTCAGGAATGGCTACCAAGAAAGTGATTTCCGCCGGAACCGGCCGTCGCAAAACCGCCTGCGCGCGCGTGACGCTCGCCCAGGGCGACGGCAAGTGGACCGTCAACAACGTGGCCCTCGAGGACTACATCACCTCCGAGGCGCTGCGCGACTACCTCAAGCAGCCGATCGCGATCTCGGGATTCGACGCGTCCAAGGTGGACGTGATCGTGTTCGCGAAGGGCGGTGGCTGCAGCGGCCAGGCGGGCGCGATCCGCCACGGTCTTGCCCGTGCCCTCGTGGAGGCGGACGCGAACCTGCGCGCCGCGCTCAAGAAGGCCGGCTGCATGACGCGCGACAGCCGCATGAAGGAGCGCAAGAAGCCCGGCCAGCCCGGCGCCCGCAAGCGCTTCCAGTTCTCGAAGCGTTAATTCGGGACTCTCCGCCTTGCCGCGCGTCCGCGCGCGGCGGGCGAAGCTTGCAACGGGCCGCCGTGGAAGTTCCGCTTCCTGCGGCCCTTTGCGTTCACAGACTGCAAGAAGGCACTATGGCATTTGGATTTCTCAAGAAGCTGGTCCAGAAGATCACCGGCAAAGACACGTCCGCCTCGAAGGGCGGAAAGGGCTCGTCGAACGGCGCGAAGAAGGACGGCGGCGGGCGCGGCCGGCGCGGCAAGCGCGGCCGTCATGGAAACGGCGGCACGGGCGGCGGGCAGCAGCCGCGTCCGCAGAAACAGCAGCAACCGCGTTCGTCCGGGCAGCAACAGCAACAGCGGCCGTCCGGACAGCAACAGCAGCAGCGTCCACCTCGCAAGGACGGTGCACCGGGCCGTGGCGACCGTGGTTCGCGCGGCCGTGACGGGGCGCGCCGCGGCGGGCGCAGCGACCGGGGCGGCGACCGCCGTCCGCGGTCCGTCAACACCGCCGCGAACGAGATGCGTCCGGGCGGCGTCGTCTCGCCCGAGGAGATGGCCGCGCGCAAGGCGGCTCACGCGGCGTGGGATCCCGCGTCGTTCGCCGTCGAGCCCATGGAAGGCAAGATGCGCTTCCAGGACTTTGACCTCCCCTCGGAGGTGCTGCACGGCATCGCCGACCTCGGCTTCCAGTACTGCACCGAGATCCAGGCGTTGTCGCTCCAGAACGCCCTTGACGGCAAGAACATCGCCGGCAAGGCGCAGACCGGGAGCGGCAAGACGGCCGCGTTCCTCGTGGCGATCCTCACCCGCTACCTCCGCACGCCCGAGTCACGCGCGAAGACCGGCGGCACGCCGCGCGCTCTCGTGATCGCTCCTACGCGCGAGCTCGTGATCCAGATCTGCAAGGACGCCGACGCGATCGGCAAGTACTGCGGCCTCCGTTCCCTCGCCGTGTACGGCGGCATGGACATGGACCGCCAGCGCGAGGAGCTCCAGGAGGCCCCCGTGGACCTGCTCGTGGCGACGCCCGGGCGTCTGCTCGACTTCTGCCAGCGCCACGTGGTGAACCTGCAGAGCGTGGACACGCTCGTGATCGACGAGGCGGACCGCATGCTCGACATGGGCTTCATCCCCGACGTGCGCCGCATCATGTCGCATCTCCCGCCGAAGAACAAGCGCGCCACGATGCTCTACTCCGCCACGCTCACCGACGACGTGATGCGCCTCGCCGCCCAGTGGATGGAGGAGCCCGTCAAGGCCGAGGTGGAGAGCGAGCACAACGCCACGGACACCGTGCGCCAGGTCGTGTACGTGATCCGCGCCGAGGACAAGTTCAAGGTGCTGTTCAACCACATCGCCCTCCATCCGGACGCCCGTGCCATCGTGTTCTGCAACCGCAAGTCCACGACCGAGGACGTCTACGAGTCGCTTAAGCGCCGCGGCGTGAAGTGCGAGATGCTCTCCGGCGACGTCAGCCAGAACAAGCGCCTCCAGGTGCTCGAGAACTTCCGCGCCGGCAAGATCAAGATCGTCGTCGCCACGGACGTCGCGGGCCGCGGCATCCACGTGGACGACATCGAGTACGTGATCAACTTCGACTTCCCCTACGAGGCCGAGGACTACGTGCACCGCATCGGCCGCACGGGCCGCGCCGGCAACACCGGCATCGCGATCTCCTTCGCCGACGAGGACGAGTCGTTCGCGATTCCCGAGATCGAGGAGTACATCAACGAGCCGCTCAAGTGCACGATCATCCAGGACGACGACCCGCTCCTGAAGCCGCTCGAGAAGCTCGCGCGCGGCCAGACGAGCACGCTCAAGCCCGTGGACGAGGCCGCGAAGGCCGCGGTCGACGCGCGCGAGGCCGTCACCGAGGAGCAGAAGGCCGCTGCCGCCGCCATGGTGGGCGGACTCGCCGTCAAGACGGCCGCCGGGAAGACGGGATTCGTCCGCGACGACGTGATCACGCGCAAGGAACCCAATCTTGAAAACGCGCTGGAGCCCAAGAAGACCGTCGACGAGGCCGACGCCTACGTCAAGCCGGTCGAGCAGAAGGCGCGCCTCGAAGAGTGGGTGCCCCCCGCGGGAACGCCCCCTGCGGGAGCGACCGCGCTTGTCGCGGCCGACGAACCGCAAAAACCGATTGAAGGATCGGACGGTCCGATCCGGCAAAACGGCGAACAAGCCAAACAAGAACAACCAACCACAGAAGGATGAATGATATGAAGATGATGAAGCAGATGGCGTGCGCCGCGCTGGCCG
>ONRL01000286.1 GCA_900320225.1 uncultured Lentisphaerota bacterium
GCCCGTGTCGGCGACGCGCCAGCGCGGATACGCCTTGTAGACGCCCTTCTCGGCGATCACGCGCACGTCGAACTCGAAGCGCATCCCCTCCATCACCGCAAGGAAGGCGCCGTGCGGCGTCTTCATGCCGAAATAAGGAAGCGTCACCCAGTTGCGCGACGACACGGACGCCCCGTATTTCCGCGTGAAGTACCCCAGAAGGCCGCGTTGGGTGATCCAGTAGCCGTCGTCGCCCGTCCGTGCCGTGGCGCAACCGACATGGACGTCCACCCACTTCGCGTCCTGCGCGTCCGCCGCCTTCACGGTCACGCGCCGCCCGCCGTCCGGCTCCGCGGTCACGGCGAGCGGAATCGTCCGCACGATTCCGTTCGTGGAGGTGATCGTGGCCGTGGCGGAAAACTCGGCGGCCGAAAGCGCCGCCGCCATCATGCACGCCAACGCGGTCCCGCACTGTTTCGTCATCGTCATTTCATTCTCCTTTGTCACGCGCGCACGGCGCTGAGCACCCAGTGGGGCATCGGGGGCGGCACGGGATGCGCGTCGCCGGGCTCGAAGCCGGTTTCCGCGAGCCAGGTCTTGAGCTCCTCGTCGGAGAACACCCAGCCGTTCTCGGTGGTGAGCGCCATGTTGACGGCGAAGAGTGCGCTGAACGCGGGCTCGGTGTGCGTGCGGTCGGTCATCATGTCGAGGATGAAGATGCGCCCGCCCGGCTTGAGCGCGCGGTGCGCGCGCGAGAGGATGCCGCGGATCTGGTCGGGTGACTCCTGGTGGAGCGCGCCGAAGATCGTCACGGCGTCGTACCCCCCTTCCTCGTATTCGTCCGTGTGGTAGTCGCCCGCGCGGCACTCGATGCGGTCGGCGAGGCCGTCGGCGGCCACGCACTCGCGGGCGACAGCCGCGACGGCGGGGACGTCCACGGTCACGCAGGAGAGCCCCGGGTTCGCGCGCACGATGAGCTCCGCGTAGGCGCCGGGTCCGCCCGCGAGGTCGAGGAGGCGCGTGCAGCCCGCGAGGTCGAGCATCGGCACCACGCTGCGGCCGATCGCCATCGCGCGGCCGCGCATCGCGAGCGCGAAGCGGCGCGTGCGCTCGGGGTCGTCGCCGAGGTGCAGCTCGGGACGCTCCACGGGGCGCCCCGTGCGCGCGAGCTCCGCGAGGCGGCCCCAGGCGGGATAGACGTCCTGGTTGTAGCGGATCGCCTTCGAGAGGTCGGCGGGGCCGCCGGGGACGAGCGCGAGCTTCCCGGCCTCCGTGTTGAAGTAGGTGTCCTCGTCCTTGCCGAGGAGGCCGGACGCCACGCAGGCGTCGAGCAGGAGGCCGAGGCCGCGCGGCGAGGCGCCCAGCTCGCGCGCGAGCGCGTCGCGGTCCGCGGAGCCGCCCTGTTCGGCGAGCGCCTTGAACACGCCCAGGTCGAGCGCGGCGAACAGTACGGCGCTGCCGTAAAACGCGCTCGCGAGGTCCACGATCTCAGGGATCGTTTTCGGTGCCATGTCAACCCTCCAGCTTTTTCAATTCGAGGATGCGTTGGTTTGAAGAGCCGCGGAACCGGAGCGTGATGTTCTTCTGCGCTTCGATGAACGGGCCGTCCACGAGCGTGTCGATGAGCGACAGCATCTCGTCCGTCACCTCGCAGCGCCACGGACTCTCCTTCAGCAGCTCGCGCTCGTACACGCATCCCGTCCAGGCCCAGACGTCCTTCTTGGGGAAGCGCGCACGGAACTCGCGAAGGAGCGGCACGAGCCCGCGCTGGTTCACGGGCTCGAAGGGCTCGCCGCCGAGGAGCGAGAGTCCTTGGATCCAGACCGGCTCGCAGTCGGCGAGCAGCTTCTCCTGCACGGCGTCCGTCCACGGTTCGCCGGCCGCGAAGTCCCACGTGTCGGGGTTGAAGCAGCCCTTGCACCGGTGGCGGCAGCCGCTCACGAAGAGCGACACCCGCACACCGGGTCCGTTCGCCACGTCGCATGTCCTGATGGCCGAGTAGTTCATCGGCTCACGACACGTGGAGGACACGTTCCTTGATTTCCTGCGTGCGGCCCTGGTTCCAGTACTGGGAGCCGATGTAGCCGCACGTGCGGCGCGCGACGTTCATCTTGTTCTGGTCCGTGTTGCCGCAGTTCGGGCACTTCCAGATGAGCTTGCCGTGCTCGTCCTTCACGACCTGGATCTCGCCGTCGAAACCGCACACCTGGCAGTAGTCGCTCTTCGTGTTCAGCTCGGCGTACATGATGTGGTCGTAGATGAACTGCATGATGGCGATGACGGCGGGGATGTTGTGCTGCATGTCCGGCACCTCCACGTAGGAGATGGCGCCTCCGGGCGAGAGCTTCTGGAACTTCGCCTCCAGGGCGAGCTTGTCGAACGCGTCGATCGGCTCGGTCACGTGCACGTGGTAGGAGTTCGTGATGTAGTTCTTGTCCGTCACGCCCTTCACGATGCCGAAGCGCTCCTGCAGGCACTTCGCGAAGCGGTAGGTTGTGGACTCGAGCGGCGTGCCGTAGATCGAGAAGTCGATGTCGGACGCCTTCTTCCACTTGGCCGTGTACTCGTTGAGCTTCTTCATGATGTCGAGGCCGAGCGCCTCGCCCTGGAACTCGGTGAGCTTCTTGCCGATGAGCGCGTACACGCACTCCCAGAGGCCGGCGTAGCCGAGCGAGATGGTCGAGTAGCCGTGGAACAGCAGGTCGTCGATCTTCTCGCCCTTCTCGAGGCGCGCGAGCGCGCCGTACTGCCAGAGGATCGGCGCCGCGTCGGAGAGCGTGCCCATCAGACGGTCGTGGCGGCAGTTGAGCGCGCGGTGGCAGAGCTCCATGCGCTCGTCGAAAATCTCCCAGAACTTCGCCATGCGCGCGTCCTCGGACGCGTCCGCGCCGGCGGCGCGCACGGCGGAGAGCGCCACGTCCACGAGGTTGATCGTCACGACGCCCTGGTTGAAGCGTCCGTAATAGCGGTGCTGGCCGGGCTTGTAGTTCTTGGCCTTCGAGATGTTGCCGATGCCGGCGTCGGTGAAGCGGTCCGGCGTGAGGAACGAGCGGCAGCCCATGCAGGTGTACACGTCGCCCTTCAGCTCGAGCATCATCTTCTCGCTGATGTAGTCG
>ONRL01000096.1 GCA_900320225.1 uncultured Lentisphaerota bacterium
CTGGATTCCATGTTCTGGCAGGCGATTGCCGCCGGCGCGAACGGACTCGTGCCGTACGCGTTCCACGGGATGCGGAAGAATCTCAAAGGGGCGGACTACGACAAGGCGATGGGCGACGTGAAGGCCGTGATGGCGTCCGTCAAGCGGCGCGAGGCGATCATCCTCTCCGACCCCGGCCCGTCGGCGACCACCGATGCCGCGCACCTGCTGTGCCGCACATGGACGACGGCGAGCGGCGAGACGTGGCTACTTCTCAGCAACGCCAACCGCGCGCGGGCGACGGCCACGGTCAAGCTGGGCGCGTCCTTCCGCGCCGCCGTACCGGAACCCGGCGTGACGGCTACGCTCACCGCGCCAGCCGTGTTGTCGGTGGAACTGGCACCGCTCGCCTCCGGCTTCGTCCGCCTGCAATTACTGTCTGTTGGCTTGAATTCGTGCCCGAAAAAGGGTAAAATACCGTCTTCATTTTAGGAGACATCAGCTTTATGCGAATCTTGACAGGCATTCAGCCGTCGGGGAAGTTGCACTGGGGCAACTACTTCGGCGCCATGAAATCCATGTTCGACCTTCAGGCGAAGGGCGAGGACATGTTCATGTTCATGGCGAAGGGCGAGGACATGTTCATGTTCATTGCGAACTTCCACGCCATGACAACGGTGCGGGACGGCGCGGCGCTGCGCGAATCGACGCGCGAAGTGGCGCTCGACTACCTCGCCTGCGGACTCGACCCCGCGAAGACGATCGTCTACCGCCAGAGCGACGTCCCGGAGGTGCAGGAACTCGCCTGGTACCTCTCCTGCCTCACCCCGATGGGCCTCCTCGAGCGCTGCCATAGCTACAAGGACAAGATGGCGCACGGCTTCGACGCGACGCACGGCCTCTTCGCGTACCCTGTCCTGATGGCGGCCGACATCCTCATCATGCAGAGCGACCTCGTGCCGGTGGGCAAGGACCAGAAGCAGCACCTCGAGGTGACGCGCGACCTCGCGATCAAGTTCAACAACGCGTACGGCGAGATCTTCAAGATCCCCGACGCGTTCATCCCCGAGACGGTCGCCACGATCCCCGGCACCGACGGGCAGAAGATGTCCAAGAGCTACCACAACACGATCGAGCTGTTCGACCCGTCCGCGAAGAAGAAGGTGATGGGCATCGTGACGGACTCGAAGACGATGGAGGAGCCGAAGGAGCCCGAGGGCAACTCGATCTACGAGCTCTACAAGCTCAGGCGCTTCTCGCGGCGTACCACCGGCTGTTCGACCCGTTCAAGGCGCGGCGCGAGGAACTCGCGAAGGATCCCGCCGCGCTCGAGGACATTCTGCAGGACGGCGCGAAGCGCGCCCGCGCGGCCGCCGCCCCCACGATGGAGAAGGTGCGCGCTGCCGTCGGTCTCTAACCACCCAACCACCTAGCCACCCAACCACCCATGGCCCAAGCGGAACTGTTTGCAGAAGACTACAAGGTGGACCTCGAGATCTTCGAGGGCCCCCTTGACCTGCTTCTGTATCTGATCCGCCGCGAAGAGCTGAACATCTACGACATCCCGATCGGGCGCATCACCGAGCAGTACATGAAGTAC
This sequence comes from uncultured Lentisphaerota bacterium, assembly GCA_900320225.1. GTDB lineage: Bacteria > Verrucomicrobiota > Kiritimatiellia > RFP12 > UBA1067 > RUG572. Next base: position 1,580 of record ONRL01000096.1, read on the forward strand.
CTCGACCTCATGCGCCAGCTCAACCTCGACGTGGCGGGCGAGTTCATTGTGATGGCCGCCACGCTCATGGTGATCAAGAGCCGCATGATGCTTCCCGTCGACCGCCGCCAGACCGACGAGGGGACGGACGAGGAGTGGGTGGACCCGCGCCTCGACCTCGTGCGCCAGCTCATCGAGTACAAGAAGTTCAAGGACGCGGCGGGACGCCTCGCCGAGTACGAGGCGCTCACGCAGGAATCCTTCGACTACGGCGGCGGGCGCCCGAAGTTCGAGAAGTCCGCCGCAGACGCCGCGGACGCGCTGGCGAGCATCGACATGTTCGACCTCCTCACCGCGTTCCAGGAGGTGCTCGCGCGCCTCAACGAGATTCCGCAGGAGGAGCTGAAGGGCATGCGCTGGAGCGTGCCCGACAAGATGGACTACATCCTCGAGCGGTCGCGTGCGGACGGGCAGGTCTCGTTCTCGACCTTGTTCACGGCGCGCTCGCCGCGCGGCGAGGTGATCGTGACGTTCCTCGCCCTGCTCGAGCTCCTGCGCCAGCATCGCGTGATCGTCTACCAGAACGACGCGTTCCACGAAATCACGGTCCTCCCCTCGAAGGAGATGCCGGACGACAAGCCCCTTGAGGCACCCGACGACTATGGAAGCTGAAGAAGAGAAAATCGAGACTCCGGCAGAGGCTCCGGTCGAGACGCCCGCCGATACGTCTGCAGAGGTTCCGGCGGAGGTGCCGGTCAACGCGGCGGAGGTGCCAGTCGACGCCGCAGAGGCCGACGTGCCGGCGGAGGAGCGCAAGCCCACGCCGATGCCGAAGCCGAAGGAGCCGAAGATACCGCTGCCGTCCTCGTTGCAGGAGATCGTGGGTGCGTTGCTTTTCGCCTCGCAGACGCCGCTCACGATTACCGACCTGCGCCAGTGCATCCGCGGCGTGGAGCCCGCCGAGGGCGACAACGCGGAAGTGATGGGCGTGTACCAGAGCTGCACGACGCGCGAGGTGGAGCAGGCGGTCCATGGCCTCGAGAAGGAATTGGAGCGCGCGGGATGCGGCTTCCGCCTCGTGTGCGCGGGCGGCGCGTACCGTCTGCAGACCGCGCCTACGTGCGGCCGCTATGTGCGCGCGCTCCTGAAGCTGGACCGTCCGAACCGCCTTTCCCGCGCCTCGCTGGAGACGCTGGCGATCGTCGCCTACCGCCAGCCGATCACGAAGTCCGAGGTCGAGCAGATCCGCGGCGTGGCGGTGGACACGATCATGAAGACGCTCGTGGACCTGCAGCTCGTGCGCCTCGTGGGGCGCAGCGAGCTGCCCGGGCATCCCTTCCTTTATGGCACCACGCCGCTCTTCCTCGAGCATTTCGGCCTCGCCTCGCTGAGCGAGCTCAACGCGATCGACCCCACGCTCCAGCGTTCCAACCCGCGCGAGCGCGCGAAGCTCTTCGTGAAGAAGGAGAAGCCGAAGGAGGAGGGCCCCACGCTCGAGGACGCCGCGCGCGAGGCCGAGGCATCTGCGGAGGCCGGCGCGCCAGATGGTTCGGATGCGTCCGGTACGCCGCCGTCGTCGTCGGCGCCCGCAGAGGACGAAGAGGACGATGAGCCGCTGACCGTCGCGCACATCGGCTCGACGAGCGCCGGTGACGACGACGACATCTTCATCGACGACACGCCTGACGAGTTTGACGACGACGATGACGACGATGACGACGACGAACTTGACGACGACGAACTCGACGAAGAAGAAACGGAAGACGAGGAGACTGACGATGACGATGCATGATTCCCCTGGAAGGACCGCTGCCGCGTTGGCCGCGGCATGTCTCTTCTGCCTGTGCGGCTGCACCCGGGAGCCGGACACGCCGAACAATTCAAGCGTGCGCGCCAACGCGATGGAGGATTACCAGGCGGGCCGCATCGACGCGGCGATCGCCGGGTTCGAACACGTCCTCAAGAACGACCCCAAGGACTATCTGGCGCATTTCCAGCTGGCGACGCTGTTGCAGGAGCAGCGGAAAGACTACTTGGGCGCGCTCGTGCATTTCAGCCTTTACCTGGACATGCGTCCGGCGGAAGACAAGACGACGTTGGCGGCGGACCGGATCGAGGAGTGCAAGAACATGATGTTGGCCGCGCAGGCGCGGAAGGGTGGCGTCGCGCCGGCACGCCCGGCCGGATCCGCGGACGCCGACAAGAAGCACGCCGAGGAGAGCGCCCGTCTGTCGGCTGAGGTCGAGCGCCTGCGCAAGGAGAACCAGAACCTGCGTTACCTCCTCTCCAGCCTGGGCGAGACGGGCAAGGGGCGCGGAGCCGCCTTGAGCGCCGAGGCGAAGAAACTGCTGGCCGAGCTGCGCGTGTCGGAGACGGAGGAGCCGCGCCGCCGATCGATTATCCCGACGGACAAGGAACTCCTTGAGGACGACGGCGAGGACGGACCCCTCGTCTCCTCTCCGGCGGTGAAGGACCAGATTTCAAAGGTGAAGCGCGACGAGGCGTCCGGATCCGTCCGCCCGCCCGCCATCCAGAAACCGAATCTGCCGGCCGACGAAGCGGCCGGCCCCACGCAACCGCCTCCCATCCGGAAGCCGCCGCTCATCGTCGACCGTTCGACGGAGCCGGATCCGAAGCCCGTGCCGGGCGCGGCGCGCGGCGGCGGCCTGGACGGTCTGCTCGGCGGCGGCGCGAAATCGGCATCTCCGGCCCGCCCCTCCACGTACGTCGTCCAGTCCGGCGACAACCTCATGTCCATCGCCTTGCGTTTCTACGGGTCCCGCAGCAAGTGGCGGGACATACAGAAGGCGAACATGGTCACGATTCCCGCAGACGGCCGCGTGAAGGCCGGCCAGACCATCAAACTTCCCTGACCATGGCCGCCGTCCGCACATCGCTTGTCAAAAGAGACCACGCCTGGACGGGCGCGGACGTGCCGTGGCGCATTGACACGGACGACGCGCCGGATCCAAACGCGTCGGAGGCGGAGCGGATCCGTTGGCGTCTGTTCCACTATCTCTCGGGCGGGGGCCTTGCCGCCTGCGGGTCGTCCAGTGCGCGCGCGCTCGTGTACCGCCGCCAGGGGCGTTTCCTGGCCTTCGCCGGCGTCCTTGCCGTGCTGTGGGTCATTTTCTGGATCATTTAAAAAGGAGAGTCAAATGAAGAAATCGTTCATTACGTTGTTCGGCCTTGCCGCCTTGGCGCCTGCCTGGGCGCAGGACGCCGCCAGTGCGCGTTTGGCCTACCAGGACCGTCAAAACCTGGCCGAGGTGCCGCGCCTCATCCAGCAGTTCAACCAACTGGCGGAGAATCAGGACCAGATCGCCGCGCGTCTCGTCAAGGTCGAGACCGGCAGCGGCGATTCGGCCGAACTGCGCGCGGAGATCGACAAGCTCCGCGGCGAGATCGCCGAACTGCGCGCGGCCGTCCGGCGCGACCAGGACGCGATGCGGCGCGAAATCGTCGCCGACCTCACGGCCCGACTGAACGGCATTTCCCAGCAGATGCAGCAGAACCAGTCCCAGTCGCTCGCGCAGATCCAGGCGCGGGCCGAGTCCGCCCTCCAGGCCGCCGAGGCCGCAGCGAAGGCCGCGCGCGAGCAGGCCGACTACACGAAGCGCACGGCGTCGCGTCCGGCGGCCCCCGCCCCGCGCGCGTCCGGCGGAGCCGCCGCGAAACCCGCCGCACCCGCCTACACGGGCCCTTATTACGAACATGTCGTCGAAGCCGGGCAGACGCTCTCCTTCATCGCGAAGGGCTTCGACACGACCGTGCCGAAGATTCTCGCCGCCAATCCCGGCCTCAAAGCCAACGCGCTCCGCGTGGGGCAGAAACTGATCATCCCCGCCGAGGAGGCGCCGCAGCAGGCTGCGCCGAAGAAGAAGTAGGTCGGGGTCTGATGGACGGTTATCCCGAGGTCCGGTTGCGGCGCCTGCGCCGCACGGAGGCGCTGCGCGACATGTTCGGCATGGACGCGCCGTCGCCGGCGAAGTTCATCTGGCCCGTGTTCGTGGTGCCGGGTTCAGGCCGCCGCGAGGCGATCGACTCGATGCCCGGGCAGTTCCGCCTCTCCGCAGACGAGCTCGTGAAGGAACTGGCGCCCGTCGTCGCGCAGGGCGTGAAGAGCGTGCTGCTCTTCGGCCAGCACGAGGGGGAAGGCAAGGACGAGTGCGGCACGCCGGCCGCCGATCCGCACGGCGCCGTGCAGCGCGCGATCCCCGTGCTCCGCCGCGCCTATCCCGACCTCGTGATCCTCACGGACGTCTGCCTCTGCGCGTACACGGCGCACGGGCACTGCGGTCCGCACGACGCCGACGGCGACATCGACAACGACGCTGCCTGCGAAATGCTCGCGCGCGTGGCCGTGAGCCACGCGCGGGCGGGGGCGGACGGCGTGGCGCCGAGCGCGATGATGGACGGCCAGGTGGCCGCGATCCGGCAGGCGCTCGACGACGAGGGTTTCAAGAAGACGCTCCTGATCGCCTATTCCACCAAGTTCGCCTCGCAGATGTACGGTCCGTTCCGCGACGCGGAGAACTCCGCGCCGTCGCAGGGCGACCGCCAGGGCTACCAGGCGCGCTCTTCTACCTCGACCTCATCCGGGAGGTGTCGCGCCGCTCGCTGCTGCCCGTGATGGCGTACAACGTGTCGGGCGAGTATTCGATGGTCCACGCCGCGGCGGAGAAGGGGTACTGCGACCTCTACGCGACGGCGCGCGAGTCCCTCACCGCGATTTTCCGCGCCGGCGCGACGCAGGTGATCTCCTACTGGGCGCCGTTCTACGGGAAGATCTTCGCGTCATGACCGCCGTCGTCTCTTTCTGCGCGCTGTGCCTGCTGCTCGTGGTCGGGAAGGCCGTGCGCACCGCCGTGCCGCTCCTGCGCAAACTCTATTTGCCGTCGTCCATCATCGGCGGCGCGATTGGGCTTGCCCTCCTGGCGGGGTTCGGCTCGCACGTGCCGGAGGAATGGCATGCGGGCTGGAAGGCGATTCCCGGTTTCCTCATCAACATCGTCTTCGCGACGATGTTCATCGGGCAGAAGTTTCCCGATTTCCGCCGCACCGGTCGCGCCGTGGCAGAACAGCTCTGTTTCGGACAGCTCGTCGCGTGGGGCATGTACGTGATCGGCATTGCCGTGACGGCTGTCCTGCTCACGCCGCTCTACGACGTGCCCGCCGCGTTCGGGAATTTGATCGAGATCGGGTTTGAGGGCGGCCATGGCACGGCGGGCGGCATGGTGGAGACGTTCAACGCGCTCGGGTGGAGCGCGGGCGGCGACCTCGGCTACACGACGGCGACGATCGGCATGATCGTGGGCATCGTCCTGGGCATGGCGCTCGTGAACGCGGCCGTGCGGCGCGGCGTGGTCGAGAACGTGCGCACCTACGAGGAGCTGAGCGCCGCCGAACAGCGCGGCTTCTACCCGAAGGCGGCGCAGCCGCCTGCGGGACGCCAGACGGTGCTCTGCGACTCCATCGATTCCCTCGCCTGGCATCTCTCCGTGGTGGGACTCGCCGTGCTCGTGGGTTACGGGCTGAAGGCGCTGCTTGTCGCCTGCGGCGCATGCCTGCCGGACTCCGTGCGCGAGATGCGCGTGGTCGAGTCGATCCCGCTCTTCCCGCTCTGCATGGTCGGCGGGCTCGTCCTCCAGGGCCTGCTGCGCGCGTCCCGCCTCGACGCGCTGGTGGACAGGGGGCAGATCAACCGCATTGGCGGCGCGTCGCTCGACTTCCTCGTCGTCTCCGCGCTCGCGACGATCTCGCTGAAGACGGTGGTGGAGAACTGGCAACCGCTCCTCATCCTCATGCTGGTGGGCGTGGCCTGGTCGCTTTTCTGCGCGTGCTGGCTCGCGAAACGCATTCTTCGCGACGACTGGTTCGAACGGATGATCTGCGAGTTCGGCACGTACACCGGCGTCACCGCCACGGGCCTTCTGCTCCTGCGCGCGGTCGATCCGGAGGCGAAGACGTCGGCGTCGACCGTGTTCGGCGCGAAACAGCTCCTGCACGAGCCGTTCATGGGGGGCGGCGTGTGGACTGCGATGGCGGTGCCGCTCGTATTCAAGCTCGGTCCGTGGCCGGTGTTCTACATCAGTCTGGCCGCGATGGTGGCCTGGGGCGTTGTCTGGCTCGTGTTCCTGCGCCGCCCGCCACGCAAAAATGTGGTATACTATTCGTCGCTATGAACATTGTCATTCTGCTGGGAGCCCCGGGATCGGGGAAGGGTACGGTGGCGGGCGCGCTCGCCGCCGGTCATGCTAATCTCAAGCACGTGTCGAGCGGCGACCTGCTGCGCGGCGCCGTCGCGAAGGGCACGGAGGCCGGCAAGCAGGCCAAGTCGTACATGGAGTCCGGCAACCTCGTGCCCGACGCCCTGATCGCCACGATGATCAAGGACGTGGTGGCCGAGACGACGGGCGACGTGACGATGCTGCTCGACGGCTTCCCGCGCAACCTCGCGCAGGCCGAGATCCTCGCCGAGATGGGCACGCCCGTGAAGAGCGCCGTCTTGATCGACGTGCCGGACGAGATCATCCAGGACCGCATCGCGGGCCGCCGCACCTGCCCGAAGTGCAAGGCCGGCTACCACGTGCGCAACCTGCCCCCGAAGGTCGAGGGCGTGTGCGACGTGTGCGGCGAGAAACTCGTCGTGCGCAAGGACGACAACCCCGAGACCGTCAAGGACCGCCTCGTGGTGTACCACCAGCAGACCGAGCCCCTCATCGCCTACTACCGCGACAAGGGCCTGCTCCGCACCGTGGACGGCACCACGGGCGTGGAGAACGTCGCCGCCGCGTTCCTCGCCGCGATGTAAGGCCATGAAAGTCGATATCAAGACGAAGGCCCAGATCGACCGGATGCGCGTCGCCTGCCGCATGAGCGCGGAGGTGCGCGACCTCTGCGCGAAGGCTGTCGAGCCGGGCATGCGGACGTCGGAGATCGACGCGATCGTGCGCGACTACTGCCTCCGCAACAAGGTGAAGGCGAGTTTCTTCGGGTACGAGGGATTCCCCGGCGCCTTGTGCGTGAGTGTGAACGACGAGGTGATCCACGGCATCCCCGGCGACCGGATGATCATGCCGGGCGATCTCGTGAAATGCGACGTGGGCGTGCTCACGCAGGGCTACAACGGCGACACGAGCCGAACCGTGATGGTGGGCGTGTCCGACCCCGAGGTGATCCGCCTCGTGGAGACCACGAAGAAGTGCCTTGCGGCCGGCATCGCCGCCGCCGGGCCGGGCGTACACCTCGGCGACGTCGGCTACGCCATCCAGAAGGTGGCGGAGGACGCGGGCTTCGGCGTGGTGCGCGACTGGATCGGGCACGGCGTGGGCCGCACGGTGCACGAGGACCCCGAGGTGCCCAACTACGGCAAGCCCGGCACGAAGCTCGTGCTGAAGCCCGGCATGACGATCGCCATCGAACCGATGATCACGCTCACGAAAGCCGGCGCGAAGACGTACGTGGACCGCGACAACGGCTGGACCGTGATCACGGCCGACCACTGCATGGCCGCGCACTGGGAACACACCGTGGCCATCACCGACGACGGGTGCGAGATTCTCACCGTGCCCGCCGACTATCCCTGACATCCTTTACATCTCAAGTTCCCCGACGGACGGACCCGAAGGCGCCACAGGTCGAACGGTGACTGATTGTCTGTCCGCCGGGGTTTTGCATTTCAATGAAGCGGCGAGACGCCGCTTCTCCTATCTGCGCGGCATTACCATTTGGTCACGTACTGGACAAACCGCCTAGTCAAGGCGTAAAATATACGCGTTTCACAACAACAGGAGAATCAAATGGATCTGTCGAACGCATCGAACAAAATCGCCGAACAGGGCGAACTCGTCAGCCGCATCCGCGACGAGGTGGGCAAGGTCATCGTCGGACAGGAGAAGCTGATCGACCGTCTCATCCTCGCGCTCGTCGCGAACGGCCACATCCTTCTCGAGGGCGTGCCGGGCCTCGCGAAGACGCTGAGCGTGAACACGCTCGCCAAGACGCTCGGGCTCGACTTCAAGCGCATCTCGTTCACGCCGGACCTCCTGCCGGCCGACGTGGTCGGCACGCTCATCTACTCCCCGAAGACGGGCGAGTTCTCGCCGAAGAAGGGCCCCGTGTTCACGAACATGCTCCTCGCGGACGAGATCAACCGCGCGCCGGCGAAGGTGCAGAGCGCGCTGCTCGAGTCCATGCAGGAGCGCCAGGTGACGATCGGCGAGACCACCTACAAGCTGCCCGAGCCGTTCCTCGTGCTCGCCACGCAGAACCCGATCGAGCAGGAGGGCACCTACCCGCTCCCCGAGGCGCAGGTGGACCGCTTCATGTTCAAGTGCCTCGTGGAGACGCCGTCGAAGTCGGACGAGCGCCGCATCATGGACCGTTTCGCCCAGCAGGCGAAGGCGCCCGAAGTGAAGACCGTCTGCACGCCCGAGGACATCGCCGCCCTGCGCGAGACGCTGAAGGAGGTCTACTGCGACGAGAAGGTGGGCGACTACATCCTCGACATCGTGTTCGCCACGCGCGAGCCGGAGAATACGAAGGGCCTTGAGTCGCTCAAGGAGCAGATCCAGGTGGGCGCCTCGCCACGCGCCACGCTTTGCATCAACCTTGCTGCGCGCGCGAACGCGCTGATGCACGGTCGCGCCTACGCCACCCCGCAGGACGTGAAGGAGATCGCGCACGACGTGCTCCGCCACCGCATCCTGCTCACCTACGAGGCCGAGGCCGAGAACGTGACAAGCGACACGATTATCGACAAGATCCTCTCCACCATCCCCGTTCCGTGATTCGTGATTCGTGATTCGTGATTCGCGATTCGTGATTCGCGATTCGCGAAAAGGAGGAGACAGTTGGATGGCCATTAAAACTTATAAGGATTTAGAAGTATGGCAGTTGGCTATGTCATTGGTTGAAGACGTCTATGCCGCGAGTGGAACTTTTCCCTCAGATGAAAAGTTTGCACTTCGGGATCAGTTGAGGCGGGCCGCCGTTTCTGTCCCGTCAAATATTGCGGAGGGTTTTGGACGTGATACGACTAAGGATTTCTTGCACTTTCTATTCATGTCACGCGGGTCGTTGTTTGAAATGACAACCCAATTAGAATTGGCGAGGAGACTAAAGTACCTGTCAGACGCCTCTAACTTGAATGAAAAGGCGGAACGTGTCGGTATGATGATAAATGCATTGGCTACGAGGCTGAAAACACGCCTTTCAGCTCGTGCCACGAACCGCGAACCACGAACCACGAACCACGAAAATGGCCATTGATGTCAAAGAGTTAATGTCTAAGGTGGGGAAGATCCGGATCCTCACCAACCGGCTGATCGACGACCAGCTGAGCGGCGACTACCACTCGACGTTCAAGGGACAGGGCGTCGAGTTCGACGAGGTGCGCCCGTACGTGGCCGGCGACGACGTGCGCGCGATCGACTGGAACGTCACGGCGCGCACCGGCACGCCGTACATCAAGCGCTACAGCGAGGAGCGCGAGCTGACCGTGCTGTTCATGGTCGACGTGTCCGGTTCGCAGTCCTACGGCAGCGCCACGCGCTCGAAGGCCGAGCTCGCCGCCGAGGTGGCGAGTCTCCTCGCCCTCACCGCGATCCGCAACCAGGACAAGATCGGGCTCATCCTCTTCTCCGACAGGATCGTGCAGTACATCCCGCCCCGCAAGGGCCGCCAGAGCGTGATGCGCCTCGTGCGCGAGGTGCTCGCCGCCGAGGACGACGCGACGGGCGGCACGGACATCGCGGGCGCGCTGCGGTTCCTCAACGGCGTGCAGAAGCGCCGCGCCGTGGTGTTCCTCGTGAGCGACTTCCAGGCGGAGGGCTACGAGAAGGAACTGCGCGTGACGGCGCGCCACCACGACGTGATCACCATCCCCGTGAGCGATCCGGCGGAAAGCGAACTGCCGCGCGCGGGGCTCGCCGAGCTCGAGGATCCCGAAACGGGCGAGCTGCTGCTCGTGGACACCTCCGACGCGCAGGTGCGCGCCGCATTCGCCGCCGCCGCACAGGCCGACGTGGAGGCGCGCGACCGCTTCTTCGCCCGCAACGGTATTGACAATGTGCCCGTGGCCACCGACCGGCCGTACATCCAGTCCATTCGGGCGCTCTTCAAGAGGAGGGCCAGCAAGCGATGAAACTTTCCGGTTATTCTTTTTGCCACAAAGAACACAAAGATCACAAAGTGGGACTTATCCGGTTTTGGGGCCTCTGTGTACTTTGTGTTCTTTGTGGCTATACATCCCCTCTCTCTGCGGCGCAGGTGGCGGATTTGAGCCGCGACGGCGTGGGGCTCGTCGTTGACGCGGAGCCGGAGGCCGTCGACCTCGCGCGCGACTTCTTCGTCACGATCACGCTCACCGCGCCGTCCGGCGTCGCCGCCGCGCTGCCCGACCTGCGCGACCGTTTCCAGGGATTCCGCGTGGCGGAGGATTTCGCCGAGAATCCCATTACGGACAAGGACGGCCGCACGACGTCCGTCACGCGTTGGCGGCTTGAACCCGACCCGCTCGCGCGCCGTTACCGGCTCGCCCCGTTCGCGGTCCAGGTCGGCGACGGCGCGTTCGCCACCGCGCCCGTTCTCTTCAATCCGCCGGCCGCACGCGATCCCGCAGCAGGCGAGATCGAGATCGACCCCCGGCGCGACCTGCCACCGCTCAGCTGGAAGCTCGTCGGCATCTGCGCCGCCGTGCTCGCGGGATTCCTGCTCGCCCTCCTGGTGGTTTACTTCGTCGTCCGCAAGATCCGCCTCGCCGTGCGCGTCCACCGGATGAGCCCGATCGAGCGCGCGCTCTACGAACTCGACAAGCTGCTGCGGAAGGGGCTTCCCGGACGCGGATTCTACAAGGATTTCTACGTGGAGCTCACGATGGTCGTGCGCCGTTACATCGAACGCCAGTACGGCGTGCGCGCGCCGAACCTCACCACGGACGAGTTCCTGCGCGCGGCTGGGTCGAACGCCGCGTTCACGCAGGCTTCGATCACGGAGCTGAAGGCGTTTCTGCAGTCCGCGGACCTCGTGAAGTTCGCGGGCCTCGAGGCGACGCCCGAGATGGCGGACGGCGCCACGGGGAAGGCGCGGAACTACCTGACCGCCGACGACCGGCAACGGAAGGAAGGTGCGAAATGAACTTCGGCTTCGCCTGGCCCCTCTGTTTCCTCCTGTTCGTTCCGCTCGCGTTCGCCGCATGGCGGATGCTCCGGCGCGGACGTCGTGCGGGCATCAAGTTCGCTCCCGTGCGGCGCCTCCCGGCGAAGACCGCGGGCTGGCGCGCGCGCGTGGCCAACCTGGCCCCGTGGCTGTTCCTCGCGGGGGCGGTTTCGCTCGTCGTCGCGGCCGCGCGGCCGCGCACGTCGCTCGCGCACGGTTCGCGCAGCGTGGACGCGATCGCGATCGCCATGACGGTGGACGTGAGTGGTTCCATGGAGGCGCTTGACTTCACGCCGCGCGGCGCGCGCACGGAGAAGACACGCCTCGACGTGGTCAAGGAACTGTTCGCGAAATTCGTCGAGGCGCGTCCCGACGACCTCATCGGGCTTGTCACGTTCGGCGGCTTTGCGTCCACGCGCGCGCCGCTCACGGCCGACCACGAGGTGCTGCTGCACGTCCTCAAGGGCGTGCAGGTCCCCAGCGTCTCCTTCGACGCGAACGGGCGTCCCGTCGACCAGGAGGAGCAGATGACCGCAATCGGCGACGGCCTCGCGACGGCCATCGCGCGCGTGAAGGACGCCGACATGAAGTCGAAGATCGTGATTCTCCTCTCGGACGGCGTCTCCAACACCGGCGCGGTGGAGCCGGACGCGGCGGCGGCGGCGGCGGCCAAGCTCGGCGTCCGCGTGTACACGATCGGCGTGGGCACCCGCTCGAACCGCACGCCCTTCAAGGTGCGCGACATGTTCGGACGTTCGGTGATCCAGTACGCGGACATGTCGTTCGACGAGTCGCAGCTCAAGTCGATCGCCGCCAAGACGGGCGCGCGCTACTTCGGCGTGCGCGACGAGGGCGGCCTCAAGGCGGCGCTCGAGGAGATCGATTCGCTGGAGAAAACCACGCTGGACCGCACGGTCTACCAGCGCTGGCATGAACATTTCCCGCCGTTCCTCCTGCTGGGGGCGTTTCTCGTGTTGCTCGCGGTCTCGTTGCAGATGGCCGCTTCGCGGAGGCTGGTATGAAATTCGTCTATCCATGGATGTTGGCGTTCGTGGCGTTCGTTCCGGTGGCGGGCGCATTGTGGGTGTTTCTGCGCGCCCGATCCGAGAAGCGCATCGCCGCGTTTGTCGCGCCGGAGCTGCAGGCGCGCCTCCTGCCTCGCTCGCCGCGCCTCTTCAGCCTGCAGGCCGTCCTGTTGCTCACGGGACTCGCCCTCGTGCTCTTCGCCACGTCGCGTCCGCAATGGGGCCAGTCAGTCCAGCAGATGCAGGCCCGCTCCCGCAACGTGGTGGTGGCGCTCGACGTGTCGCGCTCGATGCTCGCGGCGGACGTCCGCCCGAACCGCCTCGAACGCGCGAAGGCGGATCTGGCGGACCTGGTCAAGTCGCTAGAGGGCGACCGCTGCGCGCTTGTCGCCTTCCGCCGGACGGGCGTGCTGCTGTGTCCGCTCACCATGGACTACGCCTTCCTCCGCAGCGCGATCGAAGGCGCGTCGCCCGATTCCGCGCCGCGCGGCGAGACGGACCTCGGAAGCGCCATCCGAACCTCGCTCGACGCGCTCGACCCCGCGAAGGACGAACACAACGCGATCATCCTCATCTCCGACGGCGGCGACCTGCGCGGCGGCGCGCTCGAGGCGGCGCGGCTCGCGAAGAAGCGGTTGGTGCCCGTGTTCACGGTCGGTCTCGGCAACGACGCGGTGGAGAGCACGGTGCCGGACGCCTCCGGCACGGGCGCCCAGACCTATCAGGGCAAGGCCGTCCGGACGCGTCTCGAGCACGAGACGCTCGACAAGATCGCGCGCGCGAGCGGCGGGCGCTACGTGCCGCTCGCCACGGCCGGCACGGCCGAGACGACGCTCGGCGCCATCTACCGCAGGTTCCTCCGCCAGGTGGCCGAGGAGGACCTCGCCGAGGAGGAGGAACTGCGCGCGACCGAACGGTTCGGCCTGTTCCTCGTGCCGGGCATTTTCCTCATTCTGCTCGCCGCGTTCTTCTCGCGCGGACGCTTCGCGGGACGGCGCGCGCGCACGGCCGTTGCGGCCGCGCTGCTCGCCGTCTGCTTCGGCGTGCATGCCGAGGAGCCGGCGGCCGCTTCCGCGGCGCCGTCCGAAGGCGAACCCCTGACGGACGGCGAGGTGTGGAACAAGGGCGTGGACTACTACCGCGCCGGCGACATGACGAACGCGCTCGCGACGCTGCGCCCGCTCATGCTCAGCCGCACGCACGGCGCGCGCGCGTCCGAGGTCGTGGGCGCGATCCGTCACGCCGACCGGGCGCGCGAACTCGCGAAATCAAAGGACGCGCAGGGCGTCCACGCCGAGGGTGCCGCGCTCGAACCGATGCGCCGGGCGCTTGCCGCAGGCGAGGAAAGCGCCTGGGCGATGCAGCGCGCCTTGCACGACGCGCCGGAGGACCCGCGCGCGAACCGCAATTTCACGCGCGTGACGGACGGCCTGAAGGAATTGCGCGAGGAACTGCACGTGGAGGAGGTGCTGGCGAAGGCGAAGGGGCGCGACCCGAAAGCGCAGATGACGGAGGCCGCGCGCGAGGCGCTGGCGATTCTGCGGGAACAGTCGGGCGTGCTCACGAACGCGGCGAGCGTGTCCATCGCGCGCAGCGAGGATCTCGCGAAGCGCGCGGAGCGTCTTTCGGACACGCTCATCCCCCTCAAGCGCCAGGTGCTGGAGTCGGTCACGAACGAGCAGCAGGCGGCGGAGATCGTGGGCGACGTGGAGGCCACGCGCGACGCCGTGAAGCGCGCGGCGGACCAACTCGCCGACATGTCGCCGGACGCGGCGGAAAGTCTGTCCTCCGCCGAGAACGCCTTCCACCGCTACTGGAAGGGGATGCTCGATCCGCCGACGGCCCTGGACGAGGGGGTCCGCGCGCAGTCGAACGCCGTCGCGCGCGCCGAGCGCGTGAACGGACGCGACTGGCAGCAGGAGGCGCTCGACTTCACGCAGATATTCGGTTCGGGGTACGAACGGTGGGTGCAGCAGCAGTGCGCGCAGGACGCCTCGACGGCGAGCAACGAACCGCCCTACACCGTGCGCGTGGCGCAGGAGATCGCCGGCGCGATGCAGGAAATCGCGAAGAAACAGCAGGCCTTGCTGAAGGAACCCAAGGACGAGGACGCGGCGCTCGCGCTGGCCGGACTCAACCGCGTGCGCGACCGGTGCGGACTGATCGCCGCCAATCCGCGCCAGCTGGCGGCCGCCGACCTCCTCATGCAGACGAACGCCTACGCCGACGTGGCGCGTACGGACGGCTTTGACTGGCAGAAGGACGCGCTTGACCACACGCGCGCCTTCCGCGCGCGGTTCCCCGCGTGGGCGCAGCAGTACGAACAGCAGGCGCAGGCCAACACGAACATGCCGCCGTTCACGAAGGAGCAGCAGGCCGAAGTCGCCGCGCTCGCCGCGGACGTGGAGAAGAAGCAAGCCGCCTGCGTGAAGGAACCCGTCCCGCCCGACCAGCTCGAGGCCATCCGCGAAATCCAGCGCATCCTCGAACTCCTTCCGCCCGACCGGAATCCGCCGCCGCAGCAGAACCAGCAACAGCAGCAGCAACAGCAGAATCAGAACCAAGACCAGAACAAGGACCAAAAACAGGATCAGAATCAAGACCAAAACCAGGATCAGGACAAGGACAAGAACCAGGACCAACAAGACCAGAAACAGGACGAGCAGGAGCAGCAGCCCGAGGAGAAGGAACAGAAGGCCAAGGAAGAGGAAACTCCTGACCAGAAGGAGGCCGAGGCGCTCATTCGCAAGGCGCTGGAGCGGAGCGAGGAACACGAGGCCGAGAAGAAGGCCCGCATGCGCAAGGCCCCGCTCTCGCCCAACGAGCGCGACTGGTAGGAAGTGTGCAAGTGTGAAAGTCATCGACCAACTGCCAACTATCAACTACCAACTGCCGAAAGGTTAGGGTTGCCATCGCGCAGTCTTTATGGGATAATGTGCGCCGAACCCGAAAGGAAAGGACTCCGAAGATGACGATAGCCGACGTGGTGAAGATTCTCGACGGCAAGCTGATGGCCGGCGACGGCACGAGCCCGCGCGCCGTGGGCGCCGTGGTGGCGAACGACCTCATGAGCGACGTGCTCCTGAACGACGCCGACGACATCCTGCTGATCACCTCCCTCGCGAGCGACCAGGCCATCCGCACGGCCCACATCGTGGGCGCGATGGGCGTGGTGGTGCACAACGCGAAGCCGCTCTCCGAGACGATGCTCAAGGTGGCCGCCGACCTCGGCGTGCCGCTTGTCTCGAGCCCCCTCTCGAAGTACGACGCCTGCGTGCGCCTGCACGACGCGTTCCTCGCCGAGGAACGCGGCTGAACAACGCGCCGGAGGGCACGGACATGGACAACGGCTATTCCCCCACCATCCTGCAGGGGCAGCACACGAACGACGACGAGATCCTCGCCAAGACCCCGCCGCTCGACCCGAAGGCGCTCGGCGGCGACTCGAGCGTGATCATCATGGAGCTCCTGCAGCGCTTCAAGGTGCGCGACGTGATGAAGCGCCAGATCATCTCCGTGGCGCGCAACGCCTCCCTGCGCGAGGCCCAGCGCCTCATGCGCGAGAACCGCATCTCGGGCCTGCCCGTGTGCGAGGAGGGGCGCCTCTACGGAATCGTCTCCGTGAACGACATCATCACCGCGCTCGACAACGGCTGGATCGAGGACGCGTGCGAGAAGCACATGGCCTGCAACCTCGTGGTGCTCGAAGCGGGCATGCCCATCTCCTTCGCGCTCCGCTACTTCAACAACTACACGTACGGGCGGTTCCCCGTGCTCGACTCCGACCGCAAGCTCGTGGGCATCCTCTCCCAGCGCGACGTGATGCGCGCGCTCCTCTACGAGCTCTCCGTGGAGATCCGCAAGCTCGAGCGCAAGACCTCGAACAACGCGCCCACGCACGCCACGGGCGAACACTACTTCCGCCGCGAGTGGGCCGTGGTGCGCAACGACCTCTCCCGCGCCGGACACGCCGCGAACGACAT
>ONRL01000048.1 GCA_900320225.1 uncultured Lentisphaerota bacterium
CTACTTCAACAACTACGGCTTCAAGCTCGACGACATCACCGTCATCGACCATCGCAGCGGACGCCTGCTCGTGAACGCCTGCCGCTTCAACAAGAGCAATCCGAAGATCCGCGCGTACACGGGCATCGGCACGGTTGAATGGCGGAACATGATCTACTCGAACTTCCCGGCCGACGCCGAACAGCCGGGCGCGCTCGACTTCGAGGTCGACCAGGACTGCGCCACGGCCGATGACTGGGAGTTCCTGCCAGGCGGCAAGCCCTACGTGCTCGACGCGAAGCCGAACGCGTTCGCCGGCAAGCCGGACTGCCAGGGTGCGCGCTTCGGCGTGTCGCGGAAAACCCTCGCGCGGAATTTCCCGAAGGCGGGGCCGGGGAAGGAGCTCGTCGTGCGCGCCCGCGCCACGCGGCCCGACACGAAAGCCGTGGAGATCACGCTCATCCACGCGAACGGGAAGGTGTGGGGCACCGATCTGCCCCTGACGCCGGAGTGGGCCGACATCCGCGTCCCGCTCTCCGACCTGCGCTATTTCAAGCACTGGGGAAACCTGCCGCCGCTCGAGCCGGGCGACGCGCCCGACGCACGGCTTCTCCAGACCATCGGCATCTGTTACGGCAAGTGGCTTTGCCGCGATACGCTCGACCACGAACACGGTTTCGAGATTTCCTCCATCCGCATCGTGGGGCGCTGACAGGGGGGCGGGTGAACCTCTGCATCTTCTTCGAGGGCACGGGACAGGGCGTGGCCGGGCGCATTACCAACGTGACGCGCCTGCGGGACGCGTGCGTCGACGACGCACGGCAGAAGCTGCATCTTGAGGCAGGCCTCGGGACGCGCTTCGGCGCTTACCTCTCGGGGAAGATCGCGGGCGTGGACTGGCGGGGGGCGTTCAAGGACGCACGGCGCTGGTTCGAGGCCAACTACGAATCGTTTCCGAAGGACGGCATTACCACCCACGTGTTTCTCTTCGGGTTCTCGCGCGGTGCGCTTCTGGCGCGACACTTTGCGGAGTGGCTGGACAAACTGGGGCGGACGGTGTCCTATCTTGGCTTGTGGGACACGGTGGATGCCACCGTGGGGCTTGACGTTTCCGAGACGTGTCCGCCGAACGTCGTCGCCGCGCGTCATGCCGTCGCGCGTGACGAGACGCGTCGCTTCTTCCAGTACGTTCCGCTGAAGTCGTCCAAGAAGAACCAGGTCAAGGAAATGCTTTTCCCGGGCAGTCACAGCGACGTGGGTGGACTGTACGAGGATAATCACTTGATGGCCGATCTCGCGCTTGCGTGGATTGCAGCGGGCGCGAGAAGGGCGGGGGTCCGTTTTCGCTCCAGCGTTCGGCTCGTACAGCGGATCAGCGAACAGGCGACGGTTCTGCATGATTCGCACGGACTCGTCTCGAACCTGTGGGGTGCGTTCGAACGTGTTCGCCGCAATGTCGCAGGCCTTCGCCTGCATCCGGCTGTGAAAGGATTTAGGCAAAGAAACTGAAGGCAACGGAAGAGCCGAAGAAGTAATCGGTTGTATTGCGCGTCACAGGAGCCGTACGGACACGAAACCGAACTTCAGCGCGACGTCGATGCGTTGCGGGACGCGGTTCCCTTCGGGCGAAAAAGCCAAACGCGCCGTCTGCACTTTTGCCCCCGACACGAGAAAGACAAAATCACAAACGACGAGTTCATTTGCAATCTATTTGCCTGCGAGGAGAACGGTGATGCGGCCGGTCTTCTTGTCGCTGCTGATGACCTTCTGACATGTCAAGGTGCTGATGATCGGCGCGATGTCCGATTGCGGCACATGGTATGACGCTTTCATGACCATTTGGAGCGATCCTGTGTCGAGGACCTTGAGATGCCCGCTTCGCAGGTCTGCGGTCAGCGTCAGCACCATCTCGCGGCGGTAGGCCTTTCCGGACGTGACCGTTGGAAGAATGAGCCCGTCGTTCGGAACGAGCGTTTCAAACTCGTTCTTGTCATACCAGACCGCGCCGCAGAGCCCGCAGACGTCGATTTCAACCTGAATCTTGCCGGCCGTCACTTTCAACAGGCTCATTGAAGAGCCGCAGTCCGGGCAGATGCATCCGCGTTGCTGGTGCAGTTTTGCCGTCTCAAGGAGTTTCTTCAGCCCGTCGGCGGCGAAGACCTTGTTGAGCACTGAAAGCTTGCAGGACACTCCGCCACACGAAGGGCAGATTCTGCACGGGTGGTTGGATTTCGTCCGGGATGTCGTCAGTTTGCCCCCGCACCGCGGGCAAGCCGTGTAAAGCGTCTTCGGGCTCTTGGGAGCGGCGGGTTTCGGAATCTCAAAGAACCTTGAGCAGGCCGTCCTGAAGCTCTGGGGTGTCTTTTCGTTGCCCATTCCATAAACCAGCTTTCCGCCCTCGCGTATTTTGGTGGCCAATGCCGTAAAGTCGCTGTCGCTTGAGACGATGAAGATTCCCTCGCACGGGCTTTTGTAGAGGAACTCCATCGCGTCAATCACGAGCGCGATGTCGGAAACGTTCTTATGCGCGACATTGCTGGTCTGGGGACGCGCGACGATGCCGAATTCACGCTGGGCCTGTACCCAGCCGCCGGTGGACGAGAAACACTTGACCATTCCGTACGCGCGCCGGGCGATCGGTTCGCCGATTGAACAGGCCTTGCGGAATATCGCACCGGCTGCCGAGGGGCTGATATTGTCCGCATCGATGAGGACGGCTATCGACATGCGGTTCGCGGGATCTGCTGGTTTCGCTAAGGATGACATGGCCATAGTATAGTACAACGGCTGGCGTTTCGCAAGCCTTGGTCAGAAATGAAAACGAAGAGCCGCCAAGATGGCGGCTCTCCATGCAACGGGCGAGACGCCCGTTGTCCCAGTGCTGTAAGACCGATTACTTCTTCGAAGCGGGTTTGGATTCGGGTTGAACCGCAGGTTTGGAATCGACCTTCTTTTCAACAGGCTTCGCTTCGACCTTCTTCGGCTCAGGCTTTTTGGCTTCGGCGGGTGCCGGAGCCGGTTTGGCGGCGGGTGCCGGAGCCGGTTTGGCGGCGGGCGCCGGAGCCGGCTTTGCGGCAGGCGCGGGGGCCGGTTTTTTTTCGGCTGGCTTTGCCTCAGGATTCTTTTCGGCTGGCTTTGCCTCCTCCTTCTTCGGCTCTTCCTTGGCCTTCACGAGGTCCTTGCGTGTCTTGGACATCGACTCGGCGGAGTAGGACGAGATCGTGTACGTCCACTTGCCAACCTTGTCGTTGAAGTCCTTGACCGTCTTCTCGCAGGCGGCGTTCTCGGTGGCGTTCGTGCCGACGGGCTTGAAGGCGGCGGACACCTTGAACGCGCTGTCGGCGCCGATCTTGTTGCCGACCTTGGCGGTGTAGGTGATGCCGTTCTTCAGCGTGGCGGTGTAGACCGTGCCCGTGGCGAAGCCAAGTTCGGCCTCGGTCTTCTTCGGGTCGACGACGTCGGAGAAGTTCAGGTAGGAGAGCGCGGAGTCGAGCGAGTAGGTCTTGGAGGTGTCGAGCTCCTCCTTCGGGCCGAGCCCCTCGAGCGTCCAGGTGGAGTCCTTGCGCGTGAGCTTGACGGACTCCTTCCCCTTGGCGTACGTAACCTCCTTGACGTCGCTGGCCGTAATGCCGCCGATCTTCGTGTCGACCCATTTCTTCGGATCGCCGTTAAAGGCGTCGAGCGCGTCGTTCACGACCACGGTCGTGCCCTCGAACGCCACGTAGCGTCCGTCGGGGTAACCGCCGCCGCCGAACTGGGCCATTTCACCGCGCGGTGCGCTGCGGTGCTGTTCGCCCATCTCGAGCTTCGCGAGCTCCTTGCCGGCGGCGTCCTTGAGGATGACGACGGTGGGGGCTGCGTTCGAGATGCCGGCGGCGGGTTGTCCGGCCTTGAGTTCCTTCAGCTTGAGAAGTTCGTCGAGGATTTTCTTGCCGTCGGCCGGATAGCCGTGGAGGGCGTCCACGGTCCAGCCCGCCTCGCCGCTGGCGAGCGTGAGGGACTTCGCGCCGGTGATTTCCACGCGGGTGACGTCCGAGATGTTGAAGGCGGGGAGGATCTTGTGCCCGACGACGTTGGGGGTCTTTTGCGAACGGCCCTTGAGCAGGTATGCCGCGCCGAGAAGCGCCGCGGCGGCGATCACGAGTATGAGAAGTTTTTTCATGTCAATTTCCTTTGCGATTTTGGGTCATCTGCACGGCGCGTTTACCGCTTGCGGCGGAGGAGGGCGTGGACGATGCCGAAGAGGACGACCAGCAAGGGCACGAGGCAGATGTTGAGCACCTTCAGGCGGAAACCGAGGTTCTCGATGTCGGCGTTCAGTTCCTTGCGGACGTTCTTGAGCTCCTTCTGGGTCTTCGCCTTTTCGCGGCGGGCCTCGCCGATGGCGCTCTCGAGTTCCTGCGAGATGAGCTTGCGGTCGGTGCCGTGCTTACCCTGGAGGAGGTCGTTGAGCTTCTTGTTCGTCTCGTTGAACTTCTTCTGGAGGTCCTCGGCCTTGGCGCGGAATTTCTTCTCGGCCTCGGCGCGGAGCTCGCGCACGACTTCGAACGGACGGTCCGACGGTCCGCGCGAGCGCAGGCCGATCAGCTCCTCGCGTCCGGCGAACTGCTCGACGATGTTCGCGAAGAGGGCGAGGTTGTCGCCGCGGAGCGCGGCCTGCTGGCCGAAGAGGGTGTCGACGACCTGCACGCACGCCTCGTCCGCGAGGAAGTCGGCGTCGGCGAACAGGAAGACTGAGCTCTCGCCCGAGGCAACGACCTTTGGAACGGCGTTGGTGGAGCCCTCCTTCCAGTCCGGTCCCTTCGGGAACGCGGTCTTGAAGGTGCCGGTGAGGCGTCCGGCGAGCGTGCGGCGCACGCCGTCGGGCTTGATCTGGTCGCGGATGGCGGCGGGGCCCATCTGGAGCATGGACGCTTCCACGAGGCAGGCGCCGTTCGTGGAGGTGGTGAGGATGGGCGTGAAGGCGAGGCCGTCCTTGGCCGTGACCTCCAGCGCGCCCGCGTAGGGAAGGAGCAGCTGGGAGAGGCCGGCGGTGAGGACGTCCTTCGCGATGTTGGCCTTGCCGAGGTCGAGCAGCGTGGCGTCTGTTTCGACGGCGCCGTTGCGTCCGCGCATCTGCACGGAGGCCTTGTCGTCGGCGACGCACTTCGAGGTGTCGAACGAGACGCCCCAGGCGTCGAAGAGCTTGCCGAGGGTAGAGGGACCGCCCTGTCCGCCCATCTGCATCATCATCGGGTTCTGCTGCTGGCCGCTCGCCTGGAAGTCCTTGAAGCTGAACGGATCGACGCACGCGATGAGGCGCCCGCCCTTGATGACGAACTGGTCGATGGCGAAGAGCGTCTTCTCCGAGAGGTCCTTCGGGTGGACGACCACGAGCGCCTTCACGTCGTCGTCGATCGACTCGGCGTCCTTCGCGATCTCGCGCACGTCGTAGTCCTTCTTCAGCTCGGAGAAGGCGATCCAGCCGCGGGAAGGCCGCTGGCGCTGCATCATCATCGGGTTGGGCTGTTCGCCCAGCACGCCGGGGATGGCGGAGAGCACGCCCACGACGGGGCGCTCGGGCCAGACGGCGCGCGTGATGTGGCGCGTGATCTCGTATTCGAGCGTGGACTCCATGCGCGGGTCGAAGCCGGGGATGGTCTGCTCCTGCGTGCCGCACACGGCGACGAGGCCGAAGTAGATGGGCGCGCCGAAGGGGTTCGCCTGCTGCGGCTCAATGCCGTACTTGACGGCCCACTCCTCCTCGTCGGAGTCCTGTTTCGGGTCATAGATCTCGAGCGTCACGTTGCCGTTGCCGGCGCGTTCGTACTCGCCGAGGAGGTCGCGCACCTGCTCGGCGTAGGTCTTGAGGGAGGGGGGCATGTCCTTGGCGCTTTCGCTGAAGAAGAACTTCAGCGTGACCTTGCGGTCGAGTTTCCCGAGGACGGCCTTGGAGCCGGGCGAGAGCGTGTAGAGCTGCTCGGCGGTGAGGTCGACGCGCGCGGAAAGCGCGGAGAGGATGTAGTTCGCCGCGCCGACGATCACGAGGATCAGCGCCAGCAGGACGAGGGCGAAGGCTTTCTTGTTCTTCATTTGCGGAAATCCTTTCTTACGAGGCCTTGCGGCAGTCGGTGACGCACTGCGCGGCGGCGAGCATGAACACGATCATGCCGACGTAGTAGCCCACGTCGGCGAAGTCGAGGACGCCGCGGCCGAGGGACATGTAGTGCTTGAGGAGCGAGCAGGACGACAGGGCGTCCACCACGCCGCTGGGCACGCCCCAGCCGGCGATGGCGCCGAGCACCGGATCGAAACCGATGATCAGCAGCGTGAACAGGATCGCGAGGGCCACCACGAAGCCGATCACCTGGCTGCGCGAGAGGGACGAGGCGAACACGCCGATTGCCGTGGCGGCGCCGGCGAGGAAGAAGCTCCCCACGTAGCCGCAGGCGACGGCGCCCCAGTCCGGGTTGCCGAGGTAGGCCGTCGTGATCAGGATCGGGAACGTGAGCGCGAGGCCCACGCCGATGAACGCCCAGGCGGCGAGGAACTTGCCCACGAGCGCCTCGGTGAGGGTCAGCGGCATTGTGAGCAGCAGCTCGATCGTGCCGTTGCGGCGCTCTTCCGCCCACAGGCCCATCGTCGCGGCCGGCACGAGCAGCAGGTACACCCACGGGTGCCAGATGAAGAAGGGCGTGAGCACGGCCTGGCCGCGCTCGTAGTAGTTGGAGAGGCCGAACGTGAGGAATCCCAGGAGGACCAGGAAGGCCACGAGGAACACGTAGGCGACGGGCGAGTCGAAGTAGCTCTTGAACTCGCGCCGGAATACAGACAGCGTTTTGCAGGGGCACATGGTCAGTTACCCTCCTTTTCCGTGAGTTTGCGGAACACGACGTCGAGCTTGCCGCTTTCGTCCATCGCGCGGAGCTTGTCCGGCGTGCCGTCGGCCTTGATCTCGCCATGGGCGATGATGAGCGCGCGCGTGCACACCGCGTCGACTTCCTCGAGGATGTGCGTGGAGATGATGATCGCCTTTTCGGCGGACATTTCCTTGATCATCTCGCGCACGACGAATTTCTGGTTGGGGTCGAGCCCGTCGGTGGGCTCGTCCATGATGAGCACCTGCGGGTCATGCAGGATGGCCTGCGCGAAACACGTGCGCTGGCGGTAGCCCTTGGAGAGCGTGTCGATCGTCTGGCGGGCGACGGAGGTGAGCTTGGCCCGTTCGATGGCCGCGTCGACGCGCGCGCGCACGTCCTTGCCATGAAAGCCGCGGATGCGGGCGACGAAGGTGAGGAACTCCGTCACCGTCATCGCGCGGTAGCTGGGCGCGTTCTCTGGCAGGTAGCCGAGGCAGGCCTTCGCGCCGATCGGGTCCTTGATGATGTCGTGGCCGCAGATGGCGGCCGTGCCGGACGTGGGCGGGATGAAGCCCGTGATCATCCGCATCGTGGTGGATTTCCCCGCGCCGTTCGGGCCCAGGAAGCCGAGCACTTCGCCTTTCTCGACGGCAAAGGAGATGCCTTTGACCGCCTCGAAGCTGCCGAAGCGCTTCTTCAGGTTATCAACCTTGAGCATGTTTTTCCTCTTGTTTGTCCTTACTGAAATGTCTCTTCGCCGGGACGGGGCACACCTGTCCCAGAAAAGTGGCAGATATTTTACAAAATCGCAGGGCGGTTTGTCCAGTACGTGACCAAATTGTAATGTCCTGCGGCGTGCGCCCTACTGGTGGGGGCGGTAGAGGAGGAGGGGATGGCTGGTGCGGAGCGTGAAGGAGTCGGAGGTCGTGCGGTTGAGGGTGCCGCGCCAGAGCGGAGAGAGATCCACGCCGTCGAGGGGCCAGGCGAGCCCGCTTGAGGTGACGCGCGTGCCGGGAAGGGGAGCGAACACCGAGACGGCGTCGCCGGGACGGCAGGGGAAGTCCTGCTCGCCGCGCACGGCCGTGAACGTGCCGTCGTCGGTGAGGATCTTCGTCTCGGGGACCTCCTCGGTGAAGTCGATGAGATGGAAGATGTTGGCGAGCGCGTGGTCTTCGCGCCGGCCGGTCGTGCCGAGGAGGGTGATTGAGAGCGCGCCGTCGGGGCGGGGGAGTGAGATTACGAAGCGGAACGCCTTGCAGAGGTCGTTGGTGTCCTGTTCGGCGTCAAGGACGAAGCGCGCGCCGAGCGCGGCGCGGTCGGCGGGGGAAATCGAGTCGCCGTCGCCCACCACGTAGTCGGGTTCGCGGCCGAGGGCGCGGGCGGCGGCGAGCGCGCCGTCGCACGCGACGAGCGAGTCGGCTGCGGCGAGGACGTGGCGCGGCGCCGCGTGGCGCGGCGGGACGCCGTTGGCGAGGATCGCGACGCGCACCGCTACACCTCGATCCGGGTGATCTTGCGGATGATGAGCCAGCCCACGATGACGAGGCCGAGGGTGAGGCCGATGCAGCCCATGCCCATGAGGGAGAAGATGAACGGCTTCATCGTGGCCGGCTTCAGCACGGTCATGGCGAGGCCCAGGACGAGCGGCATGCAGGAGACGATGAGGCCCTGCATGCGTCCCTGCGCGGTGAGGGTGCGCACGCGGCGCTCGATGCGCATGCGGCCGCGGATCGTCTCGGAGATTTTCTCGAAGATGTCCGTGAGGTTGCCGCCCGTGCGGCGGGCGATGTCGATGGCCGTGCAGACGAGGGTGAGGTCCTCCGACCCCACGCGCGCGTCGAGCGAGGTGAGCGCCGCGTCGAACCCCATGCCCACGCGCAGCTGCTGGAGGAACACGGTGAATTCCTGCGCGATGGGCTTTTCGCCGGTCTCGACCACGCTCTCGAACGCCTGGTTGATCGAGAAGCCCGCGCGGAGGGCGTTTGACATCGTGCCGAGCGCGTCGACGAGCTGTTCGTTGAACTTCAGGCGGCGCCGCGCGCGCAGGAAGCGCACGTAGCGGCCGGGCAGGGTGAACACGAACGCGCCGGCCGCGAGGCCCAGCACGACGCCCGTGATGGTGGAGATGGCGCTCGTGAAGCTGAAAAGCGGGATGAAGAAGAGGAAGAACGCGGCAAGCGCGGCGAGGCGGCCGAGGCGGGCGATCTTGGCCGGCGAGACGAACATGAACACGTCCTCGAACTGCCGCGACGTCTCCGCGCCCATCGTGCGGGCGTAGTTGTCCGTGCCCTCGGTGAGGGCCGCGACGAACATCCACGCGAACCCGGCGAAGGCGAGGGCGACGGCGGCCACCGTGGACCAGAACAGGGTCGTTCCGTTCATGCGCGCCCCGCGATTTCCAGATGGACCTCGCGGTCCGCGCTCGGGTCGAACATCGCGGGGTCGAGGCGGAGGCCGCGGCTCTTCAGGTGTTCGTAGAAGGTGGGCACGGCGCCGGTGGGGCGGAACGCGCCCGTCACGATGCCGCGTTCGTCCACGCCGGTCTGGCGGAACGCGAAGATGTCCTGCATCACCACGTTCTGCCCCTCGAGGCCGGTGACCTCGGAGATGGCCACCACCTTGCGGCTGCCGTCGGAGAGGCGCGACTCGTGGATGATGACGTCCACGGCGCTCGCTATCTGCTCGCGGATCGCGCGGGAGGGCAGCTCCATGCCGCTCATCAGCACCATCGTCTCGAGGCGCGAGATCACGTCGCGCGGCGAGTTGGCGTGCACGGTCGTGAGCGAGCCGTCGTGGCCGGTGTTCATCGCCTGGAGCATGTCGAGCGCCTCGCCGCCGCGGCATTCGCCCACGATGATGCGGTCGGGGCGCATGCGCAGGCAGTTCTTCACGAGGTCGCGGATGGTCACCGCGCCGCGTCCCTCGATGTTGGGCGGACGCGCCTCGAGGCGCACGACGTGCGGCTGCATGAGGCGGAGTTCGGCGGCGTCCTCCACGGTCACGATGCGCTCGTCGTGGGGGATGAAGCCGGAGAGCAGGTTGAGGAGGGTGGTCTTGCCCGAGCCGGTGCCGCCGGCCACGATGATGTTCTTGCGCATGATCACGCACGCCTTCATGAACTCGGCGGCGTTGCGCGTCCACGTGCCGAAGCGAATGAAGTCCTCCACGGTGAGCGTCTTCTTCGCGAACTTGCGGATGGTCACGGTGGGCCCTGTGAGGGAGAGCGGCGGGATGATCGCGTTCACGCGGCTGCCGTCGGCGAGGCGCGCGTCCACGTAGGGCTGCGACTCGTCGATGCGGCGGCCGATGGGCGAGACGATGCGCTCGATGATGGCCATCACGCTCGCGTCGTCGAGGAACTGGAGGTCGGTGAGCTGGAGCTTGCCGCCGCGCTCCACGTAGACGCGCTGCGGGCCGTTCACCATGATCTCGGTCACGCTGTCGTCGGCGAGCAGCTCCTCCAGCGGGCCGAGCCTCAGGGCCTCGTTGAACACCTCGCGCTCGAGGCGCGCGGCGTCGATGCCCTGCGGCAGTTTCCCGGCCGTGCGCACCTGCTCCACGATCTCGTGGATCTTCTCGGTGGCCTGGCGCTCGAGCCCGGCGCGGTCCACGCCCGCCACGGTGAGCCGCTTGAGGTCGAGGCGCGCGATGAGCTCGCGCTGGATCTGCTCCTTCACCTGCCGGCGGATGCCGGCCATGGGATCGGGGGGCGGAGGGGCGGGGGGTGGCTCGTCGGCCGCGCGGGAGCGCGGCCCTCCCGCGTCAGGCTCTTCGGCCGCGCGGGAGCGCGGCTCTCCCGCGGGGGGAGTCGCCGTCTCGGCGGCTTCCTCGGCGGGGCTGACGCGCATCATGTTGCTGCCGATCTGGACGATGGCGTCGGGCGGCAGGTCCACGTGCCCGTCGATGGGGTTGCCGTTCACGTACGTGCCGTTCGCGCTGTGGAGGTCCTCCAGCCGGGCCACGTGTCCGTGCAGCACGAGGAGGGCATGGCGGTCCGAGACGTCGGGATCGGGCAGCCGCAGGGCGCAGGCTTCGCCGCGTCCGATGAGGTAGTTGCCGTCGTCGAGGCTGTAGCGCTTGGCCGTTTCCTCGTTGGGCCTGATGAGGTCGAGCGTAAAGGCCATTTCAGCGACCTCCGTTCAGTTCGCCCTGGCGTTTCTGGTTGAGGGACTCGATTTCCCCGCGGATCTTCTCGAAGTCGACCTGCGGCAGTTCCTTTTCGTAGTAGGTGTCGTTTCGGTTGCGCAGGGCGAGGGAGATGCGGCCCTTGATCTGCTCGGCGAACACGAGCATCTCCGCCTCGCGGGGCGTGACCTCGAGCGTGACCATCGAGTAGGATCCTGCGCCGAACGCGTCGCTGCGCGCGATGGAGGACTTCGCCGTCTCCTTGCCCGTGGCGAGCACGAGCACGTTCTGGAGGATCGTGCAGGTGACGATCTCCTGGATCATCGTGCGGCCGTCCGCCGCGAGCTTCGGGAAGGAGAAGCTCGCGATCACGTCCACGTGGTCGTTCGGCCTCACCATGCCGCTCACGGCGGCGGCGCCCGCGCAGTTGACGGAGACGGCGCGCATCTTCTTGCGGATGTCCGCCGCGAGGCCGCCGCCGATCGGGTTGCCGCCCTCGATGTCCGCCCAGAAGAGAAGCTCGCCTTCCTTGTGTCCGTTGAGGACCTTGCGGCCGATGACCTCGATGACGTGTTCCTCCGTGAGGGCCTGCCCGCGCAGGCCGCTCGCGGGCACCGTCTTGAGCCCGAGGTCGGACTTCGCGAGAATCGTGCCGCTCGGCACCTCGCGCGCGAAGCACAGGACCTCGATCGTCTGGTGCTTTTTCAGGAAGGCGGACTTGAGCTGCTGGATCTCGGCGTCCTTCGACGCGAGGTAGGTGCGCGTGAGCACGGCGGCGAGAAGGCCGACGGCGATGGAGACGACGAGAACGATTTTCTGTTTCATGGGGTCCTCATTTTATCATAAAACTCCGTGGCGGAGAAGTTCGGTGACGGTTGTGCCGCCGGGAAGGTCCTCGGCGAGGATCGCCGCGAGGTCGTGTCCGCGCAGCAGGAGCTTGAAGGTGGGCGTGCAGACGGGCGCGGGCGTCCAGCCCTCCGCGACGTAGGCGGCCTCGCGCGCGGCGGCGGCGGACGCCGCGGTGCCGGGCGTCTGCCACACGTTCACGACGGTGCGCTCGCCGGCGAGTTCGATCCGCCCGCCGCCGGCCGGCAGGGCCGGCGCGCCGGTGCGCTGGAAGAACCAGCCGGACGAAACTGCGAGGGCGCACGCGAGAAGGGCGGCTGCAAGGCGGCGGCGGGTTTTCACGGCACCACCCCCTTGGCCGCGAATTCGGGAATCTTCATGATGGGCATGTGGCATTCCTCCACCCCCCGGAACGTCGTCTCGCCGCCCCAGATCCACTCGGCCGTGCCGGGTTCGAGGTCGACGGAGAAGTTGAGGGACTGCGTGCGGAACTCGAGGGGGCGCGCCGAGGCGTCGGTGAAGAACCCCGTCGTGGTGACGGGCTGGATCTCGGGTTCGGTCAGCACGTGCCGCAGGGTGGGCAGCGGCGAACCGTCGACGCTGCCGGACGCGTTGCCCTGCGCCTCGTAGCCGGCCATGCGGCGCACCATCGTCTGAAGGCGCATCGACTCGGGGATGATCGCGCCGAACGCCAGCAGTCCGCCCAGGATCAGCGCGAACACGAGCATGCCGATCGCCATCTCGATCATGGCCTGGCCGCGTCTGGACGCCTCAGTGCGCATGGCGCGTGCCTCCTCCCGGCGCGCCGCCGCCGGTCGGGCGGCGGCACTGGTCCTCCCCGTTTTCCGCGAGCCATTTGACGCCCGCCGCGCGGAAGGCGGGATCCTCCCATTTCCGCAGGACGTTGCAGTAGGTGCAGCCCTTCGCGTGGGCGACCGAACTGGGCGGCTGGACGTGGTCGCGCGTGTGCGTCACCCACGCGCGGTCCGCCATGTTCAGACTCCCCTCGTCGAACGCGCCGAGCATTACGAGGCGCACGTCCGTGAACGCGGGCGTCACGAGGGGGAACTCGCCGTTCCACGTGACGGTGCGGTCGTCGATCGAGCCGAAGGGCTTCGCCGCGGCCGTCCACACGTTGGAGCGGCCGGACACGCCGGGCGTGAAGGGTTCGAGGAACTGGAGGACGCGCGTGGCGGCGAACGCGCCCTGCACGTCGTACTTCTCCTTCACGTCGGAGATCAGCGGCAGGCGCGCCGCGTCGGCGCGGTGCATGCGTTTCCAGGCATGCCAGCCGGCGCCGTAGGCGACCCAGGCGAGGTGGCGGTTCGTGATCACGCCGCACTGCTGGAGGGTGAAGTCGTTCACGTTCGGGCAGTCGTTGCGGTCGGCGAGCTCGAGCACGGCGGCCCGCGTCTGCTGCTCGGTCCAGTCGCGGTTGAAGTCCGCGAGGGCCCCGCGCACGGTGCGGACGTCCGTGCCGAAGAACTCGGGGTTCTCCGGGGAGTTGGCTCCGGAGAAGGGGATCTCGCTCCAGCCGGCGAAACTCGCGAGCAGGTCGTTCATCCCGTCGCGCAGGTAGAACCAGCACCAGTCCTCCCCGGCCACGGCCTCGTAGAAGGCCTTGGAGTAGAGCGGGTGGGACGACCGGATGGCGAAGTTGAAGAACTGCGCGTTGTCCACGCCCGCGCAGACGCCGTCGCGCGCCGCGCCGCGCAGCATGTCGGCGTAGTCCTCCGCCTTCTCCGGCCAGAGGTCGGTGCCGGACAGCATCGGCGCGCGGGACGCCGCCTCGGCGACGAGCGCGGCCATGTCGGCGTCCGGCTTGTCCACGCCGTTCTTCAGCGCGGCGCGCTGGGCGGCGTAGAACCCCATGAGCGGGCCGGCGAACGCGATGCGCTCCTGAAGGGCGGTGACGCGTTCGCAGATGTTCGTGGCGGCGTCCCACGCCGCCGGGTTCAGCGAGGGATCGCCGATCTTGCAGAGCACGTCGATCTTGGCGAGGTTGAGCGCGCCGAGGGCGTTGAGCGTGATGCCCTGCCAGCGGGCGGCCGCGAGCGCGGCCGCGTCGCCGGCGTTCTGGAGACGGTTCTTGCGGTGCGAGGCGAGGAAGGCGTCCACGCCCACGAGCGCGAGGAGCAGGAGCCCCAGCAGCATGAACGCCAGCACGAGCACGACCTGCCCGCTCTTTCGCGCGCGGTCCTTCATTGCAGGTAGAGAGGATAGTGGCTTTCGATGCCGGCTTCGCCGCGGACTTCGTGGAGGTCCGTGTCGTCCGAGTCGTAGAGGGGGCGCCGTTGCCACACGCGGACGGTCAGTTCGGCGTTTTCGCCGCCGGGCTCGTCGGCGGACCAGCCCAGCTTGTCGGACTCCCACAGCTCGAAGTCGAGGATGCCCTTGGTGTCGCCCTCGTTCTCGGCCTCCAGGTAGCTGCCCATGCGGCTCACGAGCGTGCCGGTGGCGAGGTCGTCGCCCTTGTCGTCGTGCGACAGGCACTTCCCGGCCATGCTCGCGGTCGCCACGCGCACGGTCTTCGTGACCATGAAGTCGTTGAACCCCACGGTGCGGGCGCGCGCGGCGCGGGCGGCGGCGTAGTTCACCACCGTGTGCGCGGTGAGCAGGTTCGCGTATTCGTAGACCAGGAAGAAGACGAGGCAAAGAAAGAACATGACGACGACCGTCTCGACCATCGCCTGTCCTTTCCGCCTGCCGGACCGCGTGCGGGCGTCGGCGCGGAAGCGCGCCGGCCATGCGGTCATTCGCCGAGTCTCTTGATCGTGTTCTCGTCGATCGACTCGACGGCGTCCTTCGCCTTGTTGCCCTCCTCGTCGGAGATGGCCGCCGCGGCGCCCGCCACCTTCTTGCCGGTCGCGCGGCCGAAGTACGTGAACACCGCGATCAGCGAAATCGCGACCAACGCCACGATGATGATGTACTCCACCATCGTCTGGCCCTTTTTGCTCTTGCGTGCCTTCATTTTTCTGCCTCCTATTAGGGATATTCGCATGTCACCAGCGTCGTCGTGCGCGCGGCGGACGATTTCGCCGCCTTGACGAACCACGTCAGGGCGAGAACGACACCCAGCAGAAAGGCGAACACGATGACGTATTCGACCGCCGTCTGCCCGGTTTTGTATGCGCGTGTGGCCATGTGCGGAACGTAGTATAGCAAAAATCATCCTTCACGAACATGCCCGACGCGTTTTTTTAGGCGGATTTTCGCGGGGGGCTTCACCTCTGCGCGCCGTTATGGTATAATTCGCGCATGTACTACTGCAACAACTACACCCTCGCCGTCGTTTTCTGCGTCATCACCATGCTCTGCTGGGGCAGCTGGGGAAACACCCAGAAGCTCGCGGGGCGGACCTGGCGCTATGAACTCTTCTACTGGGACTACGTGATCGGCGTCCTGCTGTTCGCGCTCGTCTCGGGACTCACCTTCGGCAGCCATTTCGGCGGCGAGGCGTGGAGCTTCCTTCCGAACCTGAAGCAGGCCTCCGCCGGGAACATCGGCAGCGCCTTCCTCGGCGGCATCGTCTTCAACGCGGCGAACATCCTGCTCGCGGCGGCGATCTCGATCGCGGGGATGAGCGTGGCCTTCCCCGTGGGCATCGGCCTCGCGCTCGTCCTCGGCGTGGTGGTGAACTACGTGGGCGCGCCGAAGGGCAACCCCGCGCTCATCTTCGGCGGCGTGGCCCTGATCGTGGTGGCGATCCTCTGCAACGCGTGGGCGTACCGCCTGAAGGAGTCGGGTAAGTCGGTGCCGATGAAGGGCATCCTCCTCTCCGTCGTGTGCGGCGTGCTGATGGCGTTCTTCTACCGGTTCGTCGCGGCCACGATGGACATGGACTTCGCCGCCGCCGCGCCGAAGGCGGGCATGATGACGCCCTACTCGGCGTTCTTCGTGTTCGCATGCGGCGTGTTCGCCTCCACGTTCGTGTTCAACGCGATCGCGATGCGCCATCCCGTTTCGGGCGAGCCGATTACCGAGAAGGAGTACTTTAAGGGCGGTTTCCCCGTGCATCTCGTGGGCGTCCTCGGCGGACTCATCTGGGGCCTCGGCAACGGCATCAACCTCGTCGCGGCGGGCAAGGCCGGTACGGCGATCTCCTACGGCCTCGGACAGGGCGCGACGCTCGTCTCCGCCCTCTGGGGCATCCTCGTGTGGCGCGAGTTCAAGGGCGCGCCCCCGAAGGCGGGCTTGCTCAACCTCGCCATGTTTGTCCTGTTCCTCGCGGGACTGGGCCTCATTATCGCCGCTGGTGCCTGACGCGACTGAGAAAACGGAGGTTAAGATGAACATGAAGGGAATGGTTTCCTGGTGCGTGCTCGCGTATGCGGCGCAGGCGCTGGCGGGCGGCGCGCGCCTCTCGCCCGTCACGGACGCCGAGGTGGGGACGTGCGCGAACGGCGTGGCCGTGTTCGACGACCGTCCGTACCAGATGACCGCGGCCGCTGCCGAGCGCCTCGCGGGCAAGACGTTCTTCCGCCGCTCGATCGAGGGCGGGTTCGCCGCCGAGGTGACGGGGGCCGGCGAGCTGTTCGTGGTCACGCCCACGGAGAAGGCCAGCTCGTACCTCTCGCAGGGGAAGACCCTCGCCGCGCTCGGCTTCGAGAAGTTGCCGGGCGAGCCGTTCCAGGCGTTCGGCGAACACAAATGCGACGTCGCGGACATCTGGCGCAAGGAGATGAAGCCCGGCGAGAAGCTCGCGTTCGGCAAGTGGGCGCTCGTGTGCGGGTTCGACCCCGCCGGACAGCCCCAGCCCGACCCGGCCGACAAGGAAAAGGAGGACCGCATCCTCGCCTACCTGAAGGGGACGCCGAGCGAGATCGAGTCGCCGCGCGACATCCTGAAGAACAAGCCCGACTACGTCGTGTTCGTGCCGAAGCAGCCGCGCGCGAAGGAGAGGCGCGACCCCGCGAAGCCCGGCGACACGTACAACGACCACTTCCAGGTGATCTGCAATCCCGCCAACCAGCACCTCTACGCCTTTTGGACGCAGGCCTCGC
The DNA here is from genome assembly GCA_900320225.1 of uncultured Lentisphaerota bacterium. Taxonomy (GTDB): domain Bacteria; phylum Verrucomicrobiota; class Kiritimatiellia; order RFP12; family UBA1067; genus RUG572. Next base: position 16,796 of record ONRL01000048.1, read on the forward strand.
GCGAGGCGGACATCGACCAGCACATCGCGTTCTCGAAGAGCGTGGACAAGGGCGTCACCTGGACCACTCCCGTCGTGCTCGCCGGCTCGCCCAACAAGAAGAACCCGGCCCTGCTCGCGAGCTGGCAGCAGCCGATGCTCTCCAAGAGCGGACGCCTCTACTGCCTCTGGAACCAACAGACCACGAGCCGCGGGCCGCACTGCGGCATGATGTTCGGCGCGTTCTCGGACGACGACGGCGACACGTGGAGCGCCCCCAAGCTCGTGCCGTTCACGGAGCGCATGGACGCCGATCCGGCGGACGACCACATCCCCCCGAGCTGGTGCAACTGGCAGCGTCCGCTCCGCCTCGGCGAGAACGGCAAGTACTTCGTGGGCTGCTCGCGCCACGGCAAGGCGCCCTACGACGAGCGCCACGGCTGCAAGATCGAGTTCTGGCAGTTCGAGAACATCGACGAGAACCCGCCCGTGCAGGACATCCGCATCAAGTACCTCTGCACGAACCGCCACGCGCTCTCGGCGAAGGACCTCGAGAACGCCGGCGGGTTCCGCGCGAGCGAGCCCGCGCTTGAGGAGGCCGCGCCGGTGAAGCTGCCGGACGGACGCCTCTTCGCGATCATGCGCTCGTCCGTCGGCTCGCCCGTGTGGGTGCAGAGCCGCGACGGCGGCGCCACGTGGAGCGAGCCGAAGATCCTGAAGGACGCCGAAGGGAAGCCGTACCTGCATCCGCGCTCGCCGTGCCCGATGTACGACTGGAAGGGCCCCGAGGCCGCGAGCGGAAAGTACTTCGCGCTCGTGCACCAGACGTTCGACTTCAACGAGCCGAAGCGCAACGCCTACCAGCACCGCGGCCCGCTCTACCTCATCGCGGGCGAGTTCGACCCGAACGGCGAGCAGCCGGTCAAGTTCAAGGCGCCGAAGCTCTTCGCGCCGCGCAAGGGCGGCAACTCGTTCTACACGAGCTACTGCATCGTGGACGGCAAGGGCGTGCTCTGGTACAACGACATGAAGTTCTACCTCTGCGGCCGCGTCGTCGGCCCCGAGTGGTTCGAATAGCCCGCACAGTCCGGTAGGGACGGCGTTCCATCGTCGTTCGCGGCTCGGCGGGACGCCTCGCCCCACCAATTCTTCTGCTCACGCCGCCAAGATGGCGGCTCTCCATGTTGGATTGTCGGGGCTGGTGCGGGGAATTCCCAATTGACGCGAACATGGGAATCGGCTATCATAGTGGTGATGTCCTCATTCAAGGAAAAGAGATGAAAAGAAGCAGATTGATCTACGCTTTGGCGATGGCGGCGGCGGGGTGCTCGTGGGGCGCGGTGAGCGACTACGTGCGCACGGAGATCCCCAACTACAACGGACACGAGGGATGCACCCTCGTCACGTACGTGAAGCCGCCCACGGCCGAAAAGACCGGACGCGCCTGGATCATGAAGTTCGACATGACGAAGGGTTACCGCCTGCGGACGTACTTCGGCAACGGACAGGGAGGCCGGGCGAGCATCGGCACGATGGGCGAGAACCTCGTCGCGGAAGGAGAGCGTCCGATCTGCGGCACGAACGCCGACTACTTCTACACCGCGTCGAACATGGCCTACTCCACCGGCATGACGATCATGAACAGCCGCATGGTCTACCCCGGCTTCAACAACGCGAACCCCGCCACGCACTACTTCTTCATGGAGACCGGCGACCGCCGGTACGCGCACGGCAAGCCCGTGCGCACGGACGGCAAGACGTCCGGGTTCGTCGCCCACGGCTACGACCTCGTGACGGCCGACGGACGCAAGATCCGCAACGCCGTGCGCACGAACTGGTGTAACTACCCCGTGAAGGAGGGGCAGATCAATCCCGTCAACACCGCATACGACACCGTGGGCAAGGTGGAGGGGACGATCGGCAACTACCAGAGCCGCACGCAGTACCCGCGCGTGATGATCGGCTACGGCACGAACGAGGTGGACGGCGCGCAGCACGAGATCGTGGCGATGTTCGTGAACGACGGACGGCAGGCCGACTGGTCGTACGGCGTGACCGACGTGGACGCCGCGCAGATGATGATCGACGAGGGGTGCTGGGAGGTCGGCGAGTTCGACGGCGGCGGCAGCGCCGCGTTCTGGGCGGCGTCCGGCCCCGACAGCGTCTATCCCCGCGACACCACCGCGAACGGCGGCTACCTGAACCTGCCGAGCGACGGTTACCCGCGCAAGGACGCGAACGGCATCTTCATGCTCGCCCCCACGGACGCCCCCGCCACCGTGACGATCGGCGCGAACTGGTACTACGACCTCGACGAGGCGCTCTGGGCCGTCGCCCCCGGCGAGACGATCACCGTCACGAACGCGACGCCGCTCGCCGGGACGAACGAGGTCTTTACATCCTGCACGATCGCCTCGACGGCGGAAGTACCCTCCGCCACGCCGATTGCCTGCCCGGCCGGCACGGCACTTTCCGTGGCGGCGGGCGTGCGCGTGTGCTTCTCGAACGCAATGTTCACGGGCGCCTCCACCACGCTCCGCGCGGCAGGCACCGTCGCCGTCGCGGGATACGTGAGCTTCGACCGGGTGGACGTGGCCGCCGGCGGCGCGTTCGAGCTGGCGGGGCCGCTCGAACGCGCCCTCGTGGTCAACAACCCGGCCGCCGCGGCCGAGGGCGACGTCTTCGGCACGGCCACGGGGAACTTCGGCGCGGGCGTGTGCCTGCTGCGCCATCCGTCGGACGCGACGCTCGTTGCGCGCGCCGTGTCGAACGGCTCGGCCGCCAACCTGCGTTGGGTCCGCGCGACGGACACGAGCGGCGGCCTGTCGTCCGCCAATTACGTGCAGGACGGTCTCGTGGCGCAGTTTGACGCGCTGGAGAACACGGGCGTGGGGCAGCGCGACGCGTCGGCGACCGTGTGGAAGGACCTCGTGGGCAACGGGAAGCTCACGCCCGCCGGCGCCGCCGCGTGGGGTGACCGGTATCTCGATGCAACGACCACGAAGCAGTCGATGACGGACCTCGCCCGCGTCTACAACTGGTCCGTCACCGCCGAGTTCGCGGTCAACGTGATCTCGAACGCCGCGCCGGCCGCCGCCGAGGCGGGCAAGAGCTACTGGCCGACGTTCTTCGGCGAAGGGCAATACCGCGTCCACAGCACGGGCGTCAAGAAAGGCTCCGCGCCGTCGTCGGGCTACCGCCTCTTCATCAACGGGAGAGATCCGCGCCCGACGATGACCAGCTTCTGGATTGGCACGATGGGCACTACGTCGGACGGCACGAACTACCGTATGTACCGAGACGGCACGTACGCGGTTGGGGTTGTGGACAGCGGTGCGCTGAACATGAACAAGCTCGGAACCACCTGGACGCTGAACGAAAACGGCACGAGCGGCTTTTTCCACAACCACTGCTACGCGTTCCGTCTCTACGACCGCGTGCTGACGGCGGAGGAGCTCGAGCAGAACGGCGCGCTGGACGGACTCCGCTTCTTCTCCTTCACCTACACGGGCACGGGCGCCGCCGTGGACTGGTCCGCCGTGCCCTGGACGGCACCCGAGCGGGCCTCGACGACGGCCCCGAACGCGGCGACCCACTACGCGCAGGTCAAGAACGCGACCGTGGCCGTACAGGCCGCGGACGCCGTTTCGCTGAAGGGCCTCTCGCTCGAGAGCGGCGCCACGCTCGACATCGCGTCGGATGCCACGGTGGACGTGAAGGTCCTCTACGTGGGCGGCGCGCGCGTGCCGCGCGGCATCTACACGGGCACGGGGACGTTCGGCACGCAGGTGGACTGGCTTGCGGGCGGCGGCGTGCTGCGCGTGGCGGGATCGTTCGCGGCGAGCGTCCCCACGAAGCTGGCGATCCCCGCACCCGACGGCTGGTACGAGTTCGGCCTCACGGCCGCGGAGGGCGGCGGCTACGGCTACACGAAGGGCTACCCGGCGAGTCCGAACACGACGCTCCACTGGATCAAGGCCGACCGGCCGCATTGGCAGGACTACGCGTTCGAGCCGGGCGCGAAGCTGCGGCTCGTCGGCTACATGTTCCTGGAGCAGATTCCGGCGGGTGTGTTCGACGAGATCGACCTCTCGCATGCGGTGTACATCCTCGTGCACGCGCCCAAGCCGTACGCGGACGGCTCCACGTTCACGCTGCCGGCCGGCGTGGAGGCGCGCTACCAGCCGGGCACGGGCTGGGTGGAGGAGGGCGGTACGAACTGGCTCGTGTCGGCGGGATCGAGCGCCTTCACGGGCGACCTGGAGGTGGCGGGGACCTGGCGCATCTACGGCGACGGCACCCAGTACGCCAGCCAGCAGTACGATGGCGCGTTCGGCGGAACCGGCACGCTGAAGTTCGAGAACTTCTCCAAGCAGGCGCGGTTCACCTCGTCGTTTGCGCTGAACGGCAAAGTGACGGGATTCGAGAACGCGCAGCTCCTCTGGATCGACGCGCTGGCGGTGACGAGCCGCCTGAGCGGCGTGGCGTTCTCGAACTGCGGCGAGACCTACCAGACGAACGCGTCGTACAGCGCCACGGGCATCTTCTTCGGCAAACACAACAGCGGCGCGACGGCCGACCACGAGCTCTACATCGCGTCGGTATCCGGCGGCGCGCGGTCGATCGTGGACGCCAAGGGGCGGCGCTGGCGGTGCGGCGGCGTGATCGCCGCGTGGGGGTCGAACACGGTGCACGTGGGCAAGCTCACGAATCCCCTGCACATCGTGGCGCGGCGTCAGGACCAGGACTGCAACCGGGGCTGGTTCGGCAGCGCGAGCGCCGTGGGGCCGGGATTCTTCGCGTTCGACGAAATCGCCGCGGGGCTCTTCCTCTCCACGAACGTGTACGTGACGGCAGGGAGGGTGACGGGCTCGCCCGTCTTCGACTGGACGTACCAGTCCGGAGCCGTCAACCAGACGACGTTCGACGTCACGAACACGTGCTCGTCGACGGCCGTCGCGAAGGCGACGGACGTCGCGATGCTGCCCGCGCGTCTGGGCGGGTTCGCGGGTTCGGTGCAGCTCACGGACGCGGCGGAGCGGACGTATCCCGTGGCGATGGACTTCACGCGCGGCACGAACGCGCTCTACAACGTCGGCGGCTGCATCGGGTCGGGCACGCTCACGGCGGCGCCGGCGGCGGGCACGCTCGCCGTCACGTTTGCGGCGAGCGGGGATGCCGTGCCGGGCGACTACGCGGTGGCGCGGTTCACGTCGGGCGGCGGACTGTTCGCGAACTGGTCCGTCACGCTCAACGGCTCGTCCGCGCGGAGCGCCGATCTCGGGAAGGGCTATCGTGCCACGGCGGTGAAGGATTCCACCGGCATCTGGCTCAAGGTCCGCAAAGGCGGCCTCCGGTTCATCATCCGGTAAATGCAATTGCGGTGGGGACGATACGGAAGTGGCGTTTGGGGGAGTGGGACCGAAGTGTTGTAATCTGACGGGGAATGGTGTATACTGTGCGCGTTGATTCTGGTTCCGTTCGGTGGTCGAATGGAATGTTCTTGGAGGCAAGATGGGAAAGATTATTACTCTTGGAGTCATGTTGTGCCTCGGTGCGGCCTGCGCCGAGGTGAAGTCGCAGGATGCCTGGGAATGGCATGACGGTTCCGCCCTGCCGCAGGAGGGGCGCGGCTTTTCCGACACGGCCACCCCCTACGTCCGCATTCCCGATCGCCTGCGCGGGAACTGCTCCGGCGCCGTCTGGGGCCTCAGCCGCAATTCCAGCGGCATCTGCTACCGCTTCTCCACGGACTCGCGCCAGATGCGCGTCAAGTGGACAGTCGGCGATCCGGTCCTTTCCACCCACAACATGACCGGCGCGGGGAGGAGCGGCGTGGACGTCTATGGCTGGGACGAGGGAACCAAGACATGGCGGTTCGTGAAGGGGAGCCGCCCCAAGAAGACCGACAACGAAATCTCTTTCCCCTGGACGCCTGGGCGGCCCTGCATGATCTACCTGCCACTCTACAACGAGGTCGTGCGGTTCGAGGTCGGAGTCCTGAAGGGGTCCAAGGTGGCGCCGCTGCCGCCGCGCGCGAGCGGCGTGTCCAAGCCCGTGGTGTGCTATGGTACTTCGATCACGCACGGCGCGAGCGCGTCGCGTCCGGGCCTCTCCTGGACGGCCCAGGCCGCACGCCGCGCCGACGTGCCGTTCGTCAACCTCGGCTTCGCGGGGTCGGGGAAGATGGAGCCGTCCATGCTCGACGTCGTGGCGGAGATCGACGCCTCGCTCTACGTGCTGGACTGCCTGTGGAACATGTCCCCCAAGCTGGTGGAGGAGCGTTTCGAGCCGTTCGTGCGCGAGCTTCATCGCCGCCGCCCGACGACGCCCATCCTTTGCGCCGAGGACTGCAGCACGTTCCGCGACAGGACGGAGAAGGGGATCATGGTCGAGAAGATCGTGGCGAAGCTCAAGGCGGAGGATCCCGTGGCGTGGAAGGACCTGCATTTCATTCCGAACACCGAACAGATGGCGCGTGACTGCGAGGAGACCGTGGACGGATGCCATCCGAACGACTGCGGCATGCGGCAGATGGGCATCGGCTTCGGGAACCGGTACAAGCAGATCCTTGGCCTGAAGTGACCGATTCGGGATTGGATTTGTGCAATAAAGAAAAGGAACCCCTAAATGAAGATTGGAATCTTGCTTGGCGTGACGGCGCTCGGTTGGACCGTGTTGGCAGCGAACACATGGTACGTGGACGATGCCAAATACGGCGCGTCTGGAACGGGTGAATCGCTGGAGACGGCGTTCGGCACGATCCAGGAGGCCGTCACGCGCGCCAGTGCCGGCGACACGGTGCTTGTGGCGCCGGGCACGTACAACCGAGGTTCGACCAAAGCCTCGGGCGACAGTACGTCCAGCCGCGTCGTCATCGACAAGGACATCACCGTCAAGTCAATCGAGGGCGCGGCCAAGACGATCATCGTGGGTGCGCCGGACTTCACGGGGGAACCGTTGCACGGGCTGGGACCAGATGCCGTGCGCTGCGTGGCGATGTCGGCGACGGGATCCGTGTTGGAAGGGTTCACGCTCACGGGCGGATACGTCTACCAGTCCACGGGGTCGGATAGTTTCACGGTCCGCGGCGGCGGCGTTAACATTGCGATAGGGAATAACAGCAATCTACATAAGCCGTTCGTCGTGGACTGCGTGATCTCCAACAACGTGGCGACGCGCGGCGGCGGCGCGTTCGGCGGCACGCTCGTCAGATGTTTCGTCGCGGAAAACAGGGTCTACAACACCGCCAGCAACACGACGCGCAACGGTGCGGGCGCGCGCAGCGGCCGCTACTACAACTGCGTGTTCACGCGCAACGACGACCCCAACGCGCAGTGCGGCTCGACTGTCTCGTGGATCATCGCCATGGTGAACTGCACCGTGATGGGGAACCACAGCAACCCGGCCGTGGCCACTGACTTCAGCACTTCGTCGCCGGCATGCGTCTGGAACTCGATCATCCACCACAACGCCGGCAATCTTTCGTCTGCAATGGCGCGGGAGAGCAGCATTGTTTCCGGAACCGACTATCTGGTCGTTTCGCCAATCGTGGACGACTGGCGGCCGATCGCGGGCAGCGCGGCGGACGGGGAGGGGAGCCTGGAGGGTCTTGCGACAATCCCCGAAGAATACCGCGACAAGGATTTCTACGGCAATCCGCGCATGACGGACGGGACGGTGTGCGTCGGTGCGGCGGAAGGTGCCGTGACGCCGAAGGGCGGTCGGATCACGTTCGCCAACACGGACATCACGTTGGACGGACATCCAATTTCGCGACCGACACTCTACCACCACGCAGCCGAATGGCCTGCGCAGGTGTACCTGAAGCCAACGGAGGCAGCCGAAGGGCTGGCCTTCTTTGGCACTGTTGCCGAGGAGAAGATCGGGTCGGCCTCGGCCACATGGTACACGCTCTTCAACGACCGCGCGGGCGGCCGCTGGATGACGTTGCCCGATGCGGATACGACCATCAACCTCACGCCGGTGTTCGCGACGCTCCTGTGGGTTGATTGTGCTTCGACGGCAGCCGAGCCGGACGGTTCGGCAGCTGCGCCGTTCCCCACAATCCAGCAAGCCGCGGACGCGACTGTCAGTGGAGTCAATAGCGGTTACCGCGTAATTCGCGTGCGGCCCGGCACGTACGACACGGGCTGGACGGAGAACGACTGGGGACGGGCGCGCGTGATCGTGTCCGCGAAAAACGCCTTGCTGACTTCTGAGCAAGGTCCCGAGAACACGATCATCGTAGGCGCGTCCGACCCGGATGCGCCGGCGTCCGACAACGGCTGCGGACCGAACGCCCTCCGGTGCGTGTTTGTCGAGGGGGACAAGGCCCATGTGGGCATCAGCGGCTTTACGCTGACGGGCGGGCATTCCCAGATCGTAACGAGCGGCGGCGACTCGAAAGGCCACGGCGGCGCGTTCAGGTTCCAGGAGCGGACGCGCCAGCAGGCGCTCGACTGCATCATCACGAACAATGTCGCGTGTCGGGGTCCGGCCGGGATGTACGGCTGGTGCCAGCGGTGCCTGATGGCCGACAACTACGACCAGTCCGGGATAAACGCCATCTTTCGCGAGGGGAGATTGTCGTCCTGCGTCCTGCGCGACAACCTGAACGCCGCACATACGGGCATCGGGCAGAACGTGTGGGCGTACCAGTGCACGGTCCTGGGCGTCGCCGGGAAGCAGAACGTCTATACTGCCAGCAGCGGCTCGTTCACCATCCTTGCCGCAAACTGCCTCTTCCTTGACGGCAACAACGGCAACGACTCGATCGGCCTCGTCGCCGGGTGTTTTGCGGACACCACCGGCAACAAAAGCCGGACTTACGGCATCACCTACGGCGCGGCGTGCGTCGTGGACAAGGACGCGCGCGATTTCCGTCCGCTCGCCACCACGCCGCTCGTGGGCGGCGGCGACACGTCCCTCAGAGAATGGGCGCACTACACGGTATCGGATTTCCAGAACCGTCCGATCGTCTTCACGGACGGCAAGCCGACGATCGGCGCGTATCAGCACACGGTGGGCGCGGTGGTCGTGATGCCGCCGTCAGAAGGAGGCGTCATGAACGTCACGACGAACGCGCTGGAGGAGGGCGTGACGCTGTCGGGCACGATGTCCTCCACCGAACGCAACCTGCTTGGCATCTCCGTCGGCGGAGAATATCAGGAAGGCGTGTTCAACTGGACGGTGGCGGGCGCGGAGGACATGCCGCCGGTGGAGGTGCGGGCCGTTTGTTCACCAGACTGGTATGTGGATGCCGTGAACGGCAACGACGCCAACAACGGGTGGACGGCGGCGACGGCTAAGAAGACGCTCGCGACGACGGCCGCGCTTGCGGTTTCTGGCGACGTCGTCCACGCGCTGCCGGGCGTGTACAACGTGGGCGAGACGTTGGCGCCGGAACGGTTCTACACGGCAGAGACGCTGCGGATCAAGTCGCGCGTGGTGGTGCCGCGGGGCGTGACGCTCGTCGCCGACGGCCCGCGGGACGAGACCGTGATCGAGGGCGCCCCGGCGACGCTTGCGCGCAATCAGGGTTCCAGCGGCGACACGTCGATGGGATCGTTCGAGACGTGCCTTGCTGACCATGGCGTCGGGTCGAACGCGACGCGGTGCGTGACGCTGCTCGCGGGTGCGCGAATCAGGGGCTTCACGTTGCGCGGCGGGCGTACGGACGTCGCGAACAGCGCCACTGCCGACAACCACACGGGCAGCGCCGTGTTTGGATTGGATTACCGGACTTGCTTTGTGGAGGACTGCCTCATGGAGGACAACCGTTCCGGGCGCGCGACCCTCGCGCGCGTCACGGCCGACCGGTGCGTAATCCGCAACAACTACTGCATGTGGAACCGTCCGGGCGCGACATACTCGCTTCTGCGCAACTGTCTCTTCACCGAGAATCACGGCGACCGCATCGCCGACTACTGCTACGGCTTTTACAACTGCACGTTCCACAAGAACTACGGGTACAAGACAACTTCCACGGGCGTGTACATCCTCAGCGAGGCCGCGGAGGCGGGCGTTTCCGTGCCGTTCGTGAACTGCATCTGCACGCAGACCTCCAACGTGAACAAGTTCGGCGATCTCCGAAATTCGATTTTCCTTGAGAACATCACCGTGCAGGGCACGAACTCGTGCGAGAACCTGATGCGCGTGGCGTCGGCGGACGAGCTGCTGGACGCGAACGGCGCGCCGCTGAAGGGGTCGATCGCGGTGGACGGCGGCGATATTTCCTGGTACGACGCGGCGGCCGGCGACAAGGACGTGAACGGCGGCCAGCGCGTCTACAACGGCGCGATCGACGTCGGTGCCGTCGAGTACGACTGGCGTCCCGACTACAAGGCTCTCCTGACGGACTCGCGGCGGCTGGCGGTGACGGCGGCCTCGCCGGAGGTGGAGGCGGCGGTTGGCGGCGTGTACCTGCCGGGCGGCGAGCTGACGGCGGAGGTGTCCGACACGCGTGCGGCTGGCGGCACGGGGTGCGAGCTGACGGCGCGCGTGACGGGCACGGGCACGCTCGCGGTGCGCGTGGGCGACGTGACGGTACGCGAACTGACGGCGGCGGACGGCGAGACGTCGCTCAAGCTCAGGACGACGGGCCTTGCCACGTCCTTCGTCTGCGCCTACACGCCCGGCGAGAACGAGACGGGCGGCGCGTACGTGGGTCCGTTCGCGGTGGCGAACGGTCTGACCCTCATCTTCAGGTAGGTTATGCGAAAAACGTTAGGCTTGTCTGTGGCCGTTTTGTGCGTCACGTTGTTCGCCGACGAATCGGCGAGCCATGCGCGCGTGCGCATCCGAACGACGAAGGGCGTGGAGACGCGGCACGTGCCGCTCGTGCGCACGGGCGAGAACGCCGCGCGTTTCACGTTCCGACGGGCCGATTTGCCGCAAGGCGCCAAGTGGCTGGACGTGGTGCCGGACTTCATGACCGCGCGGCGCGGCGAGGAGGGCTACTGGATCCAGGGGCGCGGACTCTACGGCACGTTCGACAAGTTGGCCGGCACGAACGTCTGGCGTCGCCAGCAGATGCCCATCTACGGCATGAAGCGCGGGAACCGTCTCGCCTGGGCGCATGTGCGGACGTACCGTTTCGACTACGACCTGACGGTGACGGCCGCGGACGGTACGTTTGAGATTTTCCCGCGCATCCAGTTCGACCGCGTGCGCCGGTTCTTCGACCTCTACGCCGACATCGAGATCGACTTCCACTTCCTTGAAGGCGACGCCGCCGACTACAACGGCATGGCCAAGGGCTACCAGGCATACCAGTTCGCGCACGGCGTGAAGCCGATCAAGGAACGGATCAGGGATTACCCCGACCTCGCCTACATGTGCGACGCGATGGTGATCCGCATCCAGACGCACGGTGCAAAGACGATTCCCGACAAGCCGACGGACTTCACGAAGGAGACCGAATGGCCCATCAACGTGTACATGCCGTTCGACAAGGCGGAGGAGTTCGTGTCTGCGATCCACGCCTCGGGCATCGACAAGGCGGCCATCGTCTCGGCCGGATGGAACAAGGGCGGCTACGACGGACAACTGCCGGAGCACTTCCCCGTGGAACCCGTGTTCGGCGGCGAGGCGGGCCTGCGGAAGCTCATCCGCCACACGCAGGATCTCGGCTATCTCATCATGCTGCACGCCACCTGCACCGAGGTGTACCGCATCTGCCCGCGCTTCGACGAGAACGACATAGCCAAGCGGCGGGACGGGTCATGGGACTGGAACGGACTCTACTTCGGCGGAAGCTGCTACTGGGTGTGCGAGCGGCGGAGCTGGGAGAACTGGATCCCCGAGGAGATGCGGCGGATGCGCGCGCTCGGCGTGAAGGGGAGCCACTACGTGGACGTGTTCTCCGCCACGTACCCGAACAGGTGCGCCGATCCGCGCCACCCGGCCACGCCCGAGCAGATGGCCGGATACCAGAACAACATCCTTGCCGAGGCGAAGAAGGTGTTCGGCGGCGTCACGTCCGAGGGCGGCTACGACCATGTGGCGGCGAACATCGACTGCATCAACTACGTGTCCGTGGAGATGAAGAAGATCCACGACGGAAAGACGAAGGGACTGGAACTGGTGAGCGGGTGCCATCCGCTCTGGGAACTCGTCTACCACGGCGTGATCCTCTACACGCCCGACCGCCTCACGCAGAACCACACGCGCGGGCAGAACCATCCGAAGAAGGACGAGTCCGGCACGCTCGACTGGCTGGAAGGGGACGGCATCGTGGATCCCGCGATCTCACTGAAGATCGTGGAGTTCGGCGGACGTCCCATCTTCTATTCCTACAAGACGAAAGACGTGCCGGCGATGAAACGCGCGTGGGACGAGTTCGTCCCGGTGCGGCATCTGCAGAAGGAACTGATGCTGTCGCATCGGACGCTGGCGCCTGGCGTCACCGCCACGCGCTACGGAAACGGCGAGACGGTGGTCTGCAACTATTCCGACAAACCCTATCAACAAGGTCTGGAAACCGTGCCGTCGCTCGGCTACCGGATCTTGAAGAGTGAAAGATGACATGGAGGCATTGAAATGAAAGAAAGAACACTGGTGTGTGCGCTTGGCGTGGCGCTGGCCGCCGGATGCATGGCGGGAACGTTCAACGGCCTGACGGCCGACATGGCGTCGCTCTGCCGTCTTTCCGACGCGCGTTCGCGCTCGATCAGTCCTGAGAACTTCACCGGCGCGCGCAACGCCGGCGCGCTGGCCGATCCGGTCGCGGACAAGGACAAGCGCAATGTCGCCAACGCGTCGGGCTGCGCTCGCGAGCTCGGCAAGGGCTGGAAAGTGAACCCGTTCGTCAAGATCGCGCCCGGCGAGACGCTGACGCTCGCGGACATCGAGGGACCCGGCGCGATCCAGCACATCTGGATGACGCCCACGAAGCTCTGGCGGCATTCCATCATCCGCATGTACTGGGACGACGAGGCCACGCCGTCGGTGGAGTGCCCCGTGGGCGACTTCTTCGCGAGCGCCTACAACAAGTACGCGCAGGTGTCCTCCCTCGCCGTCTGCGTGAACCCCGGCAGCGCGTTCAACTGCTACTGGCTCATGCCGTTCCGCCGCCGCGCGCGCGTGACGATGGAGAACGTCGGCAAGGAGGAGATGCGCCTCTACTACCAGATCGACTACGCGCTCACGGACATCCCGTCCGACGCCGCCTACCTCCACGCGCAGTTCCGCCGCTCGAACCCGACCAGGGGATCCGTCCACACGCTTGTCGACGGCATTTCGGGCAAGGGGCACTACGTGGGCACGTACGTCGCGTGGCGCGTGCACGACACGGGCTGGTGGGGCGAGGGCGAGATCAAGTTCCACCTCGACGGCGAGGAGAAGTTCACTACGCCCTACACGGGGCTCGCGCAGGTCATCAAGCCGGACGATCCGGCGGACTTCACATCCTTCGGCCTCTACCGCTGGCACGTGACGGATCCCGTCCGCTTCGAGAAGGGCCTGAAGGTGACGATCCAGGACCTCGGCTGGAAGGCGCGCGGACTCTACAACGCACAGGCGTCCGACATCGCCTCCACAACGTTTTGGTATCAGTCGGAACCACACGCCCCGTTTCCGAAACTTCCCTCCGCGGATGATCTCGTCATGCGCCATGTGTATACCGAAAAGCCGCCGCGCATCGTGAAACTCCCCTCGACCGCAATCCTCTTCGAGGATTTTGAGAAGGGGTACGGCAAATGGAAAGTTACCGGCGAGGCGTTCGGCCCCGGTCCCGCGCGCGGCACGCTCGCAGACCAGAATCCGGTCGACGGCTACAGCGGCCAGTTCCTCGTCAACACGTTCTTCCAGGGCGACGACACGAAGGGAACGCTCACCTCGCCCGCGTTCACGATCGAGAAGCCGTTCATCAACTTCCTCGTGGGCGGCGGAAACTACAAGGACCAGACGTGCGTCAACCTCGTGGTCGACGGCAAGACTGTGCGCACGGTGACCGGTAAGAACGCCGAGCGTCTGGAGTGGACGCACTGGGACGTCAGGGAATTCAAGGGGCAGACAGCCATGATCGTGATCGTGGACGACCGCACCGGTCACTTCGGCCACATCAACGCCGACAGCTTCTACTTCGACGACTCCCCGCACAAGTGATCGGGAAATGGATGTTGGCGAATGATGCTTTCCATGTCTAATTGTCGTAGAGGTGGTATCTTTTGCCGTTTTTCCGATCGCAGAAACAGTCGTTCTCCACGAATTAGTGGGGAGGCGCACGAGGGCATTGACAGAAGTTTGTCAAGAAATCGTCAAACCCTCACGTAGTAGGGTATGCGCTCCGCGTGCGTTGTTTGATTGGTCAGCGGACGTGGATGACCGTGCGCGTGTGGTAGACGGTGGCGCGGGCGGACTGGCTGACCGTGTAGTTGGCGTTGTCGATGTACGCCACCACGTCGTAGGTGCCGTGCGATTCCACCTTGTCCGTGATCACCAGCTCGCGGCCGGTGGCGTTCGGAATCGGCACGCCGTCCTTGCGCCACTGGTACGAGACCGCGTCCGGCGCGTAGACGGAGAGCACGATGTCGCCCGCGCCGAGCAGGCGCTTCGTCAAGGCGTCCGGCTGGACGATGATCTCCGGCCCGTTGCCGAGCGACGCCGCGCCCGTTGCGAGCGGACGCACGAGTACGTAGATGTTCTTCACGCTGTAGTTGACGGCGTTTCCTTCCTGGAAGGTCCAGTCGGGATCCTTCTTGGCGGTGGAATTCGGGTTGTTCCCCACGCCGAGGCCGGGGATGCGCGTGTTGAGTTCCTTGCCGGCGCCGCTGTGGCCGAACGCGACCATCGAGAGGATCGTCTCGTGCTCCAGGTAGTTGTGCACCTGCATCGACCCGTGGCCGTTGGCGAGCTTCGCGTCGGGCATGCTGTCGCCGAAGTCGTAGTCCGAGGCGCTGGCGCCGGGTACGTTGCGGGGGTTGCTCGCGCCGTAGTTGTTCGGCCAGAACTCGAGGTTACCGGTCGCGTAGTTGCCGGTGTGCACGGGCAGGGACCCGGCGCTCGCGCCCGCGTAGACGGAGAGGTTCGTGACGTAGCACTGGTGGTTGATCTGCCGCTCCACGCTCGGCACGCCGATCTTGGAGGCGTCCTCGCAGAACGTGTCCATCGCGGCGCACGTCCAGCGCCAGCTGTTCGTGTCCTGCAGCTCCATGCAGTACGCCACGCGGTCGAAGCGCATGCCGCCGTCGAAGCGGCTCTCGTCCACGAGGTAGTCCGCGCCCGGATGGCTGTAGCACACGCGGTCCGTCACCTTCAGCTCGTTCAGCAGGCGGTAGCCGGCGAGTTCGGGGACCGCGTTCGTGAGGAACGCGGGGACGGCTCCGTCGCGCGCGACGACGGAGAGCGTGACGTTCGCCGCGTACGGCGCGAGCGAGACGACGAGCGCGTTCGTGGTGTCGACTTCCAGCGGCTGCGCGAGGGTGAGCAGCACGTCGCGCGGCTCGCCGGCGGAGGGCGACACGTCCGCGATCCGGACGGACGGATCTGCGAAGGCGTAGCGCTCCGCCTTCTGCAGGTCCTGCGGCACGGCGGACGGGAAGGAGACGCACACCTTGTCGCGCGCGGCGCTGACGATCGCGCGGCGGGGCAGGCCGACGTCGTTGATCGGCAGCGGGTCGAGCCGCTTCGCGCGGCTCACGAAGATGCGCAGGCGGCGGTAGGAGTAGCTACCCGCGTTTGACGCGTGCGTCCAGTCGGGGTCGTTGGTGGGACGGTTCCCGATGCCGACGCACACGGACGCGCCCGTGTTGTAGTTGTTGACCGCGAAGAGCGTCTGCTTCGCGCCGTAGTTGTGCACCTGCACGCAGCCGTAGCCGGCGGAGCCCACACTGTCCATCTGGTCGCCGAAGTCGTAGGTGCTGCCGCTCGCGTCGGGGATGCCGATCTTGTTGCCCTTGCTGTAGTTGTTGGAGTGGAACTCGATGTTGCCGGTGGCGATGCCCTTGCCGGTGATGATGCCGGAGACGTTGGACTCCACGTCGAGGTTGGCGATCTTCTGCTGGTAGGTGAAGTTGGTGGGGATGACGAGGCGCGTCGCGTCCTGTGTGAAGGCGTCGAAGGCCGTCCAGACGTACTGGGTTGTCGTGGAGTTGTTCGCGACGAGCTCGAAGAAGTAGGCAACGCGCGCGAAGTCCTTTCCGATCTTCGCGGTGTTGTCCGTCACGCGGTAGGAGAGGTTGCTGGTCGGGTCGTTCATCCAGCCCTTGACGGGGATGTCGTAGTCGAGCACGAGCTCGTAGTTGGCGGCGTCGGGCACACGCGCGACGACGTCCGCCGGAACCTCGCCGAACGTCGCCGGCGCGGGGCCTTCCTTCGCGAGCACGTAGATGCGGCGCATGGCGTAGGTGCCCGCGTTGTCGGCGTGCGTCCAGTCCGAGTTGGCCTGGCCCACGCGGTTGCTGATGCCGAATCCGATGAAGGCGTTGTTGTAGCCCCAGCGGTTCATGCCGAAGAGCGTCTGCTTCGCCGCGTAGTTGTGGATCTGCATCGAGCCGTAGGAGCCGCCGGCGCTCTTCGTGTCGTCGAAGTCGAAGCCGGAGTCGCTGCCGCCGAGGCCGAGCTTCCCCTTCGCGGTGTAGTCGGTGGGCCAGAACTCGATGTTGCACGTCTCGAGGCCCGTGCCGGTCTGGAGGCCGGAGACGTTCGATGCGACGTCCGTGTTGCGCAGCTTCTGCTGGAACCAGGTGCCGGTGGAGGAGAAGGGGATGCCGATCTGCGTGGCCTTCTCGGTGAACGCGTCCGTCGCCACCCACACGTACCTGACCGAGGTGGGGGCGTTGGGCATCGTGTACTCCGCGAAGTAGGCCACGCGGCTGAAGGCGTTCGTGGCCATGGACTCGTCGATGAAGAAGGCGTCGGGGTTGTTGATGAAGCGTCCCTTCTGGGGAATGTCGAAGGCGTAGACCACCTGGAAGCCCGCGGTGAGGCTCGCGTTCACGCGGCTCGAGATGTCCGACGGCAGGCCGCGGTCGACCACGGCGACCTCGGTGCGCGCCAGTGCGTTGACGTGCGGCGACTGGTCGCGCACGCCATCGACCGCGAGCGTGACGGCCCCCGCCGGCAGCACGTCGGTGAGGACGTGCACCACGCGCGCATCGACGGTGGAGCGGCGGACGGAGCGGACGGCCACGGCGCCGCCGTTC
This sequence comes from uncultured Lentisphaerota bacterium, assembly GCA_900320225.1. Classification (GTDB taxonomy): domain Bacteria; phylum Verrucomicrobiota; class Kiritimatiellia; order RFP12; family UBA1067; genus RUG572. Next base: position 33,921 of record ONRL01000048.1, read on the forward strand.
ACGGCGAAGCACGTGGCCAGGTTGGCCTCCGCGACGGGCTCGGAGAAGGTGATGGTGATCTTCTGGCGGGAGAAGCCGCATTCGGCGGAGACGACGGCGGGCGGCGTGCGGTCGGCCGCGTCCGGCAGCACGTACACCTGGATGCGGCGCACGTCGTACGTGTTGCCGTTCTCCACGAACGTCCAGTCCGTCGAGCGCGAGTCGCCGCTGCTGTTGCCGATGCCGAGCTGGGTCTTCTGCGTGGGGGAGCTCTGCGCGTCCGGCACGGCCCAGTGGTTGAAGGCGAAGACGGTCTGCTTCGCCGCCACGTCGTGCACCTGCATGCTGCCGTAGTTGCCGTTCGACATCTGGTCGCCGAAGTCGTAGAGCGAGCCGCTCGCGCCGGGGACGTTTTTCGCGTTGCCCGTGTTGTAGGAGTTCGGCCAGAACTCGATGAAGCCCTGCCCCCGGTCGCCAGTCTGGACGCCCGGCACGTTGCTCCACACCTTGAGGTTCTGGACGTACTGCTGGAAGGTCTTGCCGCGCGCGCGGACGGGCACGCCCACGAAGGCGGCGTCGTTCGTGAAGGCGTCCATCGACACCCACACGTACTGCAGGTCCTCGTTCGGCTTGCGCAGCTCCACGTAGTACGCCACGCGCGCGATGCTGCCGAATTCCATGTGGTTGTCGACGGCGTAGAAGGTCGCGTCGATGCAGTTGGCGCCGGCGGCGGGCGGGTCGTAGCTGTAGACGAGCTTGTACTGCGCGAACTCCGAGGCGGGGACGTAGTTCTCCACGCCGCGCGGATGCTCGAAGAAGAAGGAGAGCGTCTGCGCGGACGTCATCGCGGAGCCGTCGACGGCGTTGACGAGTCCGGAGACGGTCAGCGCGTGGGAGCCGTAGGCGCCCGGGGCGGCGAGCGTGAGCGTGACGGTGCGGCTGTCGCCGGAGGCGTTGAGCGAGGCGGAGGCGATCGTGCAGCCCGAAAGCGCGTAGTTCGCGAGGTTCTCGGCGGAGGCCTGCGTGACGGCGGTGTTGACGCGCAGGGTGACCGTGGCGCGCGTGGCGCTGTTTCCGGTCGCCAAGACTGGGGCTGGCGCGTGGGCGGTGGCGACGGCCGCGGGGTCGGGATAGAGTTCCTGGATCGCGCCGAACCAGGCATTCGCCATCACGTCGTAGCCCGCTGCGTTCGGGTGGAGGAGGTCGGTGTTGAAATATCCCGTGTTGTCGCCGACTGCGGTGTGCATGTCGAGGATGGTGATCTTCTGTCCCTTTGCGACCTGTGTGGCCACGACGTTGGTCAGGTTGGAGTTGTACGTCTGGATGCGTGCGTAGCGCGTCGCGTCGCCGCGCCACAGGATCGTGGTGGCGATGACGTGCGCGGAGGGCTGCAGGGCGAAGAGGCGGTCGAGGAGCGCCGTGGTACGCGCCATGTTGTTCAGCGTGTCGGCGCCGGAGTCGTTCGTGCCGAGGTGGAGGAGGATGACGTCCGGCGACTCGATGGTGCTGAACCAGGTGGGCAGCTTCTCGAAGATTCCGTTGCCGCCGTAGGTGCCGTCGAGGCGCCAGCCGCCGTGGCCCTCGTGGTCGGGGTCCATGCCGTTCGTCTTGTCCTGGTTGGTGGTGTTGGAGCCCACGTAGTCCACGTTGTACCCGGCGTTCGCGAGCAGGGTCCAGAGCGGCCCGCGGTAGCCGCCGGTGCTGGTGGCGCCGGCGCCCTCGGTGATCGAGTCGCCGAGCGGCATGATGCGGAGCACGGGGTTTGCAAACGCGAACGGGGCGGCCAGGCAGGCGCCCAGGAGAATTGTCAATGGCTTATTCATGTAAAACCTCCTTCAAGGCAACATTACTATAGCATAATTTTGCCCGTTTCGTCAAATCGCTTGCGTCAGTTGCAAGGATTCCAAATCCGGGGGATATGTGTTTCATCGCCTTCGCCGGACTTTTCAGTGAGGCGCCAATGGGCGTTTTCGGAGAAGCCGCCCCCTTCCCC
>ONRL01000230.1 GCA_900320225.1 uncultured Lentisphaerota bacterium
GCTTCGACGCGCCGCCGTACCAGTTCTCGTGGCACGAGGCGCCGCCGGAGATGTTCACCTCGGTGGCGGCGATGTCCTTGCCCGTCTTCACGCACGCCTTGAGCGCGCGCTTGTCGCCGGTGATGCGCGCCCACGCGAGCAGCCCCTGGTAGCAGCTCATCATCTCGTAGCTCTTGCGGCTTGAGAGCACCCAGAACTTCTTCGGATCGGGGTCAGTCACGCGCTCGCCCGGGAGGATGCCGGCAAGGGCGCTCCGGATGAGCTGCGGCGAACGCTCGCCCTCATCGAGCTGCGAAACGATGTAGCGCGCGAACTCGAGGTAGTCCTTGTTGCCCGTGCGCTCGTAGATCTTCAGGATCACCTCCAGCATCGAGCAGCTGGGGAGGCCGCGCCAGGCTCCGGTCTCGTTCAGGTTGCGCTTGCCGGGACCGAAGATGCCCATCACGTAGCGGGCGAGACGCTCGGCCGCGGCGAGGGCCGCCTTGTCGCCCGTGTACTCGTACCACGTCATCAAGCCGAGCATCGTGTACTTGTTGCCCCAGAGGTCCCAGCCGCCGGCGGCGCGGCGGTCCTTCGGGTAGTTGCCGATGTAGCCGTCGGCCTCCTGGTTGGAGATGACCTCCTTCACGGACGCGGCGATCTTGGCCTTGAGCGCCTCGTCGTGCGTGTAGAACGCGAACGGCACGGCGGAGAGCATGTACTTGCCCCAGAACTCGGTCTGCCACGCGCCCGGTTCGGCCGGATAGCGGAACTCGCGCGCGAAGTACATGGGGTCGGTCGCGCACACGTGGTTCACGATGCACGCGTTCATCCGGTCGGCCACCGGGCCGTAGATGCGCACGTCGTCCATCGCGTTCGCCGCCGCGGCCTGCATCGCGGCCGCCGCCACGGCGCCGCACAGAAACACCTTGCTTGTCATCTTCATCATAGCATGTTGTCCTTTAAGCGCCGGTAGTTTACCAAAAGCCCTTCCCACCGACAAGTACTAAGGCATGCAGAAAACGTTTTCCCCTGCCGTTGCAAGCCCCCGCAGGATGGTGTATACTTTCTGCCATGAAAGTTCATGTCCTTCTCTCATTCGCCGTGTTGGCATCGGCGGTTTTTGCCGTCGGCCCGGAGTTCACCGTCGACGCCACCCGGCCGGGACGCACGCTGCCGAACACGCAGCAGACGCTCGTGATCTGGCAACTCGACAGAAACAGGTTCGGGCCGGCGAAACGCAACCGCGAGCACGACGTCCTGGATTTCGCCGAATACGTCGAGGTCATGGGCGCCACCGGCGGCAATCCGCAACGGGACTGCCTCCGCAACCCGGCCGACCGCTCGGTGCTGGACGACTACGACTTCTCCCGCCTGGTGGAAGGCTGCAAGGGCATCGTGAGCATGGGCCTGAAACCCTACCTGAAGCTCGGCAACGTGCCGCAGAAGTTCTCGACGGACGACAACGGAGGGTCGTTCCACATGAACATCCGCCCGCCGGACGACTACGCCGCGTACGGCCGATACATGGCCGCGTGCGCGAAGGCGCTGCTCGACGCCTTCGGACGCGAGGAGCTTCTCAAATGGCGCTTCGCGGTCCTGACGGAATTCGAAAACGGCGGCTGGTTCAAGGACGCCTCGGGGGATGCGGAGAAGACCTTCCGCGCCTATTGCCGCCTCTACGAAACGACGGTCGACGCATTCACGCGGACGATCTCGCCCGACCTGACGTTCGGCGTGCACGCGATGGCCGTGACCGAGGGTTTGTGGGACGAACGCACGTTCATCCGCTACGCCGCGGAACGCAAGCTGCCGATCAAGTTCGTCACGGCGTCGTTCTACGACGAGTACCCGGGGAAGTTCACCACGGGTCATCCCCTTCCGCGCGACATCGCCCGCCTGCGCGAGGCGGCTGAGGCAGCCGGACTCACCAACCTCTTCTACGCGGTGGACGAGGGCAGGCTCCTCTACGGGAAGACGCGCAACAAGAAGGGCGACCACCTCGCGCTGCGCATCGTGGGCGACACGTACCAGGCCGCGTACGACGCGCGGATCGTGAAGCAGCTGTTCGATTCCGGCGCCGAGTACTTTGCGGCGTGGGGATATCTGTCGGGGCCGGACGCGCTCTTCGACGGCCTGCCGTCCGTGAGCTTCCACGTGGCGCGGGAGAGCGCCCGGTTCAAGGGCATGCGGCGCCTGCCTGTCTCAAAGGCCGGCTGCGCGGCACCGGGCGTGGAGGCCGACGCCGTGGCGGCGCTTTCGCCGGACGGATCGGCGCTGCGGATCATGGCGTATGCGTTCACGAACGCCCTATTCGCGACCGGGACGACCCGCATCGGCATCTCCGTCGTTCCGCCGCCGACGTGGAAAGGCCGCAAGGGGCGTGTGACCCGATGCGTCGTGGACGATGACGCCAACTGGTTCGACGAATGGCGCGCCGAACGCAAGCGATTGAACATCGGCGACGAGCGTTTCTTCTGGTCGCCAGACGATCCCGCCCCAACCGGTTCATGCGGTTTGTCCGCCGCGGAAGACCGGGCGTTCTTCAGGAAAGAGATTGAGCCTCGTCTGCGCTCCTGCGCGCAGCTGAAACACGTCACCGCACCCCTTCTCCCGGCCGCCGACGGCTCGATCCACCTTTCCGGCGACCTGCCCGCCAACGCCGTCCTGTTCGTCGAACTGAAAGTCGGCGAACACTGACTTGGCATGGAACGTCACGTCGGTTTGGCGGGCTGCGGTTCAGTCAGGGCGAGCGACTCTCCTGCGCGAGGGCCGTGCGGAGGAAATGCTCCTGCTCCCAGCGCGACAGGCTGTTCCACCGCACGTTCCAGCCGCACACGCGCACCTGCAGGTCGGGATACTTCTCGGGATGCGCCATGGCGTCGCGGAGGAGCGCGGCGTCGAAGCAGTTGATGTTGAGGCACTGCCCGCCCGCGCTGAAGTAGCTCTGGATCATGGCGGCGACCGTCGCCACGCCGTCCGTGCGCTTCGCGAGGGACATGGGGAGGATCACGTCCAGGACGTGGCCGTCGGGCGCGTCGGCGAGGTCGAGCTTCGCGCTCGAAAGCATGAGCGCCGTCGGCCCCTCGTGTCCGCAGCCGGCCGTCGCGGAGCTGTTGCGCGCGATGAGGTCGCCCGCGTGGCGCCCGTCCGCCGTGGCGGCGCAGAACTGTCCCGTCACCTTGTCGAGGTCGATCGTCCAGAAGCCGGCCTGGTACGTGCCGCCGTGCCCGTTCGGCGCGGCGTTCACGCGGCGGGCGACGGCGCGCTGCACGCGCTGGGCGTACTGGTCCGCGCGGTCGTCGTTGTTGCCCCACTTGGGCGCGCTCCGCACGGCCTTCAGGCGCAGCTCCTCGCGCCCCTTCCAGTCCGCGCGCAGGATGTCGCCCAGCTCGGACATCGTCACGAGCTTCGCCTCGTCCACGAGGTAGTGGATGGCGGCGAGCGAGTCGGCCACCGTCGGCAGGCCGAGGCAGACGCAGCCCGACTGGTTGTACTTGGCGCCGCCGAGCGACATGTCCGCCGCGTTCGCGATGCAGTCGCGGTAGGCGCCGGAGAGGAACGGCGAGGGGTTGAGGTCGCACCAGTGCTCCTCTAGGAAGCGCGTGGCGGCGAACATCCTCTCGAGCACCGCGTCCGTCTGGCGCAGGTACTCCTTCTCGAACGCCGCCGCGTCCGGCGGCAGCGCGCAGTCCGGCCCCACGCGGAAGCCGGCGAAGTCGCGTCCGTTGTTGAACACGGCCTCCAGCGGCTTGACGAGGTTGATCTGGCAGGACATCGACGCGATGATCTCGCGCCCCATGATCCCCGGTTCGTAGCAGCCGATCAGCACGTAGTTCGCGATGTCCTCCGGCGTCTTCCCCCGGCGGCGGAAGGACTCGCCCAGCACGTCGTCGTTCGCGAACACCACGCTCGTGCGCCCGTCGGCGATGCACCGCACCACCCTCTCCAGCTGCTCGCGCGGCGTGTTCCTGCCGAACCGGTACGACAGCTTCGGGCTGGGATTCGCCAGCTCGTAGTGGAGTTCGAACGCGATCTCGGTAAGCTCGTTCCAGACGGGCTTCCCCGCCGCGTCGTACCCGCCGAGGCCGATGTTCTTGCCGGGGTTGCCCGAATTGAGGGAGTAGAGGCGCAGGAACCAGTCGCGCACGAGCGCCTTCGCGGACTCCCGCGTCTCGCGCCCCTCCGCGAGGTCGCGCCGGTAGAAGTCGATGTAGAGGCGGTCGAAGAGGCCCTGGTTGCGGACGAGCTCGCCCTCCATCTCCTGGCAGTGGTCGTAGACCAGCGCGAGCTGCAGCGCCTCGCGGAGCGTGCGCGGCGGACGCTCAGCCACCGCCTTCAGCGCGGCCGCGACGGCGGGCATGCCCTTCTTCTCGGCGAAATTCCCCCAGCGGACGAGCAGGCGCGAGAACGCCTTGTACAGCTCGGCCACGCATTTGAGGAACACCTCCTCGTCCGTGTTCTTCGCCGTCTTCAGACGCTCCTGCGCGCGGGCGACGATGCCGGACGGACCGAGCGAGAGAAGCGACTCCCAGTCCGGGCACGTGTGCGAACGGTCGAGGATCGCCAGGAACGCGCCGTTGGAATCCTTCCGTGAGAAACGCCGCCGCGGCGACGAGGCGATGAACTGCTGGATTCTCTTGTTCGCGCGCTGCCCGACAAGCCTTTTGTCGAGCGTCCAGTACGCGAACTCGTGGTTCTTCGCCAGGCACACGCGCACGTTGTCGAACATGGTCATCATGTAGCGCGTGCGGATGACGAGGTACGGCCGCCCCGCGTACGTGCGCTCCACCCCGCCTCGTCGGCCTCCATCTCCTTCATCTTCGAGGGGCTGCACCACGCCGCCAGCGCGCACGGCGTCCGCACCGCCACGCACGCGGCCGCCGCCGCCTTCAAGAAGGCCCGTCTCTCAAGTTCCGCTTTCATATTCCTCTCACTTGACGTTCAACGTTCGAATTATACCAAAAATCCGCCACGCTGCGCTTGTACATTCGGACAAAAGAGGTCGTTCCAGCGCACGTTCCTGTCTGTCTACCTGAAAACGAGGATCGTGCCCTTCGGGAGAACCTCGATGCGGCCCGCGCCCTTGATGCAGCCAGACTCGTGCGTCGCGTCGATGGTGCCCGTGTAGGACCGCCCCGCGTGATGGAAGGATTGCGCCCGGAACGTGCCGTCGTAGTCGAGCGACAGCGTGCCGCCGGCGGCAACGGAGATCTTCGTCTTGTCGCCAAAGGGCTTCCAATCCGCCGCACCGGAGGTTTTCCGGAACGACACGGCATCGATGAGCGTCGTCCTGTCGGCAGTGCCGTTGTAGCCGCGTCCCTCCAGCACAATGCGCACATCCCCGGCCTCGGGAACCAACACGTCGTACTCCGTGCGCTGCCAGTCGGTCGAATAGGCCAGCGGGGTGACGGTGCCGAGCATATTCGTGACGCCCCCGACCACGATGGACGTCCGCACGGGGTTCTGTCCCGCCGCCCACTGCGCATTCCACTGTATTGCGTCGAAGGAATAACGGGTAACGAAGTAGAACGCCAGGCGATATCGTCCGGGCTCGGACACGTGGACCGTCTGCGCGACGGACGAGTTACCCATGATGCGCAGACGCTCTGGCCCCGAAATAGTGGTGACTCCGTAGAAATAGCCGTAGTTGTGGTCGTGATCCGGGCTGTTGGTCGAAAGCGTCGACCAGATGACCGGCTCGACGGTGTCCGCCACAAGTTCGTTCGTCTTGGCGTTCCTCAGGACGACATCCCATCCGTTCGTCGTGAACCCGGCGGCCGGGCCTTCCGCGAAACTGCCGTTCACGACGAGGTCATCGCACGGCACGAGTTCCACGTCGTCGATGTTGAGACGACCGCCGCCGCTCGGCGAAATGATCGCCAGCTCCACGGACTCGCCCGCCGTCAGAGACCAAATGCCCGCCTCGTAGCGCGCGTAGTTCGTTCCCGTGACGCGCACTTCATTCGTCTTCCCGCCGATGGCGACGGCAAGGCGGCCGACCGAGATCGTACTGGACCCTTGGGCACACGACACCCGCGCGGCGGCAAGAGACAGCGTGTAGCGGCCAGTCTTCGGAACCGTAATGGACGTCTTCACCCATCCACCGACGAGAAGCAGGCTACGCATTCCGTAGGGTTGCCACACGGCGCTCACGTCTCCCTGGTCATCTCCGCAACTGCTCAAGTTGCTGTAAAACGGCGCGCGCGGATAGGCGATCAGGCCGACAACGCTGGAGTCGGAGGCCGTCCAGCCGCTCACCTCAGACGCGGCAAATCGCGTCCCATGCGCCTGCGACGTTGACCACACGACATTCTCGAAGTTCGCATTCGCGATCGGCACGGTCTGGCGCGCGTCATGCCAGTCGAGGCGGAAGTCGTCGAACAACGCCGTACGGTCGCCGGTCGGGACGATTTGCAGGCGGAGCGTATGTTCGCCCGCGGCCAGGTACGGCAGCAG
>ONRL01000064.1 GCA_900320225.1 uncultured Lentisphaerota bacterium
GGAGTTGGAGCAGAGCATCGCGAAGCCCGTCTGGCGGCACGCCATCACGTCGCCCTGGTCGCCGAAGATGCAGAGGCCCTGGCACGCGAGGGAGCGCGCAGAGACGTGGAACACGGTCGGGGTGAGCTCGCCCGCGATCTTGTACATGTTCGGAATCATCAGCAGGAGGCCCTGCGAAGCCGTGAACGTCGTGGTGAGCGAGCCGGTCGTGAGCGAGCCATGCACGGCGCCGGCGGCGCCGCCTTCGCTCTCCATCTCGACGATCGAGGGAACCGAGCCCCAGATGTTCGTCTTGGCGTGCGCGGCCAGTTCGTCGCACGTTTCCGCCATCGGCGATGACGGGGTGATCGGGTAGATCGCTGCCACTTCGCTACATGCGAACGCGATCTGGGCGGCCGCGGTGTTGCCGTCGACCATGATCTTCTTTGCCATATACCTGCTTCTTTCTAGTAGGGTTGTTGTTGAAAAATGAGCAATTATTATAGCCTCTCCCCCCTCGGATTTCAAGCGCGAAATCGCAAAAAATCAACAACAGGACGGCCAAAACTGTTAGTCCTATCTTACATTTTGCACGCGGTCGGCTGTTATGGTATACTGTGCGCGCATGACGACAAACGACATCTTCCGCGACACGCGGGTGGCGCACGTGCGCGAGCTCAAGGCCGAGGTTGCCCGGCTTAAAGAAGAGCTCGCGCGCACGCGGGAGGCACGCGAGAGCCTGGACCGCCACTTCTCCCTCGCGCTCGCCGCCGCGCGCGACGCGGAGCGGATGCCGCCCAACGCCGAGCTGCTGATCGTCGACGGCTGGAACGCCGTGATCGGCACGCGCCGTCTGGACGCCGCCGCGTGCAAGGCCGGGCGCGAGCGCCTCGTGGAGCGCCTTCGCGCGCGCGTGGCCGCCGATCCGCGCCTCCACGTGTGGGCGCTCTTCGACGGCGCCGAGATGCGCGCCGCCACCGAGGCGGGGGGACGCCTCCGCGTGGGCTACACGGGCGGCACCGGCGCGCACCGTGCGGACCGCATGGTGTGCGACTACCTGCGGATGCGGAAGATTCTCGGCCTGAACAACCCCGTCACCGTCGTCACGGACGACAAGGACTTCGCGAAGGAGGCGGCTGCCCTCGGCGCCGCCGTGAAAGGAACGGATACCCTCGATGCCCAAACCCAAGCCAGCTGAAACCCGCAAACTCACCTACGCCGAGGCCGCGCTCCTCGACCTCCTGCCCACGCTCGCCCTTCCCGACGACGCGCGCGTGCTCGTCGCCGGCAATCGCAGCGGCTGGCTGTCGCTGGAGGCGGAGAAGAAATGGCCGAAGCGCGTGGCCGCGCATGCGTTCGACTTCCACCACGCGCGCGCGATCCGCGACCGCCTCGCCGAGGCGTGGATCAACCCGAACGAGATCGTGCGCTGCACGCCCGACCTTCCCGAGGGCCCCTTCGCGCTCGCCCTCTTCATGACGACCCCGCAGTCGATGAGCGCGGAGCTCGTGCTCGACCAGCTGGAAGATCTCCACGCCCAACTCGCCGAGGGCGGCACGCTCGTGGCCGCGTTCGAGGGCGACGCGGACGACGCCCTGCGCACGCTGCGCCTCGTGTGGTCGAACGTGCACGTCATCACGCGCGCGAAGCACGTCGCCGTGTTCCGCATGGTGAAGCACGGCGAGTTGGCAAAGCGACGCAACTTCGCGTCGGACTGGGAGGCCAGCGTGCCGGACGGCGAGAAGATGCTGTTCACCAGCCTCCCGGGCTGCTTCTGCCACCGTCGCGCGGACGCGGGCGGCCTCGCCCTCGCGGAGGTCGCCGCGCGCGAGGCGAAGCCGACGGACCGCCTTCTCGACATGGGCTGCGGCTGCGGGCTCGTGGGCCTGCTCGTGGCGAAGAAAGCCGGCATCTCGGACCTTACCCTCATCGACTCGCACGCGCGCGCAATCGCCGCCGCGAAGATCAACGCCGTTCGCGCAGGCATCGATGCGCGGTTCATCCTCTCGGACGACGGGCTGCCGCGCGGCGAGAGCGAGACGGGGCGCTGGAGCCTCGTGGTGGGCAATCCCCCCTACTACAGCGACTACCGCATCGCGGACGTGTTCATGGAGACGGCCTACCGCGCGCTGCGTCCGGGCGGCCGCTGCCTCATGGTGGTGAAGACCGCCACGGGGCTTCTCGCGCTCCAGGAGAAGTACTTCCGCACGGCCGAGGTGATCAAGCGCCGGGGCTACTGCGTGCTGCGCTCCGTGCGGGTTTAGAGCGTGGCCTTAAGATAAACGCGCGCGCGTGAAAAAAAATATCAGAGACGCTTGCATAACGCCGTCCGTTCGCGTATAATATGGGCATGTTTTCCAAATTCAAAGGACTCTTTTCCACCGATATCGGCATCGATCTCGGCACGGCGAACTCGCTCGTGCACGTGAAGGACCGCGGCATCGTTCTGCGCGAGCCCTCCGTGGTGGCGATCGAGGAAGGTTCGAAGCGTGTGCTGGCCGTCGGCGACGAGGCCAAGCGCATGCTCGGCCGCACGCCGGGGAACATCATGGCCATCCGCCCGATGAAGAGCGGCGTCATCGCCGACTTCGACATCACGGAGGCCATGTTGCGGTATTTCATCAACAAGGTCTGCCCGAAGCGTTTCTGGAGCAAATACTTCAAGCCGCGCGTCGTGATCGCCGTCCCGGGCGGCATCACGGAGGTTGAGAAGCGCGCCGTCGAGGACGCCGCGCACGCCGCGGGCGTGGGGGAGGTCTTCCTGGTCGAGGAGCCGATGGCGGCGGCGATCGGGGTGGGACTGCCGGTGTCGGAGCCGGCGGGCAGCATGATTGTCGACATCGGCGGCGGCACGTGCGAGGTGGCGATCATCTCGCTCGCCGGGATTGTGCACCAGCGCAGCGTCCACCAGGCGGGAGACGCCATGGATGCGTGTATCGTGAGCCACATGAGACGCGTTTACAATCTGCTGATTGGCGAACGTACCGCGGAGTCGATCAAGATGACGATTGGGTCGGCATTCCCCACGGGTCAGGAACAGACCATGGAGGTGCGCGGCCGAGACATTGTGGCGGGACTGCCGAAGACGATGACCATCACTTCGGAGGAAATCCGCGACGCCCTTACCGAACCCGTTTCGCGCATCGTGGAGACCGTGCGCGACACACTGGGAAGCTGTGAACCGGAACTGTCAGCCGATTTGGTCGATCGTGGCATCGTCCTCTCGGGCGGCAGTTCCCTTCTGCGCGGCCTCGACAAGTTGATCTCCCAGGAGACGGGATTGCCGGTGACCTTGGCAGACGATCCCCTCTCGGCGGTGGCCGAAGGGACGGGCGTCGTGATGAATGAACTTGATTTCCTCGCGAAGAACAGGCGCACCTAGTCTGAAGCGGTCCTTCCGATGACAAGGAAGGATTTTGACGAAGAAAATCAGCATAGCGGCTTTCTGCGGCGCGGTCCTCGCGCTCGCATTGTGGCTGTTCTGCGGTCCTGACGTGGCCGCAGAGGCTGTCTATCCCGTCGAGAACGGCGCGAATTGGTTTTCCCGTACCGTGGTGCGCCGGGTCAAGGCGGCTTTCGCGTCGGGTTCGGCGCTCATTGAAAACGAGCGTCTCCGCGCGGAGGTGGCCAGATTGAAGATGGCTTGCGCCGAGGCCGACCGCACGGCGGCCGAGAACGCGCGTCTCCGCGGCCTGCTGGGCCTCGACGCGTCCGACGCGTCCGTGCGTTTCGGCACGAACGCATGGATCTGCGCGCCGATCATTTCGCGCGGCGCGGCGGCGGGCAATCCCTGTGTCCTGCGCCTCGGCGCCGGCCTACGCGCCGGCGTGAAGTCCGGCGCCGTCGTGGCCGTGCCCGAGGGCCTCGTGGGGCGAATCGGAAACGTCACGCCCAACACGAGCGAACTCCGGCTCATCACCGACCCGTCGATGCGCATTTCGTGCGACATCGAGCTGGACGGTCCCAACGCCGGCTACATGCATGGCATTCTCTCTGGCCGCGGACTCAACCCGGTGGCCGCCACTGAAACCTCCATCCTCTACACCGTCCCGCCCCTTCTTCTCAGCAACCTCGCGCTGCGGTCGATCGAACCGCCCCGTGCGAAAATCATCACCAGCGGCCTCGGGGGCGTGTTCCCCCGCGGATTGCTTGTCGGCTTCCTCAGGAACGGAGTGCGCGGGGACGCGACCAAACTCGAGCAGGAGGGCGACGTTGAGCCGGCCGTCGACTTCCTCTCCCTTGAAAACGTGTTCATCCGCCGTGCAGACTAGAGCCGTCCAGATTCTCTTCACGCTGATCTGCCTCGTCCTCGCCGCGGCGGTGCAGGAACTCGTGCCCTCGTTCGGCGGCACGAAGACGCCCGCGCTTCTCCTCTTCGCGCTCTACACGGCGTTCCAGCCGACGCGCCGGTGGATACTCGTAGCCCTGACGGCCGGCGCGTTCGAGGACGCGCTGAACGGAAGCCCGACCCCGTGCTGCACCTTTTTCGCGCTGCTCGCCGCCACGGGCGCCCACTTCCTCCGCCCGTTTGCGGCAGACCTGTCGCCGGCGGGCGTGGGCACGTGCGCCGCGATGGCGACCGCGCCGATCCATGAACTGTGGCTCTCGGCCTGGGGCGTGTTGCCGCCGGGTTGCCCGGCCCTCGTGCGCTTCTTCGCGAGCGCCCTGCCGGCCGCCGCCGCAGGCGCGTTGGTTTTCGCGGCGTTGCCGACCGCCGAACGCCTGTCCGGATTTTCCGGCCCCGCATCCGAAAGGAGGCCGCGGTGAAAGTCTCCTCCTGGTTCATCCTCTCGCTCGGCGGCGTGTACCTGCTCGGCTTCCTCGTGCTGGGCAGCGCGCTCTTCCGCCTGCAGTACGAGGACACGAGCGAGTTCAAGGCCGATCTCGCGCAGCAGAACACGCGCCGCATCCGCGTGCCGGGGTTGCGCGGACGCATCCTCGACCGCAACGGCGCCGTCCTCGCGGAATGCCGGCCCAGCCACTGCATCCAGTGCAGCGTCGAGGAGTTCCAACGGCGCGGCGACGCCACGAACACCGTCTCGGCCGTGGAAGAGGCCGTCGACCGCCTCGCGGCCACGTTGGGCGTCGCGCGCCCGGCCCGCCTCACCCGCGTCCACATCGAACGCCACGTCAAGCAGGCGTCCGCCATGCCGCTCATGCTGTGGGAGGACGTCTCGGACGAGACCTTCGCGCGTTTCGCCGAACACGCCGAGGAGTTTCCGGGGCTCGAAGCGGCCACGCGTCCCGAGCGCACCTATCCGCACGGCGCGCTCGCCGCGCACATCCTCGGCTACACGGGACGGAGCCGCCCCGACGACGCCGACAGCGCACACTTCTTCGAGCATGACATGCGGGGGCGCGAGGGCGTGGAGCGGTACTACAACCGTTTTCTCTCCGGCGTCGCGGGCGAACGCAAGGTGCGCGTCGACGCGCGCGGATTCCGCCCCACGAAACAGCGCGAGGCGATGATGGAGGACGACCTGGACGCCGACGTGGCGCCGTCCCCCGGCCTTGACCTGCGCCTGACGATCGACAAGGACGTGCAGGCCGTCCTCGAGGCGCAGCTTGACGGCCTGACCGGCGCGGGCGTTGTGCTCGACCCGCGCGACGGCGCGGTGATCGCGCTCGCGTCCGCACCCGCCTTCAACCCCAACGACTGCGTGCCGCGCCTCACGCAGGAAGTCTACTGCACGCTCACGAACGCGCCTGCGAAACGTCTCCAGAACCGCGCCATTTCGGAGTCCTACGCGCCCGGTTCGACGTTCAAGCCCATCACGGCGCTTGCGGCGCTCGCCAACGGCTGGCTGCCCGACGACGAGTACACCTGCCAGGGCGTCTACACGCTCGGCAACCTGCGCCTCCACTGCTGGGACCGCTGGGGACATGGCCCCATCTCGCTCCGCACGGCCCTTGAGAAGAGCTGCAACACCTTCTTCTGCAACCTCGGCACGGCCATCGGCACGAACGCCGTCATCGAGGCCGCGCGCGCCTTTGGGCTCGGAAGCGCCACCGGCATCGACCTCGGCGGGGAAACGGCGGGCGTGGTGCCGGACAACGAATGGAAGTACGCGACATTCAACGAACGCTGGTATCCCGGCGACACCTGCCAGATGTCGATCGGCCAGGGCATGCTGCTCGTCACGCCGCTCCAGATGGCCGTCGTGGCCGCAGCCCTCGCGAACGGCGGCAAGGTCTTCACGCCCTATCTGTTCGCGCGCACCGACGGCCAGCCGCCGCCGAAGCCGGCCCGTACCGTCCCCTATGCCTCCGACACCATTGAGCTCGTGCGCGAAGGCATGCGCGATGTCGCCGAACGGGGCACCGGCCGCCGCATCCTCACGCGCTGGGAGGAGTCCGAGCCCGGGTCGTTCAAGAAACGCCGGTTCAACCTGAACGTGACGTGCGCCGGCAAGACGGGCACGGCGGAAATCGGGCGCGGCGAGACCAAGCGCAAGAACACCTGGGTGATCGCCTTCGCGCCGTTCGAGAGCCCGACGGTTGCGATCGCGATGATCGTGGAGCGGGGCGAATCCGGCGGCAGCACGGTGGCCCCGCGCGTCCACGCGGTGCTCGCCCACATGTTCGGCGAAACGGAAATCGCCGCCGCGCGTCCGCGCGGCACCACGCTGGAAAGGGGCGACTGACGGCATGAAGGACGTACTCTCCAAACTCCGGCGCATGGACTGGGTCCTCTCGGCCTGCATGGTCTCGCTCATCGTGATGGGCGTGGTCTTCATCAACTCGGCGGGGTCCGTGCGCCCGACGGACGCCCTGCGCAACCTCTGGCGCGTCCACGCCTCCACGGCGCTCGCCGGGCTCGCCGTGTATGCCGTCTTCGCGTTCCTCGACTACCGGAAGCTGCTGGACTGGGGCGCCCTTCCGGTGTTCGTCGTCTCGTGCGCGCTGCTCGTCGCCGTGCTGTTCGCGGGCACGGACCGTTTCGGCGGACGACGCTGGCTGTGGTTCTTCCAGCCCAGCGAGATCGCGAAGCTGGCGGTGATCCTCTTCACGGCCCACGTTTTTGCCGCACCCGGAAACGCCGGATTCCGCGGATTCCTCGCCGGGGCCGCGATTCTCTGCGGTCCCGCCGCGCTCGTGCTGGCGGAACCCGACCTCGGCACCGCGCTCGTGTTGGCGCCGTCCGTGCTCGTGATCCTGCTCGCCGCGCGCGTGTGGCTCAAAGGCCTCGTCACGCTGCTCGCCGTCGCGCTGCTCGCCGCCGGCCTCGTGCTGTGGGCCGTGGACCGGGCGGAGCGCGAGCCGGATCCCGACGCCCGCGCGAAGATCTACCGTTTCGTTCCGCTGCGCGACCACCAGATCAAGCGCCTGCGCGTGTTCCTCTTCCCGGAGACCGACCCCACCGGCGCTGGTTACAACCTGCGGCAGGCGCAGATCGCCGTCGGTTCCGGCGGCATCTGGGGCAAGGGCTTGAAGAAGGGATCGCAGAAGCTCCTCGGCTACCTGCCGCCCTCCGTCTCGATGAACGACTTCATCTTCGCCGTCCTCGCCGAAGAGTCCGGCTTCATGGGCGTGTTGCTCATGCTCGCCCTCTTCCTCGGCATCTTCGGCCCCGGCCTGCGCATCGCGGTGCGCTGTCCCGACGACCGAGGCCGGCTCGTCGTCATCGGCATCCTCACGCTGATTTTCTGCCATCTGTACGTGAACGTGGCGATGTCGGTGGGGCTCGTGCCGATCACCGGGCTGCCGCTGCCCTTCATCAGCGCCGGCCGCACGTTCCTCATCGTCCTCATGGCCGCGCTCGGCATCGTGCAGAGCGTGGCGATCCACCACGCGAACCCGGCCGTCGAAGACCGAGACGCGGAGCAACCGATTTGACCCCATCTGAAACCCCATTCCAACAAGGAGAATCCATGGCATCCATCATCCAAGCAGTCGTCGAAAAGGTCGCAAGCCTTTTCCGAAAGAAGAAAATCAAGCGCGAGATCGTCGTCAACATCGAGAAGCTCGAAACCCGCGTCGCCGTTCTCGAGAACGGCCGCCTCGAAGAGTACATGATCGAACACCCCGACGAGGAACGTCTCGTGGGCAGCATCTTCCGCGGTCGCATCCAGAACCTCGAGGACGACCTCCAGGCCGCCTTCGTGGACATCGGCCTCAAGAAGAACGCCTTTCTGCACTACTGGGACATGACCCCGGACTTCGAGCAGTTCCTCGACGAGACGGACGACGACGACGAAAAGAGCAAGAACGGCAAGGGCAAGCGCAAGCGCAACAAGCCCGCCAAGCTCTCGAAGGAGGAGATCCACAAGCGCTTCGCGCCCGGTACCGAGATCACCGTCCAGGTCACGAAGGGCCCCATCTCCACGAAGGGCCCGCGCGTGACCACCAACCTCTCCATCCCCGGCCGCTACCTCGTCCTGATGGCGCCCGACAAGGACAACACGCGCGGCGTGAGCCGCAAGATCGGCGACGCCGAGGAGCGCAAACGCCTCAAACGCCTCGTCGACCGCCTTCCCATCCCCGAGGACGTCGGCATCATCGCCCGCACCGCCGGCCTCGGCGCCAAGGGGAGCTCCTTCGCGCAGGACCTCCGCAACCTCATCGCGTCCTGGAACGAGCTCCAGAACAACGTCAAGACGCGCCGCGCGCCCTGCTGCGTCTACCAGGAACCCGGCCTCGTGGAGCGCGTCGTGCGCGACTGGCTCACCGAGGAGATCGACAGCGTGCTCATCGACGACGAGAAGGTGTTCGAGGAACTGCGCGAGGTCACGTCCAAGGTCTCGCGCCGCGCCCGCAACAAGCTGCGCCGGTACGACGGCCCCGTCAACGTGTTCGAGCACCTCGGCATCGAGAAGCAGCTCCGCGACGCCTTCAACCGCCAGGTGCGCCTGAAGTCGGGCGGCTACCTCGTGATTGACGAGACCGAGGCCCTCATCGCCGTCGACGTGAACACCGGCCACCACAAGGGCAAGGGCTCGCAGGAGGACGCCATCCTCGATGTCAACCTCGAAGCCGTGGACGAGGTCGCCCGCCAGCTGCGCCTGCGCAACATCGGCGGACTCGTGGTGCTCGATCTCATCGACATGAAGAGCCGCAAGCACCAGAAGCAGGTCTACCGCGCCCTCAAGGAGGCGCTGCGCCGCGACCGCGCCCGCACGAACGTGCTCGAGATCTCGGAGCTCGGCCTCCTCGAGATGAGCCGCCAGCGCCACGAGCAGTCGATTCTCTCGCTGCTCAGCTCCACTTGCCCCTGCTGCGGCGGGCACGGCGTGATCAAGAGTCCGCTCGCGATCTCCATCGAGATCCAGCGCCAGCTCACCAACCTGCTCAAGAAGTCGGAGGACGAGAACAAGCCCTTCGAACCCAAGATCGTCATCGCGCCCGCCGTGCTGCAGCGCCTCCGCATGGAGGACGCCGACATCCTCAAGGAAATGCAGGACACGTTCAAGACGCCGCTCACGTTCGTCGCCGAACTCCACCGCCACCCCGAGTCGTTCGCCATCCTCGACAAGCAGTCGGGACAGGTTCTCTACTCCGCCGGCGGCAACCGTCCCACGATCTAACCCACGACCCACGAGGCCCCCCATGGAAAAAATCCCCGCCATTCTCCTTGCAGCCGGTTGCGCCGTTGCGGCGCACGCCCAGTTTCTGCAGGACCTCATGCCGCACGACAAGGCCCCCGCCCAACCCGTCGGCGAAATCAAGATCGAGGCGCGCCACCTCTCCGCAAACCGGCAGACCGGCGTCCTCGTGGCCACGGGCAACGTGGTGGCCACCGCCGCGCCCTACCGTCTCCACACGGACGCCGCGCAGCGCGCCGCCGACGGCCACTACTCCTTCGCCCCCGGCACGATGATGACGACCTGCTCGAACGACGTCGACCACCTGCACTGGCGCCTCACCGGCGAGTTCCACTACATCGAGAACCGCGCCGCGATCGTCAACGACGCATGGGTGACGCTCTTCGACGTGCCCGTCCTCTGGGTGCCGTACTGGTACTACCCGCTCAATACGGAGTACGGCCTGCGCGTCCTGCCCGGCTACACCTCCAAATGGGGCGGCTACCTCCTCACCGGCTACGTCTACGACATCTGGAACGAGGGCAAGGGCGAAGGCCCGTCACTCGGCGGCTCCACGTATGCGGACTTCCGCACGCGCAACGGGTTCGCGCTCGGCCAGACGATCCGCTGGGACCTCGCCGACTACGGCAAGGGCAAGTTCAAGGTCTACCATGCCTGGGACCTCGACGAAGACCGCTACAGCGACCACTGGAGCGACCATAAGCGCAATTACCGCAACTGGGGCAGCGACGTGGACCGCGAACGCTACGGCCTCAAGCTCGAGCACCATGCCGACATCACCGAACGCGACACGTTGCGCGCCCAGGCCGCCTACTACTCCGATTCGTGGTTCCGCCGCGACTTCTACCGCAGCGACGAGCGCGGCGAGTCCATCCCCGCCAACGAAGTCTCCTACGAGCACCGCGAGCTCGACTGGGCGGGCGGCGTCGCCGTCGGCGGACCCGTCAACGACTTCTACAGCGGCACCGCGCGCGTGCCGGAAGGCTGGTTCGCCGTCAACCCGCAGCCCATCTGGGACCTGCCGGTCAACTACGAGTCGCAGACACGCGCCGGCTACCTGAACCGCGACTACGCCGAATACCGCGGCGCCTCGGACGACATGTTCCGCTACGTGCCGTACATCGGTCCCGACGGCCGCGCCGCCGACTACCAGGCCTTCCGCGCCGACACCGCGCACCGCGTCACCGTGCCCTTCAAGCTCTGGGACGTCCTCTCCGTCGTGCCGCGCGCCACCTACCACGGCACCTACTGGAGCGACTCCGGCAGCCGAACCGCCCTCGAGAACGGGCGCTCGAAGGCAAGCGGCGACGGAATCTACCGCAACATCGCCGAGTTCGGCTTCACCGCCTCCGCGCGCGGCAGCGCCTGGCTGAACGACGCCTGGCGCCACACCATCGAACCCTATCTCGATTACTCCTACCAGGTCGTCGACACCACATCCTCGCGCCGCCGCCTCGCGTATGTCTTCGACGGCTACGACGGCGCCACCGAGTGGCTTGACCAGTTCGGATTCGAAGGCCGTGGCCTTCCCTACAACTGGCATGGCGTCCGGCCCGGCATCCGCAACCTTTTCCAGCACACGGATGAGCACGGCATCCCGCGCACGGTGTTCGACGCCGACCTCTACGCCGCCATCCCCTTCGACTCCTACAGCCGCTACACGCGCGGCAGCTGGCTGTACGGCTACGCGAAGGACAGCGACGACCCGCATTACTCGCACAGCGACGACGTCGTGCCGGGCATCCGCCTGCGCTACGCGCCCACGAAGAACGTGACCCTCTTCACGCGCTCTGAATACGACGCGCGCAACGACAAGGCCGCCTACTCCGACATCTTCCTGCGCCACCGCCTCGCCGACAACTTCAGCTGGCATGCGGGCTACATCGGACGCGACCACCGGACCTGGGACTACGTGCCGTCCCTCTACAACCGCTACAACTGGGCGAAGTCCAGCATCGCCCGCATCGGCTTCGAGCACGGCATCTGCGATTGGCTCGCCTGGGGCCCCTACATCCGCTACGACTGCCGCCGCGGCGAAGTGGACGAAATCGGCACATGGGTGGACATCATGACGGACTGCCTCGCCTTCCGCGTCCAGTTCGAATACGAGAACGACTTCCGTCGCATCGACGGTTCGCACCACGACGACGACGTGCGCGTGGTGTTCTTCATCTACCTCCGCGCGTTCGGCCCGAGCTCGATGCTCGACCTCGCCCGCTTCTGATACAATCAGGTGACGCCATGCAGCGGAAACTTGTGGTATACTTATTACGCCTCTCCTAAGAGGGAAACCAGAAGAAGGACCTCGCACAGCTGATGAACTATCGTGAATCACTTCGCATCGTCGACCCCACGCTCCGCGACGGCGGGCTCGTCAACGACTTCCGTTTCACCGACGACTTCGTGCGCGCCCTCTACCGTGCAAACCTCGCCGCGGGCGTGGACTACATGGAAGTGGGCTACCGCGCGTCCAAGACGATGTTCAACCCCGCCGACTTCGGCCCGTGGAAATTCTCGGACGACGAGAAGATCCTCCAGGTGATCGGCGAACCGGACCCGGCCATCAAGCTCTCGATCATGGCGGACGCCGGACGCTGCGACTACGAGACGGACATCCGCCCGAAGTCGGAAAGCCCCGTCTCCCTCGTGCGCGTGGCCACCTACCTTCACCAGATGTCCATCACGCTCAAGATGATCGACGACG
Source organism: uncultured Lentisphaerota bacterium (assembly GCA_900320225.1). Taxonomy (GTDB): domain Bacteria; phylum Verrucomicrobiota; class Kiritimatiellia; order RFP12; family UBA1067; genus RUG572. Next base: position 12,226 of record ONRL01000064.1, read on the forward strand.
CGAAGGCCAAGGGCTACGAGGTGAGCTGTAACATCATGGCCATCTCCGCCGTCCAGGATGCGGAACTCCGCGACGCCCTTGCCGCGCTGGCGAAGTCCCCCGTCGACACCGTCTACATCGTGGACAGCTTCGGCGCCCTCTACCCGGACGACACGAAACGCCTGATGGATGCCTACCGCGACACCGTCGGCGCCGCCGGTAAGGGGATCGGCATGCACGCCCACAACAACCAGCAGCTCGCCTTCGCCAACACCATCCTCGCCGCAGAAATGGGCGCGGACTGGCTCGACGCCACCTACGACGGCATGGGCCGCGGCGCCGGCAACTGCCCTATGGAACTCCTCATCGGTTTTCTCCGCAACCCGAAGTACAGTCTCCGTCCAGTCATCGAGTTCGCCGGGGAGGAGATGGAGGCGCTCCGCGCGGCCGGCACGGTGTGGGGGCCATCGCTCGCGTACCTGCTCACCGGACAGTTCAACCAGCACCCGCGCGCCGCCATCGCGTATACGAAACAAGGTCGTACGGACATCAGCGCCTTCCTCGGCGAGGTCTCCAGCCAAAGTTGACCCGCGCACCGCCCGATGCTCGTCTCGTTCGTCATCCCCGTCCTGAACTCCGAGAAGACCCTTGCGGAGTGCCTCGGAGCCATCCGCGCGCAGACGCTTCCGCCGGGCATCGAAAGAGAAATCGTGATCGCGGACGCCGGTTCCACGGACGGCACGCTCGACATCGCGCGCGATTGCGGTGCGGACGTCATCACCGACAATCCCCTCAAGACCGGCGAGGCCGGCAAGACAGCCGGCATCAAGGCCGCGCACGGCGACGTGATCGCCCTCGTGGACAGCGACAACATCCTCCCGGACCCCTCCTGGCTCGCGCGCATGGCAGCCCCCTTCGCGGATCCCGACGTAGTCGCCACCGAACCGATCGCCTACACGGTTCGTCCGCAGGATCCCGCCCCCACGCGCTACTTCGCCCTCCTCGGGATGAACGACCCCATCTGCCTCTTCACGCGCAACTACGACCGTACCTGCGGCGTCACGGGCAAATGGACCGGCCTCAAGGTCCCCACCGAGGACAAGGGCGACTGGCTCAAGCTCACCCTCACGGCCGACGCCCTTCCCACCATCGGCGCCAACGGCTTCGTGTTCCGCCGTTCGCTCCTCGACGGTACGAACTGGGACCCCTACCTCTTCGACATCGACATCCTCTACGAGCGCATCCGCCGCGACGGCGCCGTGCACGTGGCGAAAGTCAAGACGGGCATCGTGCACCTCTACTGCGCGCGCCTCGCCGACTTCGCCCGCAAGCAGCGCCGCCGCATCCGCGACTTCCTCTACTTCGCGCAGGAGAAGCAGCGGTCCTATCCCTGGGACCGCCAGCGCAAGACGGGCATCATCCTCTTCTGCCTCAGCACCATCACGCTCCTGCCGCTGCTCGTGCAGATGCTCATCGGCTTCTGCCGCAAACCCGATCGCGCGTGGCTCTACCACGTGCCCGTATGCTGGATCACGCTCTGGGTCTACGGCTGGGGCGCGCTTGCGAAGTTCTTCGGCCGCAAACAGTCAATCGCCGACCGGACGACCTGGCAAAAGAACTGACCTTCACGACGCGGCGAGAACGGACTGGATGGCCGCAAGGGCCGCGTCGGGGGCGACCTTGACCATCGCCTCCTTCGGCTGGTCGCGGCGCTTCACCTCCACGCCGCCGTTGGCGAGGCCCTTCGCGCCCACCACCACGCGCACGGGGAAGCCGATGAGGTCGGCGTCCTTGAACTTCACGCCCGGACGCTCCGCGCGGTCGTCCACGATCACGTCGATGCCGGCCGACTCCAGCTGCGCCTCGAGGTCGAACGCGACCTTCGCGACGTCCGCGTTGTCGGGGTCGAGGAGGTCGAGCACGACCTGGAACGGGGCCACGCTCGCGGGCCAGATGATGCCGTCCTTGTCGTGGCTCTGCTCCACCACGGCCTGCATCGTGCGGGTCACGCCCACGCCGTAGCAGCCCATGATCATCACGTTTTCCTTGAGCTGGTCGTTCTTGTACACGGCCTTGAACGCGTCCGTGTACTTCGTGCCGAGCTTGAACACCTGCCCCACCTCAATGCCGCGCTTGAGCTCCATCGGCTTGCCGCACTTCGGGCAGAGGTCGCCCGCGCCGCAGATCACGAGGTCGGCGTACGCGGTGATCTTCGCGTCGCGCGCGAGATCGACGTTCTTGAGGTGCGTATCGGCCTGGTTCGCGCCCACCACCACGCCCGACGCCCCTTCGAGGGCGGATTCGGCGTAGACCGGCACGTCCGCCTTCGCGGGCTTCACAGGACCCGCGAACCCGACGGGCGCGCCCGTCACCTCCTCCACCGTGCGCGCGTCCGCGAGCGCGACGGCCTTCGCCTTCAAGAAACGCTTCAGCTTCACTTCGTTCACGTCGCGGTCGCCGGGCACGCACACCATCACGGGCTTGCCGTCGGCCACATACACGAGCGTCTTCACGAACGCGGAAGGCGGCAGGCCGAAGAACGCGGCCACCTCCTCGATCGTGCGCGCGTTCGGCGTAGGCACGGCCTCGGCGGGAGGGACGCGCTCCTGCGCGTCCGCCGCGGTCGCGCAGGAGCGCGACCCTCCCTCCAGCTTCCGCTCGGCCCTTTCGAGGTTCGCGGCGTAGCCGCACGCGGGGCAGCTCGCGATGCCGTCCTCGCCTGCGTCGGCGAGCGCGTGGAACTCGTGCGTCATCGAGTCGCCCATGTCGCCGCCGTCGGCCTGCACGGGCGTCGCCTTGAGGCCGCAGCGAGCGAAGATGCGCTCGTAGGCGTGGTACATGTTCCAGTAGCTTTCATCCGCGCCGGCGGCGTCCACGTCGAAGGAGTAGGCGTCCTTCATGATGAACTCCTTCGAGCGCATGAGGCCGAAGCGCGGACGCGTCTCGTCGCGGAACTTCGTCTGGATCTGGTACACGATCACCGGC
>ONRL01000238.1 GCA_900320225.1 uncultured Lentisphaerota bacterium
GGCAGTCCTTCTCCTCAACTGCCAGAGGTTGCACGAACGGGACACGGCTCGTCTGGATGTCACGCGGCAGGAGGACGAGCGCCAGAAGTGCGACAACGATCTGACCGTCGCGCTGAACATCGCCAGCCTTAAGGCCGAAGTCGTGGAGTTCATGTTCAAACATCGGGATTACGAAGAGATCAGGGAATTTCTTGGCCCCAAGCTGCGTGCGATAACCGGGGCGCAGCATCTCATGCTGTACGCCGACGATGGTTCGCGCAGCGACTGGTTCGGCGAGGACGCGCCGAGCTGTTGCCGCCATTGCGTGAAGACGTCCACCCGCATCGAGAAGCCGCTGCCGCAGGATTTCTTCGCCGAAAGCGAGATGTTGATCTTCCGGGAGGGGGAGCCGCTGCCGGACATGGATCGTCCGCCGCATTGCCCGATGATGTCGTGCGCCGTCGCGCAGTTCCGGAAAGGCGATGGCTGGTGGCGGATGGTGGCTGCCTATACGAAGCCGCACAAGCACGACATGGACAAGGTCGTACACGGCCTGCGCACCGCGCTGGAGTTTCTGGCCATCGCGTATGACAGGGAATGCCGCGAGAAGACGATCGCCAGCATGCAGGAGCACCAGCGTTATCGTTCCAACCTGCTCGCATACGCGCTCGCAAGGGATGACCTGCCGGGATTGATGGAGCTCATCATGTGCCGCCTCCTCGACTTGACCGCGTGTGACTACATCGCAATCCATTCAGCAGATGGAGATCATCATATACTGTATCCTGGAGAAGAACTGAGAACATGCCCTAAACGGTGCGAGTCGTGCGATTTCTACAAGCTCCATATTCCTCCTGTCGAGGATGCGGACCATCTCATCGAGCTGTTGGACACGAAAGGTCAGACCGTCACGTCGCTTCCTTGCAACTGTCCGGCGAAGTCGCTTGAAGTCATCGTCGTGTACTGCGAGGGGAAGCCATGGGGCGGCATCGCGCTCCACTACGTGGACCGGCAGCATACTATTTCGGAAAACGACCGTTATACGCTCAAGATTGCCGCTAATGTACTGACGCTGGCACTCGAGCGCCATGCCGCCGCCGTCCGCCTGCAAAACGAGCGCGACCGGGTGGTGGAGGCCGAGAAGACCCGAAGTTACTTCTTCTCGGCGGTCTCGCACGACATCCGCACGCCGCTCAACGCCATCATCGGCTTCTCGGAGCTTCTGCAGGCGGGCGGCGTGTCGCCGGAGGAGACGAAGCAGGACCTCAACATGATCGTGTCGAGCGGCAAGATGCTACTGCAGCTCGTGAACGACGTGCTCGACATCTCGAAGATGGACCTTGGGAAGCTTGAGTTCAGCCTTGAACCTGTGGATGTCGGCGGAATCCTGCGTGAAGTCATGTCGGCGTTCCAGCTGATGGCGGAAAAGAAAGGCCAGACCTTCGTCCTTGATATTGCCGAAATGCCGCGCCTCATGGTCGATCCCCTCCGTTTCCGCCAGGTGTTGTTCAATAACGTCGGCAACGCGGTCAAGTACGCAGGGCCTTGCACGATCCGTATTTCGGCCACCTACGAGAACGGCCTACTTAAGCTGACGGTCGCGGATAACGGCAAAGGGGTCTCCCCGGAGAAGGCCAAACGCCTCATGCAGCCTTTCGTGCAGGCCGACATCAAGAACCGTGCGGAGGGAAGCGGGCTGGGCCTTGCGATCAGCAAGCGCCTGGTGGAACTCGCGCATGGCACGCTTTCAATCGACACCGCACTCGGCAAGGGGGTTGCGGTTCATGTCGAGGCTCCGGTCGATGTCGCGCCCGAGGGGCAGGCGAGCGGCAAGGACGGCACGACGGGGGCGCTTGAGAGTTCCAAGCTACCCAAGCGCGTCTTCGTGGTGGACGATTCGCCCGTGAACCGCGCGGTGCTGAAGGCGTTGCTCAAGAAACTGGGCATCACCGAGGTCGTACTGGCGGAAGACGGCAAGGCGGCGCTTGGGCAACTGGAGGCGGATCCGGCGTTCGACCTCGTCATGTCCGACATGTGGATGCCCGTCATGGACGGCCCCGCACTCGTCAAGAGCATTCGGGCCGACGAACGTCTTGCGCACCTAAAGGTGTGCGCGGTCACCGCCGACGTGGAGGCACGCACGACCTATCGGGAACATGGCTTCGACATGTTGCTCCTGAAGCCCGTCACCAGCGAGAGGATGGTAGACATCTTCAACGGACTGTAGCTTGAGGGAAAATCCTGCGGTTCTTCGAGGTGGTGGTGCCGTAGGGGCGGGCGACGTGGCGCCGTACACGCCCGTCACGGTGCCTGCTCTGACGGGTGCGCCCACGGTGATGAACGGCGAGGTGCAGGACGAGGACGACATTCCGCACAACACGGTGAAGGAATATCCCATCCTGCGCGTGGAGGAGGGCGGCACGCTCGAGAACGCGCCCGCGTACGTCGCCGCTCCGGGAGGGCCGCGCTCCGTCGCGGCCACAGGGTGGGGCGAGGCGTCCCGCCGAGCCGCCTGTCTAGCCCCCGCTTGTTTTGAGCAGGGGGATGTGCGCTAAACGCGAAACCGATTTCCCCCTTGCGCCGGAAGCGCGGATTTGGCATAATACCTGCAACTACCTCCATCAACAAATAGGGAAGCGCGAGATGAAGAAACTGATATGTGGCCTGGCGGCGGTGGCCTTGTTCGGCCTGTCGGCCGAGGCCGTGACGATCAATCCGGGCGTGGGCGTGGCCGTGTCGCCGGAGAAGATCAGCGGCAACACTGACGTTGACGTGTTCTCCGGCATCGTCACGATGGATCCGTTGAACGACTACGTCGGCACGACGCGCATCACGAACGCAACGCTCATCGCGTCGAAGCTGGCTCCTGCCGGGACCGCGTCGTCGATCGGGTCGTCCGGGTTCGTGGACGTGGGCAACGCCATCTTCCGCTACACCGGCACGGAGGCGGTGACGATGGACAGGGTGTTCACGAACACGGTGTCGATCCTGGCTTCGACCGGCACGGTCGAGGTTCTCGACCTCCAGGGGGATGTCACGTTCACGAAGCGCTTCACCACCGGCTACATGCCGTTCGCCAAGACCGGCCCCGGCGCCATGATCATCAAAGGCGGCGGCTACGTCATGCCGCTGCAATCGGGAAACGGATACGGAATTAAAAGCGCCCTCATCACGCCCAACGTTCGCGCCGAATTCCCGGCGAACGGCACGTCGCCGACCAAAGGCGTCACCCCGCCTTTCACGTTGCTTGACGGTAGCTTGATCTTCAAGGGCGGAACGTTCACCGTGCCGCAAACGGGCGGGCGCATTGTCATCGGTGGCTGGACGGCTGACTACGGGGAAGAGGAAAAAGACGTGTTCGTCACGCTTGACGGAGGCAATTTTTCCTCATCCACAGGGCCTTATTTAGGCCAGCTTCACGGTTTTGCCAACTACAACACGCCAAATGGCCCGTCAAAGGTATGCGTGACGGTCAACAATGGCACGTGGACACAGGGCGGCGGGAAATCGTTTGTCATTGGAAGCTACACGGCCGCACCGACCGTCAAGGTCAACGGCGTGGACACCCCGCTTACGTTCAACACCGATCTGCGCTTTACCGTGAATGCGGGCGGCACTTACAATCATGGCCAGAGCTGGGCCGGCATCCTCGTCTACCAGCGCCCCGGACAGAAGGCGACGATCACGGCGGACGGCGGATTGATCCATTCATACAGAATCGTCATCGGGGATGGCGCTGCCGCGAACGACTCCACGGGCACGGCAGACTTCGACATCAAGAACGGCGGACACTTCGAGTGCGAATCCTTCACCAACAACGTCAGCAACAAGGCGAACCCGCCGGCTTGCAACGTGCGCGTCACTTCCGGCGGGAGATTTGATTGCGACACCATGGTCAACCGCGGCAGCGGGAATCTCAACTTCTACCTTGACGGCTGCACCGTCGGCAATTTCGGACTCAACAATGGCAAATCCTTCTGCCGCGCAAGACCGTGCTGTGCGCGGAGGTGTCCTCCGCGCAGCTCGGCACGAACGCCGTGACTCTTGTTTCAAAGGGGAATAAGTCCAACCAACCGTTCGTCGCCATATTCGCCAAGCCGTTCACCACTTCGCCCGACCTCGCGGCGGCGGGCCGTACGGACGGCGGGGTGATCGTGACGGGCGAGACGCCCGAGAACACGGTCGAGTTCGCGGCCGCCATGGCGTACACGGGGCCGACCGTGATTGCAAGCGGCATCCTCGCGTTCTCCGGAAGCGGCGCGATTCCCGCGACGACGGATCTCACGATGGACGGCGGCACGCTGCTGCTGGACGGCAACCGCACGATGACCGTTGCTTCGGCGACATTCGGCTCTGGAGCGCCAGCCCTCGCGCTTGGCCCGGGGGCGTTGCTCGAAGTGACGGGCGACTCGGCGTTCAACGGAAAGGTCGGCCTCAAGTTCGTGGATGCATCGGGCGTGGAGATCGGAACCGCGGTCACCCATCATGCCGTCCTGACGGTGCGCGACGAATATGCGGCGGCGGTGCGCGCCGCGAGGTTCATCGCGTCAAACGGCAGTCTGACAATCACTGCGCTTTCCCTCGAGTCGAACGGGAACGGGACCTCGACGCTCTATGCCGATGCGGTTCCTGCGTCCGTCCTGTCGTTCGTCTCCGATTTCAGCGAGAGCACGATCTCCGTCGATTCGGGCTATACGCTGTGCTGCTCGAATCCGAACATCGCGGACGGCACGCACACGGTCGTTACGTTCGCGAAGACAGGCGATGAGACGTACATCGGAAGCATTGCGGCATTTGCATTGGAGTGGAAGGAGACGGAACTGGCGGAGGCGGCCACGGAGACGGCAGGCGAGTGGGCTATCACCGTCACCGTCACCTCGAACGGCTCGCCGACGGGCGAATGGATTCCCGTGGGGCTAGGCGGGAGCTGGAGCGCGGCCGCGAACTGGACGGGAGCGGTGCCGGACGGAATCGGCATGACGGCCTACTTCCCGGAGGCATCCGCAGCAGGCGTGCCTGTGGTTGTGGACGGAGACGTGACGCTGGGTGCCGTCAGGTTCCAGACGGGCGCAACTGCCGGCGGATATCGTCTTTCCGGCAACGGCTCGCTGACGCTTGACAGCAGCGTGTCGGGCACGACGATGCGCGGCGTAGAGATCTCGGCGGTTGACGGAGCGGCGGCACACGTCCATGCGATCGCGACGCCCGTCACGACGGCGCGCAAGCAGAACTGGGCCGTGCCGGAGGGGCAGACGCTGGTGCTGGAGAAGGGCGTGACCGCGCCCGAGCTCACGATTTCGTCCGGCGCGGCGACGGTGGGCGGAACGACCGTGCTGGGAGGGACGAACGTCATCGACGGACGCCTTGTGCTGTCCAACGGCCTCGTGCTGATAAACGGGAAAGTCACCTCTTCGAGCGCTTTGCAAACGACACGACGGCGGCTTACCTCACCATGTCGAATGCCGTCATCGAGAAGCCGACGTACATATATGTCGGGATGAGCAGCGATCCCAAGAAATGGTGGCACCTGTCACGTGCGTCCACGAACGTGTTTGCCGCCCATCTGAATTATGTCTACAAGTCGGGAACCATCCATTTCGACGGTCCCGGCACGCGGCTTGAGATCGTTGGCGGGGGCCGATCGGACTACTCCATGACGGGTGGTGGGTCCACCCAGGACACGGAGGTGTACATCGGCGGCAAGCCGTTCGCATTTACGTGCTACAAAGTAGGCCAAGGGCAGACGCTCATCCTGGACGTGCCGGGAACGTCGTTCTCCAGCAAGACGTCGGATCCGATCGGCTTGCTGATGAACGGGACCGACGCCAAGGTCGATTTCCGCGTTTCGGACGCCATGTCGGGAATCCTCAACGGAAACGGGCAGGTTGGCAGCGTGTTCGAGTTCAACGCGACCACCCAGCGCCTCGACGCCGTGCGCAGCGCCCACAACTCAACGTTCCACGGCACCTATCCGGCGATGTGCGAGATCGTCGAGGGGTATCCGGCGGCCGATGCCGGAAAGAGCGCGCAGGCCATCAGATGCCAGGTCACCGGAGGCTTGGGCTTCACCATGAGCGGGCCGGACGTGATCTGCCTCTCCAACAGGGTGTTCGAGTCGCACGGCGACATCAAGGTGACGAACGGCGTGATGGAGTTCGCGCACAACGCGTCGTGGCTGAACGGCACGAACGTGACGGTGGCGGGAACCGGCACGCTGAAGCTCAATTCGCCCACCACGTTCAACAAGGAGCACGCCGTGATCCGCTTCGCGGACGACGGGAAGATCGAATTGCCGTCCGGCATGACGCAGGTCTTCGCGGAAGGCTGGGACGGCGACACGCAGCTGAGGCCGGGGACGGTCTACACGTCGGCGAACCTGCCGGCGCATGTGGCGCCCGGCGGCGCGATCCGCATCGCCGGCGGCGGCATGACGCTGATTTTCCGATAGAGGAGAAAAGCATGAAGAAGACGATTGGTCGTGTGGCGGCTGCCCTGCTGACTGGCGCACTGCCGGTGGCGGCGGCCACGTTTCCGCTGGAATGGAACGCGACGTACGATACGTCCGTTCCGCGCGAGGTCGAGATCCTGCCCGCGAAGCTGGCCGGGATGGGCCTTATGCGCGAGGGCGATGGATTCAAGGTGCTGGCGGACGGCCAGCCGCTCGCCGTGAAGGCGCTGAACGGCAAGGAGCCCGGGTCGGTGCGGCTCCGGTTCACGGTGCCGTCCGGCACGAAGGCGCTTACGTGCGAGACGGGCCCGGACGGCGCGAAGGCTGGTGATTCGGACGGCGGCCTCTTCGCCGGGGCGCTGGCGGGGACGTCGGGCTGGCGGTTCACGGGCGGAACGGTCAAGAAGACGGAGAAGGGCATCTTGCTGAAGGGCGAGAAGGAACGGTCCTACGCCATGTTCGAGGTCCCGGTGCCGGACGCGCTGGCGGGCAAGGGCGTGGTGCAGGAGATCGAGGTCACGAGCCGCGCAAAGCTCGTCTGGGGCGGCGTAGTGAAGGTCGAGCAGCTGGACGGCGACGGGAACGTGTTGCCCGAGACGCTGTGCGACGTGCGCTGGACGTCGCACATGCGCCCGCCCGACAAGACCACGCTGTACGTTGACGAGGGACACGTCCATCCGCGCGCGAAGCGGCTGCGGGCGTCGTTTGAGCTGCGCGCCCTCAAGGCGAGTTTCGACGACTACGGCCGTCCAATCACGGACAACTCGGTCCTGTTGCCGTCGCTGGAGGTCTCCCGTCTCGAGGTCCGCGCGGCCGAGCCGCTGCCGTTCCCGAAATGGAACGACGATTTCTTCGCGCCCGGCGTGAGCGGACGTGCGGACGACTTCGCCTTGCGAAGCGGCGGCCCGGATTCGATCGGCTTCTTCCACCAGGCGACGACGCGCGCCGGCTGGACGCAGGCGTACCAGTTCCGGGACGAGCGCGACCGCGCGCTCCCCTCCGGCGACGGCACCATCGAGGCGTGGTTCCGTCCCGATGACTGCGCCAATTCCGGACGGATGCGCTCGACGGACGCATCGTCTAACTGGGAAAGCCGCCATCCTGGCGGCGTCATACCGCTCTTCCAGCTCCACCAAGGCATTCGCACGCGCATGCTGAAGAAGAATGGCGCGGGCGAGGTCTTGGGACTGGACTACGATGCGGAAAAGAAGAGGCTCACCTTCTCGATCACGGATTGGAAGAAGCACGCGTACAAGGGGAAGGCGAAGCGCGTGGAGATTCCCGCCGGGAAATGGACGCATGTGGCCGTGGCGTGGCGCTGCGGCGGGAAGGCGGAGGTGTTCGTGGGCGGACGGAAGGTGCTCTCCCTGCCCATCCCTGAGTTCGAGGCCGTTCCGCTGCAGGACAAATCCCTCAAGCGGATTCGGGAACGACGCGTTCTTCGAGGGGGCGATCGATCTCGTTCGTGCGTCGTCCGTGGCCCGGTATTCGGACGACTTCGCGCCGTCGGCGGACTTGCGGCTGGATGCGGACACGCGGTCGCTGTTCGCGTTTGACCGTACGTTCGACGGCGCGTGCGGCGGCGGGTTCTGCTTCGTGCCGGCATCGATCTTCGCGCGGCGCGACCGGGTCGCGCACAAGCTGTGCGGCGGGTGGTACCGTCCGGAGAAGAACCTTCCGTCGAACGATCCCTTCACGGTGCTGGACACGCTCAACTATCCGGTCATGCCGCGCGTGGACGAATACCTGGCGGCGCGGAAGAGCGAGACGGCGAGCTTCACGGTGAAGGCCGGCGACGAGATGAAGGTGGAGACCCCCGCGGACCTCTACATGGACTACGTGGAGATCGAGAACCTGTCGCCGACCGAGGCGCTCCTCTATCCGCTTGCGGTCCGCACGGGCGCGCTCGACCCGCGCAGTTTCGGCGACCTGCGCGATTCGCTCGCGGGCGAGAAACTGTCGGACCAGGGGAAGGTCAACCGCGTGTTCCAGTACGCCATCTCCGCGAGCGACTACTTCATGAGCCACCAGGCCGACTTCGCGCCGGGTTCGGACACGCCGCGGCCGGCGACTTACGAGGCGATGATTATGCTCAATTCGTACTGCGGCTTCGAGTGCGGTCCGCTGAACAACCTCACCCTGAACATGCTCGCCTGCGTGGCGGGCTGCCCCACCACGCCGACGGGCGGGTACGGCCATGCGTTTGAGCAGGTGTTCTTCGACGGCAAGAACCACATCTACGACCTGTCGGCGCAGAAGTTCTTCCCGTCCTTCGACAACGAGACGTCCGTCTACCTCGGCGAGATGATCCTCAACCCGGGCGAGCGGTTCCGCGTGTGGACCGGCAACGACGGACAGTTCAACAACCTCACGAAATGGCACGCCACCGGTACGTACTATCCGCTGCTGGAGGCCGATCCGACCAAGGAGAACTTCGATTACGCAGACATCGCGGGTGCGAAGAAGGGCACGAAGTGGGTCCTGCGCCGGGACCGCGTGTTTCCGCACTACTCCACCGGCGTCCTGTCGTTCGACGGCCGCCCGGCGCGCGAGAATCCCGCGTTCGAACACGTTGGCGCGGACTCGTTCTGTTACCGGGTGCGGAGCTGCTATCCGATCACGCTGGGCGTCTATGAGGCGCGGCTCGATGACGGCCGCGCGGCGGACCTGGAGATTTCATACGACTTCGGAAAGACCTTCGCGTCCGTGCCGATGCGCGAAGGGCGCGCGACGCTCCAGTACCGGGTCAAGGCCCGCCACGACTACCTCGTGCGCGTGAAGGCGCCCATCGGGTCGGTGGCGCGCTTCACGGCCCGGACCGACTGCGAGGTCAACACGCGCACGTATCCCGGCTGGCTGAAGGGCGGCGGCGACGGCGTGGTGTTCAAGGCGGAGAACGACGCTCCTGCGCGCGTCACCTTCGCGTGGCGGCGTGCGGTCAAGCCGATCGAGGTTGCGGGGGGCGTCTATTCCGGCACGATTCCGGGATTCGAGCGACAGCTCGTGGTGGTCAAGCCGGGCGAGACGGCGCGCCTGCCGGTGAAGGGCGCGGGCGACGGTGCGACGGCGCGCGCGTTCGGTCCGGTGCGGGCCGAGCTGAAGGGCGGATGCCTGGAGATCGCGTCCGACCCGCGCGGCGGCGATTTGATCGCGCGCGGCGACGACCTGCCGGACCACGGCGCGACGGACACGGCCTTTGGCGCGGTGGAGATCGACGACGGCGGCGCGCGCAAGGCGCTCACGGTGCTCGTTTCCGCGAAATTCCGTTTCGAGACGCCGCTGCCGGCCGGACGGTACGTGGTGCTGCCACTTGTCCGGTACGGCGGACACGAGAAGGGCTCGGCGAACGTGATGATGCGCGATCCCGGCAACGCGAAAAAGAAATGGAGCGTGGCCAAGTACATTAACGGGAACCTCGACTATCTCAAGGCGAACTACGCGCATCCGGGCGAGCGCGCGCGCTGGAAGTGGGACTCGGCCATGCGCGGCGATCTCCAGTCGAGCTACAACGGGTGGATGTACCGGGTGTTCGACCTCACGGATACGGACACGCTGGAGTTTTTCGTGGAAGACGATCCCAGTAGTTGCGTGGAGATGGCCGCCGTGTTGGTGGTGCCGGATCCGGACCTGGAGCTCCGCCTCGACATGCGCAAGCTGCTCTCCGGCCTCAACTGCGATCCCATCCGCATCCGGCAGTAATTCCCACAACGGCGCGCCTCTTGACGCCGTGCGCACGGGTTTGATAAAATACGTGCGAACGGAACACGTAGAGGAGGCGCGAAAATGAGCATCACCCTGTCAATACCCCCTGCCATCGTGCAGGAAGTGCGGGAATGGGCCGAGGAACACGGCACCAGCCTGAACCAGTATATCCGCGAATGCCTAGAGGCGAAAGTGCAGGAAATCACCGCGCTGAGGTCTCGAAAGGCGCGGGATTTCAAGAACTTCCTGTTGAATCTTCCACCGAGTGGATTGCCCAAGGGCTATCGGTTCAACCGAGAGCGGGATGCTGTTCGGGAGGTCGTCACATGAGATTCTTCGACACAAACGTTCTTGTGTACGCGCAGGACGATTCCAATCCCGAAAAGCGTGCCATCGCCATTGACTTGATCACCCATGCGCTTGAGGTGAACCATGACGGGTGCATATCAACGCAGGTCCTGCAAGAGTTCTGCAATACGATGTACAAGAAGACGAAGCGGACGAAGGAGGAGATTGACATGATGCTTGACGGCTTCCGCGATCTTCTCGCGACGGACGTGACGATCGACCTTGTCCGTCATGCGCTTCAGGTCAAAGAGGAGTACGGCATCCAGTACTACGATGCGCTCGTCGTCTCGGCGGCAGAGAAGCTCGGCTGCCATGAGATTATCAGCGAGGATTTGAGCGACGGCCAACTCTACCATGGCATGAGGGCCGTCAACCCTTTCAAGTAAGGGGAGGGGTGCAACTTGTTGTGACCGAATCGGCGGTCGCAGTAAACTGCGACCCTCCCGCTCGTGTTTTTGTGCAGATAGCTGAGCATAATCGTCACGGATTTGGTATAATTCCTTCAACTTCGCCGAGGGCATCGGCGGTGACGGTATGTTTTTGGATGAATCGAGGAGGCGAAAAAATGGAGAAAAGAGCATTGCTTGAGAAGGTCGCTTCTCATGTCGGGGGGCGATACACTTTGTCAGTTGTGCTGGCGGCGCTTGCCGTTCCGGCGTTCGCGCGCACGGTGACGGTGACGTCCTGCGACCGCGCGACGGGCGCGACGGTCCTCGCGATCTCGGCGGCTGAGGCGGGCGACGGCGCGAAGGCGCTCGTCGCCGCGTGGTCGCCAAGCGACATTGGGAACGCCGTCACGAACGCGCGCGAGACGGTCTACGTGGGCGCGGTGGCCGCCGCCGAGACGGAGAAGTCGTTCACGATCCCGTCGGCGTGGCGCGCGAAGGCCGGCTTCGTGCGGTTCTTCCTCATGGCCGACGTGCCGCCGTACGATACTCGGCTCGAGTCGCTCCGGGTGCCGTCCGCCGGCGCGTACATCGACACGGGCTTCGTGCCGAACAAGAACAGCGACATCCGCGTGAAGGCGTATCATCCGGGCGACATGGCGCCGTTCGGCGTTTCTGGCAAGTGTTACCTCTTCAGCAATCAGCCTGCGGCGGCAAACAAGACGAGTGCCCACTATTTCGGCTTTTTCGGCGTGAGCGGCACTACCTCGGTTGCCCCGCGCGATCTCTTCCCGCACGAGTACCAGATCAACGCGAAGGGGGCGTACGTCGACGGCATCTGCCGCATGCCGTTTGATCCGTCGGCGCTGGCCGGGACGACCACGAGCACGCTGACGCTCTTCGCGCGGAAGAACGACGGCAACACAACGGTCGGCAAGCAGGGCGAATGCACGATCTACTGGGCGCAACTGCGCCAGAACGGCACGCTGGAACACGACTACGTGCCGTGCGTCAAGGACGGCGTGGCGACGCTCTACGACCGCGCGAAGGGGACGTTCTGCACGGTCAAGGGGAACGGCGCCTTCACGGTAGGCGCGGAGATCGGACCCGACGCGCAGGACTGCGGTGGCGTGGAGTCCGCCACAGACGCGCTGGCGCTCGGCCCCGCGCTCGCGATTGATTCGGTCGACGTCGGCCTCGCGGAGGTGACGGTGGCGTTCACGGGCGCGCACGACGAGGGCGTCCTCTACGCGGTGGCGGACACGGCCGACCGGGGGACGTCTGTCTCCGCGTGGGCGAACATTCACTTCCTCGGCAAGGTGGCGGCAGACGCGACGACGGCGACGTTCGCGATCCCGGGCACGTGGATCGCCAACGGCTACCAGATGCGCTTCCTCTGGCGTTCGGCGGCGGACTTCCCGTACGACCGCGAGGTCGAATGGCTCTACTCCGCCAGCCAGGCGTGGGTGAACACGACCGTGATCCCGACCCAATACACGAAGGTCTCGGTCTGCGGCAAGAGCGCGTGGAACGTCTGCCTGTTCGGGTTGACCTCCTATTTTTACTTCTTCCCCAACGTCGACTCGAAGTACTACTACGCTTTCTTCGGGATTCAGGACAACTTCACGGCGGGTGGCTACGATCCCGCCACCGCGTTCCGCACCTACACGCTGGGTCCCGAGGGGGTGGAGATCGACGGCACGCGGCTGGTCGACTTCTCGGGGCGGGCGACGACCTACACGAAAATGGACTACGCCTGCCCGATTTTCTACCGGCGCGCTTACGACGGCGGTAGTCTCTCGAAGACCGGCACGGCCTGGGTGAAGTGGGCGAAGGTATGGGAGGACGGCGAGCTCGTGCGCGACTTCGTGCCGTGCGTCTCGAACGGCGTGGCCGGCCTGTACGATCGCGTGCACCGCGAGTTCCGCACGAGCCAGACGTCAGCCACGTTCGAGCCGGGCGAGACGGTGGCCGCCGTGGCGGACGAGGAGGTCGTCGCGTGGTCGGCCGCGTTCAGTCCGGCGTCGCTGGCGGGCGCCACGTGGGACGGCGGCGGCGCGGACACCTCCTTCGCGACGGCGGCGAACTGGGAGGGGGACGTGCTGCCCGACCTCGCGAGCGGCACGACGATGCTGACATTCGCCACGGGCGGAACGGCGGCGCAGGTGCCGGCGTCTGGCGCCGCTGCGGGCGGCATCCTGTTCGACACGGCGAACAACTTCGCGCTCACGGCGGCGTCCGGCGGCACGCTCTCGATCGGAGCGGGCGGGCTCACGCTCGCGAACCGCGCGGTACAGTCGGGAGCGACCTGGCGCATGCACGACCTCAACCTTCCGGTGGTCGTGGCCGCCGACCAGACGTGGGACATGTCGACGGTGGGGAACGGAGGGAGCGGCCAGCGTCTCCGCGTGCAGGGGAACATCCAGGGCGCGGCCGGCCGCACGCTCACGATCACGGGGAAAGGCTGCCTCTCGCTCTACGCCACCAACGACTTCGCGGGCACCGTGGAGCTGGCGGGCGGCGTGACGAAGACGTTCTCGAGGCTGCGACCGTTCGGTTCGGCGGCGGAGGGCGGCGAGATCGTCATCGACCAGGCCAAGAAGGGGCGGCTGGAAATGTGGGCGTGCGTGATTGACAAGCCGATCCGCCTCACGAGCTCGTCGCTTGTCAATGACAACTACTTCGCCGCATACGGCCACTGCGCGATCACCGCGCCGATCCACCAGACCGGCACCGATCCCTTCAGGATCAGAAACGAAGGGAATGGCTTGTACGGGGACGGCATCCTTACGTTGAGTGGCGGCGGCACGTTCGCCGGTCCGGTGGAATTCGGTCCGACAAACACAACCCTGAGGACGGTGGTGGTCGAGGGCGCGCCAATCATCCAGCCGACGCTGGGGGTCAGGGAAAGGGCGTTCAAGTTCCACGGGAAGACCGAACTGCACCTGAAGTGTCCGAACAACCGGATGTACATCGAGCTGGGCGCGTCGCAAAAAGGTTCGGGCAGTTCCCTGCACTGCTGGACGAACGACGTGCTGAACTTCCAGTGCGACATCATCCTCGGCTACGGCAGCACGATGGATCTCCACGGCTTCGACCAGCAGGTCGGCGATCTGCAGACCGGCAGCGCGGGGCATCTCCGCAGCGACGCGCCGGCGACGATCCTGGCCTACTATGAAGGTGACATAACCTGGGGGCGCCGTCACCTTCAGGAAGAGCGGACCGAAGCCGCTCACCATCAACGGCACGAACACGACGACGGGCGCGCTGGTCGCGTTTGCCGGCCCGCTCGTGCTGGGCGAAACCGCGTGCTGGCAGGGCACGAATGTCTGCATCGGCCTGGAGATGAGCAACCGGCATCCGAGCCTGCGCCTCACGCGCAGCAACAGTTTCGCGAATCCGACCAAGACGGTCCTGACGATGACAACGACAACCGGGTCGCTCGGATTCTTCACGGACTGCGGCACCTCGCGCGAACCGGAGCTGATCCTCGACGCGGGGGTGAACGCGGTGTTCAAGGACGTGATCCTGAACGGACGGCATCTGGCGCCCGGCACGTGGGGCGGCCCCGATTCGCCCGCGCAGAACAAGGACGGCACGCACTTCAGCGGGTCCGGCGTGATCACCGTCATCGGCGGCGGCATGATGGTCATCTTCCGGTGAGCCGCCTCCTTCACGGTCAAGCACGAGAGGCATTCAGGTCGCCACTAAATGTCATGTTTCATTGGAGATTTAGTGGCGATTGATATTGTTCCGCACTAGATCGCTGATTTGTGGTATAATTTAGTGCGCAACTAGGAGAATTGCCATGATTGTTGGAAGAGCCAAAGAGCTTGAAACGTTGAAAGAATGTCTTGCCGCAGACCGTTCTCGGCTGATTGTCGTGTATGGCCGACGTCGTGTTGGAAAGACATTCCTCGTCCGAGAGGCTTTTGACTATCATTTCACTTTTACCCATACGGGTATCGAAGACGGAACGCTCTCTGAGCAGCTTTTCGGGTTCTGGACGAGTCTGAGGGAACAATGGGATGATGGATGTTGCAAGCCTGGGACTTGGATGGAGGCATTTGAACTGCTGAAGCGGGCAATCAGGCACAGTACGGATGATCGGAAGACGATATTCATTGATGAACTCCCTTGGATGGACACGCGGAATTCGGGGTTCGTTAAGGCCGTCGAGGCATTTTGGAACGGCTGGGCGAGCGCTCGCAAGGATGTTGTCATGATTGTGTGCGGAAGCGCGGCTTCATGGATGGTGAACAAGATCCTTCAGAACCGCGGGGGGCTTTTCAACCGTGCGAATAGGACAATCTACCTTGAGCCGTGGACTCTTCACGAATGCGAACAGTATCTGGCAGAACAGAACAATCCGATGGGCAGAAAGGACATCGCGGCCGCCTACATGATCTTCGGTGGTGCCCCATACTACTGGAGTCTTCTGGACAAGCGGGAAAGCCTTTCGCAGAGCGTGGACCGGTTGTTCTTTGCGCCCAAGGCCGAACTTGGGCGCGAATTCGGCCGCTTGTATAGATCCGTGTTCAAAGAGCCGGAAGCGTATGTCTCCGTTGTGACGGCACTTGCGACCAAGCGAACAGGTCTCACTCGCGACGAACTGGTTGGTCTTGTGCCGACCTTGAGAAACGACGGCACCTTGACGCACGTTCTGGAGAATCTGGAGACTTGTGCGTTCGTTCGGCGATATGCGGAAACCGGCAAGAAGAAAAAGGGCAGCGTGTACCAATTGGTCGACAATTTCACGTTGTTCTACTTTTCCTTTGTCAAGGACTACAGCGGCCAAGATCGCCAGCACTGGCTTCACATGGTCAAAGATCAGAAGCGAATCGTCTGGGAAGGACTGGCATTTGAACTCGTCTGTCTGCTCCATTCCGGCCAGATCAAGCGGAAGCTCGGCATCAGCGGGGTTGCGACGGAGGAGTCGAGTTGGCGATTCGTCTCGGACGACCCAAGGCTCAAAGGGGCGCAAATCGACCTTGTCATCAGGCGCGGCGATCATGTCACGAATCTATGTGAAATCAAATACTCTGCCGGGGAATATGAAATCAGCGCGGACGAAGCGGTCCGTCTTCGCGAGAAAGTTGCGGCTTTCTCGCGTGAAACCAGAACGAACGATACCTGTCATCTGACGTTCGTCACGACATACGGATTGAAGCGCACGAAAGCAAGTTGTGTCGTCCAGTCCGAAGTGACCCTCGACGACCTTTTCAATGAACCGTAGCCTTAGAAACAACCATCAAACAGTCAAACAAGTTAGAGGCAAGACAATGAAAGTGACACGCAAGAGATTTCTGGGCGGGATGGCCGCCATGGGGTCGATGGGCTGGCGCGCGTTCGGCGCACCGGCGCGGAAGCAGCGCGGTTACGCCGACACCACGTGGTGGGATCCGTACGTGGAAAACATCACGGACACCGACACGTACCTGCGCAGAAAATTCCGGCAGGACGTGACGGACAAGGCCACGGGCCTCGACGTGCCAGGGTTGAAGAAACGGCTCGCGGAGATCGTGGCCGCCGGAAAGGCGTCCGGAGAACCGTGGCGCATCACGAAGGCGAAGTGCTTCGCCGCGCAGGCGCTGGAGATGTCGATCGACGTGTCGCCGCTCGACTGGTTCCCCGCCATCTCCATCTGGAACCGGAACGACCGTCCGATCAACGTCGTGCGGGGTGGCCGCGCCGGCGCGGTGAACGCCCAGCGCCTGCCCGCCTGGGTGAGGAAGGAGTGGCACGAGGGGAACCGCGACGGCATCTGGAACATGTGGCAGGATTTCGACCACTCGGTGCCCGACTGGCGCGTGGTCCTGAAGATTGGCTTCCCGGGGCTGAAGGCGCGGCTGGAGAAGTATGCTCGTGGGAGGGACGCGCTCCCGCGCGTCCGCAACGGGCAAGATGCCCGTTGTCCCAGTGAGTGCGACCCGTTCTACGAGGGGTTGAAGATCGCGATGGACGCGATGCTCGCGGGCCTTGACCGCTTCATCGCGCAAGGGAAGAAGAATTTGGGAGGGACGCGCTCCTGCGCGTCCGCGGTCGCGCAGGAGCGCGACCCTCCCAAGCGTCGACTCGAGAAAGAAATCGCCTGCCTGGAGCGCCTGCGCTCGGGGCCGCCGCAGACGGCCTACGACATGATGATGTTCGTGTGGCTGTACTTCTTCTGGTCCGAGCACCTCGACGGCCGACGCCGACGTCGCGGCGGGCCGCACGACGGAGGCGGAGTTCCGCGAACACCTGAAGCACTTCCTCTGGCAGTGGGGCTCGATCAGCAACTACTGGAACCAGCCCGTGGGCCTCGGCGGCACGAACGCGGACGGCACGAGCGCGTTCAACCACGTCTCGAAGATCATCCTCGACGTGATGGACGAATGCAACCTCACGACGCCGAAGTTCCTCGTGAAGATCGCCCCCAACACGCCGGACTGGGCGATGGACAAGATGATGGACATGGCGCGGCGGCACCGGTCGCTGTCCTTCACCGGCGAGGTGCCGCTGGCGAACGCCCTCAAGAAGTGGCAAGGCGCCAGCGACGACGACTGCCGCAAGGCGGTCATGACGGGCTGCTACGAGTTCCAGTTCCACGACGGCGCGAACCAGACCGGCGTGGGGCACGTGAATTTCCTGAAACCCATTGAGAAGATGTTGGCGGAAGCGGGAGGGTCGCGCTCCTGCGCGACCGGGGACGCGCAGGAGCGCGTCCCTCCCCAGTGGGAAGCGTCCTTCCCCTCCTTCAAAAACGAATACCTGCGGCGGCTTGCCGCCACCACCACGCGGTGCCGCGAGATCGCGTTCGAGTTCGAGAAGGTGCTCGCCGACGTCAACCCCGCGAACCTGATGACAATTGCCACGGAGCATGCGCTCAAGACGCGCAAGGACGGCTTCATGAACGGCTGTCCGCGCGGGAACAGCTCGGCGATCCTCGCCGTCGGACCAGGCACGGCGGTGGACGCGCTTCTCGCCATCAAAGAGATCGTGTACGAAAAGAAGGAGATGTCGCTTGCGGAACTCGGCAAGGTGATGGCCGAGAACTGGAAGGGCAATGAGACGCTTCGTCTCCGGATGCTCCGCTCTAAGCGCAAGTGGGGCAACAACGACCCCGAGGCGAACGCGCTCGGCGCGGAGGTGATCGACTGTTTCGCGGCGCAGTTGAACGGCAAGCCCAACTCAAGGGGCGGCATCTTCCTTGCCAGCGGACACTGCGCGCGGCAGTTCATCGAACTGGGCCGGAAGACGGGCGCGACGCCGGACGGGCGCCGGAAGGGCGAGGAGATGTCGAAGAACCTCTCGCCCGCGATGGGCGCGGACACGGAGGGCGCGACGGCGCTTGTGAACACGCTGGCCGCGTCCGACTCCACGAAACTCCCGGGTGACTACCCGCTCGATCTGATGCTGCATCCATCCGTCTGCGCCGGCAAGAAGGGTCTTGAGGTGATGAAGGCGCTCGTCCAGCAGTTCCACGCGAACGGCGGCAGCGTGATCCAGTTCACCGTGTTCAGCGCGGAGGAGCTGCGCGACGCGCAGGCGACCTCTCGAAGGGCGAGCAGGACACCTACATCCGCCGTGCCGAAAACATCATGCAGGCGTATTGAAAACCGGGAGGGTCGCGCTCCTGCGCGACCGTTACGGGAGTGGCCGCGCTTGTCACTACCTCGCGTCGGGCGCGAGCGTACCGAGAAGATAGGAGCCGTCGGAGGCGCGCCGGCCGTAGTTCGAGAGGCACAGGGGATGCTCGATCCCCTTGGCGTCGGGGAATGACACGCGGACGTCGCCGGACGTCGATGCGAGCTTGACGGAGAACGGCGTGGCGCGCGTCTCGTCCCAGACCAGCGGCTTGTCACCGGGGAGGAGCGTGCGAAGGTCGAACGGCACGTCCTTTTCCTCCAGCACCTTGCCGTCCCGCTCCACGAACACGCGCAGGCGGTTGTAGGAATGGTAGGCGCGGGAGGTCCCGACGTTGGCGAGTGTGAACGACGCCTCTGCGCCCTCGGCGGTCCACGTCACCTTCGGGCTTCCCAGCACGATGCGGTAGCCCAGCGTGGAAACGGCGCGCCGGGCGGAGGCGTAGATTTCCGGCGAGGGCGTCACGAACGTGCGCGGCGCGGCGCCGTAGCGCGGGTCCGGCTTCCCGTTCACCCGGTCGATGATCGTGAAGTTGTGGAGCGAGATGCCGGCGACGTGCCGTTCCGCGAACTGGTCGGCCAGCGCCGCATACGGCACGAGATCCTTGCTGCGGGGGCGGATGAAGTAGGCGAACTCGCCCGTAACGTAGGAGTCGCCCCACGTGTTCGCCGTCCTGTACCGCGCCATGGAGATGACGCGCCCGTTCTCGTCGAACATCACCCTCGGGTTGTCGATGGTGTGCGTCTTATGTTCCCAGCAGTCGATGAAGAAGCCGAGGCGTCCGGCGGCGTTCCGCTCGCGGAACAGGCGCCCCACGTGCTTCATCGCGCGGAGGTACTGCGGATTCGTCGGGTGGGCGTCGTAGTTCTTGCGGCTGGGCAGGTGGAGGGTCTCCTGCATCGGCGCGATGAGGAGGATGTCGGGGAACGCGGAGAGATAGGCGTCGATGTAGCCGTCGAACACGTCCGTGACCGGATAGCTGCCGTTCTTCACGGCACCCTCGCCCCAGTATCCGAAGTAGCGCATCTCGATGCCGTACACGACGTCGCGCCGCTTGATCTGCGTGCCGGTCACGTTGCCGTCCAGCCAAGCCGAGAAGGCGTTCAGGAGGGCCCGGAAGCGTTCGAGCAGGAGCGGCGAATCGTAGTCCGGCGTCAGGCCGCCGCCGTATGAAGGGTCCACGCGCATCGGATGGTCGGAGGAGGCGAGCTCGCGATAGAGGTATTCCGGGACGGTACAGCGCTGGCCGTCCAGAATCGGCGCGGAAGGGTATCCGCCGCCGCACATCCAGGCGAGGCCGGGCGTCACGCGGGAATGCTCCTTGACGCACTGGACGAACAACGGCTCCAGCTCCTTGTTGAAGAGATACTCTCCCTTGCCCCGTTCGAGCCGGTTCCACGTGTAGCGCATGTTCCGGAGCGGCTGCACGTCCTTGTACGGCGACTCGTCGAACGTCTTGACGAGTTCCCTCTGCGTCTTTCCCTTCATCGTCACGCGCGGGAAGAGGCGGAGGATGCCGCCGTTCGGCACCGTGACGCCCGCTTCCAGCATCGGGGCGAGATTCGTCTCCGCAGTCGCCGTTGCCGCCGCCAGCATGGCGGCCGCTACCAGCGTGGCGACGTTCCGTCCGCATTTCGCGAAGGATCTTCTCATGAGCTCTTTATGCCGCTTTCCCATGGATGAGTATTATAGCACATTGCGGGGCGACCTGACACACAAGAGAGAAATTATCCATATCTATCCATGGCGTTATCCATGTGCTTTTGGTATAATACCGCCACCGATACAGGAGGATATATGGTTGGAAGAATAGGAGAACGACAGGAACTTGAAGCGTCACTATCAGCAGACGAGGCGCAGTTGATTGCCGTCTGCGGGCGTCGGCGAGTGGGCAAGACCTATCTGGTTCGAGAGAGCTTTCATGGAAAGTTCTTTTTTGAACATGCTGGCATCATGCATGGAACGATGGCTGAACAGCTGGCAGAGTTTGCGGACTCCCTTCGCAGGGCTGGCCTTAAGGACGTTCAGGCATTGGGTGGATGGCGCGAGGCGTTCAATGAGCTTGAACGTCTGATCGCTACGAGTCGAGGGAAGGGGAAGAAAGTCGTGTTCATTGACGAGATGCCGTGGATGGACACGCCCAAATCAGGCTTTCTCAAGGCATTCGAGGTGTTCTGGAACGGGTGGTGTTCGGGACGGAAGGACGTTGTTTTCGTCATTTGCGGCTCGGCGACGTCATGGATTGTCAAAAAGGTGTTCCGCAACAAGGGCGGGCTTTACAATCGTGCGACGGGGAGGATTTTCCTTGAGCCGTTCACGTTGGCCGAATGCCGTGAATTGTTGGCGTCAAGAGGAATCGAGCTGGGAGACGACGATCTTGCCGAAGCATATATGATATTTGGCGGTGTGCCCTATTACTGGACACTTCTGGCGAAGGGGCGAAGCCTCGCGCAGAACATTGACCAGCTTTGCTTTGCGGCGAAGGGCAAGCTTAGGCAGGAGTTTGGCGAACTGTATGCTTCGTTGTTCGAAAACGGGGGTATGCACCTCAAGCTAATAGAGGAATTGTCCAGGCGCAAGAACGGAATGACGCAGAAGGAGCTGCTCGCTGCGGCCGGGGTTTCGTCTGGAGGGAATGGGAAGCGTTACCTTGAAGAACTCGAACAAAGCGGATTTGTCAGGAAATTCACTTCATACGGAAAGCGAAAGAGGGATTCGCAATATCAGTTGATCGACTGCTTTACTCTGTTTCACCTGAAGTTTATTGGAGGAGAGCCCAATCCCGACGAACAATACTGGCAGCACTCGGTCAATTCGCCGAAGGTGAACGCCTGGCGCGGACTGGCTTTCGAGCGCGTGTGCTTCTGGCATGTCCGGCAGATCAAGAAGGCACTCGGCGTGTCCGGGGTGGTGACTCAGGTCTATTGTTGGCGTCATGTAGCCGACGATGTCTATCCCGTCGGTGCGCAGATTGACATGCTCATCGAACGCGCCGACCATGTTGTCAACATCTGCGAGATGAAGTTTTCGGCACGGCCGTTTTCAATTGACAAGGACTACTTGGAACGCTTGAAGTCGAAGATGGGGGCCTTTGAACAGGTGACGAAGACTCGTTCGGCAATACACCTGACATTCGTGACGACGTCCGGTCTGTTGCAGAACAAATACTCCGGTGTCGTGCAGTCCGAGGTGACGCTTGACGACCTTTTAGAGAAATAGCAGTCTTGCGCGTACTCCAATGCCAACAGGAAACTGGCGACATACTCAAGTTCGGCATGGCCTATGCTGGAAGATGTTATCGGCCGGGGCGAACGCCATATACCACAAACCCGCCCGCGCGCGAACGGAAATGCGGCATACGATTTCGGGCTCCTGCCTCAGCCATTGACTCCGCGAGAGGTTTTGGTAGAATACAAGCCATGAAAACGACACGGAAGGCGTTTTTGGGTGGTGTGACAGCCGTTGCTTCGATGGGCTGGCGCGCGTTCGGCGCGTCCGCGCGAAAGCAGCGCGGCGCGACGGACACCACGTGGTGGGATCCGTACGTGGAGAACATCACGGACGTGGACACCTATCTGCGCCGTAAGTTCCGTCAGGACGTGACGGACAGGGCCACGGGACTCGACGTGCCGGGGCTGAAGAAGCTGCACCCGTCGGTCTGTTCCGGCGAAAAGGGCTTGGGGGTCATGCGCACGCTCGTCGAGATGTTCCACAGGAACGGCGGCAGCGTGATCCAGTTCACCCCGAGAAGTACGAGAACCTCCAGGTGCGCGTGTGCGGCTGGAACGTGCGCTGGAACGACATGAGCAAGGTCGAGCAGGACGCCTACATCCGCCGCGCCGAGAACGTGATGCAAGGATTCTGAGTTTTATTGTATAATAATGGGGTGAACGCCGAACAGGCAGAAAGAGAGAAGGCAAAAGTGAAACGCGTCAACATCGGAATCGTTGGAGCGGGCTTCATGGGCACGACCCACTGGGGCATCTACCGCGGACTCAAGAACGCACGGATCGTCGCCCTCGCGGACGTCGACCCGAAGAAGCGCGCGGGGGACGTGTCCGCCGTCGTCGGGAACATCGGGGGCGGCGACAATTCGCAGCCGCTCGACTTGACGGGCGTGACGGTCTACGAAAGCGCGTATGCGCTCATCGCCAACGCGGACGTCGACGTCGTGGACGTCTGCGTGCCCACGCCGGACCACGCCGACATCGTCTGCGCGGCGCTCGCGGCCGGCAAGCACGTGTTCTGCGAGAAGCCCCTCTGCCGCGACGCGGCGCAGATGAAGCGCATCGTTGCCGCCGCGAAGAAGGCCAAGGGGTTCTTCAACGTGGGACTGTGCGTGCGCGCGTGGCCCGAATACCGCCACGCCTTTGAGTACTACAGGAGCGGCAAGGCCGGGAAGATGAAGTCGGCCACGTTCAAGCGGATCTCGCCGTCCGTCGACGGCAACGCGTGGCAGAACTGGTTCATGGACGGCGCACGGTCCGGCGGCGCGCTCCTCGACCTGCACGTCCACGACGCGGACCAGGTCCAGAGCTTCTTCGGCATGCCGAAGTCCATCACGGCGGTCGGCGCCACGGGCATCGTCTCGAAGGGAGGAGTGGACCACGTCGTCGCCACGTACGACTACGGCGACGGCACGCTCGTGATGGCGGAGGGCGGCTGGGCCGCCGCGAAGGGCGTCCCGTTCGAGATGTCGTTCACCATCGTCTGCGAGAAGGCGACGCTGAAGCTCGACGCCTCGGGGTACCACATCTATCCGGTCAAGGGCAAGGCAATCACGCCGAAGCTGGACGTCAAGGCCGGGTCGACGGGCTGGCACCAGGAGCTGGCCTACTTCGTCAACTGCGTCGCCAAGGGCGTGAAGCCCGACAAGTACCAGACGCTCGATTCGGTCGCGGACACGATGAAGCTCGTCTTCGCCGAAGAGAAGAGCGTGAAGAACCGTAAACCAATCACCCTAAAATGAGAATACAGGTCTGACCTGTTTTCTCAACTGTCTTCCAACTATGAACAACTACATCGCGCTTAACGGATGGATCTACTGCGGATTCGGCGGCGAGAAGAAGCCGCGCGAGTTCATCGACTGGGCCGCGGCCCAGGGACTTGACGGCGTCGAGCTCACGGTGGGCGACTGTCTTGCCGTGGACACGACGGAGGACGAGGCGAAGGCACTTGCCGCCTATGCCAAGGAAAAAGGCGTCGGGCTGCGTTCGCTTGCGACGGGCGCGGGCTGGGGCAAGTGGCTCTGCGCGGACGATTCCGCCGAGCGCGCGGAAGCCATCGCCTTCGTGAAGAAGTATCTTCAACTGGCGGAGTGGCTCGGTGCCGAGACCGTGCTCGTCGTGCCCGGTGCGACGCGCGTCGCGTGGGACGCCTCGCACGCCGAGGTCTCCTACAAGAACGCCTGGGAGAACGCGACGGCGTCGGTCCGCGAGTTGATCCCCGCCGCCGAATCGCTTGGCGTGAACCTCGCGCTGGAGAACGTGTGGAACCGCTTCCTCATCTCGCCGATGGAGTGGAAACTCTTTCTCGACCAGTTCGAGTCGACGCGCGTGGGCATTTACTTCGACGCGGCGAACTGCTGCCTCAACTGCCGCCCCGAGGACTTCCCGGAGATCCTCGGCGATCGCATCAAGGCTGTCCACCTCAAGAACTTCGCGGAGAGCGACTCGGCGGGCGGCCTGCACGGTTTCGGCGACGATCTCTTTGCTGGCGTGGTCGACTTCAAGAAGCTCTTCGCGGCGTTCGCGAAGATCGGCTACGCGGGTCCATACACGGTTGAGATGATCCCGTTCTCGCGTCTGCCCGACCTCGTCATGCCCGACGCCGCCCTTGCGGAGAAGATGGTCGCGCAGATCAAGGAACTTAAAAAGTATTTTTAAGCGCAGAAAGGATAACAGGAAATGTTTACGCGAAAGGATTTTCTGACAGGTGGCGCCGCGCTGGCGGCGGCGGGCGTTCTCGGCGAGAACGCAAAGGGCAAGGCGGCGTTGGCGACGCCGAATGTCAAGTTCAAGGACCTGCAGACGGTCAAGGTGCTGTCGGGCGGCGGGCGCGTCTACGCGCTCGCTAGCCGGGTCGACACCATTTCGCTGTCAACCGTGTTCGTCTCGCCGGAGGGGAAGATTCTCGTCGTGGACGGCGGACACTATCCAGACGGCCCGTTCCTCGGCGAGTTTCTGCGCGCGCTGGGCGGACACGTTGACTACTGGTTCCTCACCCATGCGCACGAAGACCACTTCGGCGCGCTCGTCGCGATGACGGAGAACCGTCCCGACAAGGGCGGCGTGGACAAGTTCTACACTGACCTCATCGCCGGGCGCCTCAAGGGCGTGAAGCACGGCGACTGTTCGCCGGGGCGCGTCGTGCAGTTCGGCAGCTGGTCATTCGAGATCCTGAACGCGCCGTTCCTCTACAACGGGAATCCCGTCAACAACGCGTCCGTGATGATCTCCGTCAAGGCCGGCGGCAAGACGTGGCTGGAGACGGGAGACATGGGCGTGGAGGGCGGCCGCGACGCGATGAAGAAGCTCGGCTCCCGCCTGAAGCACGACATCGTGTTCCTCGCGCACCACGGCCAGAACGGCGTCGACAAGGCGTTCTACGCGGCGGTCGCGCCGGAGGCGGCGGTTTGGCCGACGCCTTCGTGGCTCTGGGACAACCGCGTCACGAACGGCACGCCCGGTTCCGGACCCTGGCGCACGAACTTCACGAAGTGCTGGATGCAGGAACTTGGCGTGAAGAAGAACTACCTGCTTGTTAAAGACTACCTTTTCATTTGATGCTTATTTGACACAGCAAGAATCATCGTTTCGCGCCTGCCATGTGCCGCAGCGGCGGAAACGGCGGTGAGAAACAGAAGTATGCGTATTTTCATGTGGCTAGAATGCCATATCGCCATTATGATGATGCAATGAAAACGTGTTGAGGGACATTCCCCCGAAGAGTGCATTTTCTCGTCCCCAACTTTGCGACATTGACCATCTTGCGAGTATATCACGTAGTATAGGTTCTATCCGGAAAGATTCCGATCCACAGGGTGCGTCTGGGGCCTTGTGCCAGAATTCTCCAGATCTGTGCGAGTAGCATCTACTCAATTGGATTGATCGCAAATTAGCATTCCACGCGGGGCGTGGAAATGGTATAATTTCGGCATGTCTTTCCCCTACACAGAAGTACAGCTTTGCAAGAAGGTTGCGAGCGCTGCTGCGTTTTACTGGAAAACGCGACGGCAACAGGCCGCTTCGCAAAAGAAGCGAGGCGTCAAGGATGCTGGAGCCCGCGGCCAGGTGACGGGTGGAAGGCACCTTGATGGTTTCGCGAAGCTCATTCAGGAAATCTGCATAAAGGCCGGATTCAAGAAGGCGGAGGTGTTCTTCGACAGGGCTGTTCCTGTTCCGGGATATTACCGTCCGCAGAAGAATTGGGATGTCGTTGTCATGCGGGATGGAAGGCTTGTTGCCGCGATTGAACTGAAGTCGCAGAGCGGCAGCTTCGGCAATAACTTCAACAACAGGACAGAAGAAGTCCTCGGCGTGTCACGTGATTTTTGGGTGGCCTATCGTGAGCGCGTGTTCGGTGTGACGGAAGCGCCGTGGCTTGGCTATCTTTTCTTCCTTGAAGATTCGCCGTCTTCCGAACGTGCCGTTGCGTTGGCGGACAGCCCGTTGCCGCCGCTTCCAGTGTTTCAAGGCACGAGTTACCTTCGGAGATACGAGCTCCTCTGCGAACGACTCGTGTTGGAACGCGACTACACGGCGACCGCGCTTCTCGTGTCCGATAGCAAGACCGCGTCCGTACGCGACGGGGGCGAGTCGGTGGGCGCGCTGAAGTTCTTCAAGTCACTTTACTCGTATTTGTCCGCAAGGTCATGAGCGCACGCACTCCAGTTCCCGAACATCGGACGACCGGCGCGGTATTCACGCGTCCCGAAGTGGTCTCCTACATGATGCGCGAAGTCATGCGTGCCGGACGTTTCGGCAAATGGAGCGGGTTGAGCGTTTTGGAGCCGAGTTGTGGAGATGGCGCCTTTGTCCTGCCGATTGTGGATGCATTGATTGCGGAGAGCCCTGATTGGGATGACGACGCGCTGGGTGGTTTTCTCCTTGCGTTTGACGTGTCCGAGAAAAGCATTTCGTACGTGAAGCGCATGGTTGGTGCGAGACTTGAGGCGGCAGGATGTCCCAGGAACATTGCGAAACGTCTGCTTTCTCGTTGGTTCCGTTGTGAAGATTTTCTCCTCCACGACTTCAAGGAGAAGGTTGATGTGGTGATCGGCAACCCGCCCTACATCCGTTTCGACAATATAGCCCCGGCGAAACAACGAGCGTACAAGGCCCGGTACGCTACATTCTCCGAAAGGTGCGACATCTATGTTCCTTTCTTTGAACGTTCGCTGTCGCTGCTGTCGCCGCGTGGCGTTTTTTCATTCATTTGCACGAACAGATTTGTGCGTAGCAGTTATGGCAGGCGACTGCGCCGAATGATTAGCGACTCTTTCCATGTTGTACTCTATCTGAACATGGAGCATACGCAGCCGTTCGAGACCGAGGTGTCCGCCTATCCGGCGATCTACGTGATCGACCGGCGCGTCGGGAACGGGACGTACTCTGGCGAAATAACGTCGCTGGAAGACGATGCACTGCGGCATTACAGGACGGGGGTTGCGGGATCGCGGCTCAGCAGGTTCGCCAAATGGTATGGCGGCGAAGACGCCTGGGTTACGACCGATTCCGCTGAAAGGGACAGGTTTGAGTCCATAGCCAGTTCCTTTCCGACGATCGAGCAGTCCGGGGCCGGAACGCAGGTCGGCATCGGCGTTGCGTCGGGGGCGGATGAAATATACGTGGATCCACAGCGCAATGCGGAAATAGAAGATTCGTGTCTGCTTCCGCTCGTCGCGTCTGAAGACATTCAGAGCGGCAGCATCGAATGGAACAGCCGTTACATGCTCAATCCATACGATCAGCATGATGACAGGCAAATGTTGGACCTATCAATGTTCCCGAAGGTGGGCGCGTATCTGGAGAAGCATGCAGGTAGGCTGAAGGCTCGTTACTGCGCGAAGAAACATCCTGACTCGTGGTACAGAACACTTGACAGAATTAGCTACAGGGTTCTGAGGGCGGCGAAGATCCTGTTGCCAGACATCCAGCGCGGCGGAAACGTTGCCCTTGACGAACGTGGCGAATACTATCCGCACCATAACGTGTACTGGATCACGTCCGACACGTGGAACATGCGTGCTCTTTGCGTGCTGATGCGAAGCTCATTCGTGACAGACCAGATTCGGCGCGTGTCGGTTCAGATGCGTGGTGGCAGCATCCGTTATCAGGCGCAGAACCTGCGGCATGTCCACATCCCCGCGTGGAGCAGCCTTGACGAGGCCGATGTGACGTCCTTGGCCGGGCTTTACGGGGAGACGGATGTGGCGAAGGTGGATCGTTTCGTGGAAAGTTTGCTGGCAAAGGTCGTAAATCGGCAACCGAAGAAACTCGTTGTGCAAGAATTCGACTTTGCCGTATGACAAAACGCACGAAAGAATTGCTGCGGCAGTATGCCGAGAAGTACGAACGGGCTTTTCCAAGTCCGGATCCGTCGGAATTCCTGAAGACGGCAGAAGGGGCGAATAACCAAGAAGCTACGGCGTTTGTCGCGGCGTGTCTGAGTTTCGGGTCGATTGAGCAGTTCATGCCGAAGATCCAGCAATTGATCGAGTGGGCAAAGGGCGACATGGACAGCTGGATTCGGCGCGGAACGTTCAAACGGAAGGTTCGGCCTGATGCATGTCGGTGCTTCTACCGTTTCGTGACGCACGCCCATCTTTACGCTTTCCTGTGCACGTATCAGCTGGTCATGCGCGAACATGGAACGCTGGGCGAATATGTGAGAGGGAATGGAGACGGTACGGGCTTGGGTGCGGTAAAAGCCATCTGCGCGGCATTCGCGGATTCGGGCGTGGGATATCTGGTCCCGGTAAGCGCTTCTTCTGCGTGCAAGCGCATTTGCCTGTTCCTGCGGTGGATGGTACGCGAACCACCGGTTGATCTCGGCTTGTGGAAAGGCTTTGTCGACCGTGGGAGTCTCATCATGCCGCTCGACGCCCATGTCTTAAAGCAGGCTCGAAAGTTTAAGTTGCTCGCAAAGGAGTCCGCGACGATGGCGACGGCGCGCAAGCTGACTGCGATCATGGCCGAGGTGTTTCCCGGCGATCCGCTGCGCGGCGATTTCGCGCTTTTCGGCCATGGACGGGTTGGGGAAGATGCCACCGAGCGCCCATGACTGTGGTATACTATTGGCCAACGAGAAGGTCAGGCCAATGCTCTACGGCGCGGCGGACTTGGGCGGAAATCAGGCGAGCGAACGCCTGGTTCGCGGATTGAGGCTTTCGTAAAACAGAAGACAGGAAAACGAGAAATGAGAACTGTGATCGGAACAATTCTCGCGATGGCGTTCGTTGCGGCGGCTGCGGACGAATCTCTGATGCTGATGCGTCTGCGCGGCCCGCACACGGCGGACGACGCGCAGTGGGCGAAGACGTTCAAGGCGTTGGCGGCGAACCGCGCGGCCTGCGACGAAG